>JBEKDX010000039.1:0-20569 GCA_050014135.1 Occallatibacter sp.
CCTGCAAAATCTTTACGTCAAAATATATATTTTAGGGGGGGGAGGGGGGTACCCCTCGGTGGTCAGCGAGCAGTGATCAGTGGTCAGTAAATGTCCGCGGCTCTGGTCATGGTTCATACTTCCATTGTGCGCGTCGGGAGGGAAATTATCCGCACTCAACTGTGAATAGGAGTCAGGAGAGTCGTACGGAAAGAATTACGCAGAGGCTTGTTGTATCGCAGGTCTCAAAATCGAGTGTCAGGGGTCAGTAAATGCCCGCTGCTGAGGTCGGAGTTCATGCTTCGATTGTGCGCGCCGGTGAGGGAAATAATCTGCAAACCACCTGCGGGGCCGGATGGCCCACATCCCAATCTACCATCAGGCCCGGGTCTGGATTGGTCAGAGCTGGTCCACCCGGCAATTTGCTTGTTTATTTCGAGGGTGTGGCGCCCAGCGCCGTTTTTGCGGGCGCAATTTTTGTCTGTTGGTCACTCTGGACGGCAGGCGCGCCTGACGGTAGATTGATATTCTCCACTGTATAAGCCCGGAACCGAGTCCCCTGGTCCACGTAGAAATACCACCCGAGCTTCCCGCTCTTCCTGCGCACGGCCCCAAGAATCTCCGCGCCGGGGGCGAGGGATTGCTCCTGCGATTGGGGTTGCTCAGAGCGAAGGTTCACACGGAGATCTCCAATCTCGATATACCCCATTCGAATGTGCGGATCACCAGCCGGCATTGCCGAGGTAACGCCCCCGCCGACTCCTCCTAAGAGGAATCTCCGCCCCTTGCTGAGTGCCTCTCTGTAGAAGCTGCCTCTTGCCTTGACTCCGGCGCTTGCAACCGTCTCCGCGCCAACCCGGAGATCTTCCGCCAGGGTGAACGAGATGATGTCTCCTTCGTTGGCTTTTCTTGTGTCGAAATCCTGGTCGAGCGTGAGTAGAACGGCTGTGCCCGCTGGGAGTTGGACCAGGCGCGGCTGGGCCGACGCTGTGGCCGCTTGTGAGGGGGGAACGGATGGTGTCTGTGCTGACTCCGCAGCTTGCGCGGGCGCTGCCTCTTGACCGGACGGAACCACGGGGGCGGGACTGCTGGCCGTAACGCCGCCGGGGACATAGAGAACCTTCTTGAAATCCTGATCGTTGTCGAGCTTGAGCATCAGATCATCGGCGGCCCGGCCTGCCATGGTGACGAATCTCTCGGACCTCTGTCCAGGCCCCGCCAGTTTGGCTTTTCCGGCAAACTCCTTGTGATAGATGAGGGTTCCCGCGGAATCCGCAATCGAAAGTGCAGCCTGAACCGTTACGTACGGAGCATAGATAGGACTGAACTGGTTTCCTATCCCAGAGTTATCCGATACCTCCATCAGGTCAATCGTGAACTTGAACGCGGCCGAATCCGCGGTTCCGGCAAGGTGGAATCCCCGGGCCTCGACCTCCCTGGACAGCCTCTCCTGAAGATAACGCGAGATGGTGTCATAGGATTCGACCCCTTTCTTGCTAAATGCCCTATAGTCGCGAGCTTTATAGATGTCATTTTTGGGCACGTATTGAATCGAGTATGCGTACCTATCCACCGTGGGCACAGTAATGGATAAGTTCTGAGCTGGAAGCGCGGCACAGAGGGTGCCGAACAAAACTACTACGAGTGCTTTGCGCATCGGTCTGTCCTCAACTTTCGGGAAAGGATCGGCATCAAATTGTGCGCCTACCGATTCCAGGACCCAGGACCTCCATCTTGATTTCATGGCGCGCCCACATTATAGCTACGCGCTTCGTGTTCATCCAACACGCCCAAGGGAAGAAATGCCCAACCGAGGAGCCTCAAGCCCGGTACAATCAAAGGATGGGAGTCCCGCGAGGGATATTCCGCCACGATTGCCGGAAATGAAGGGTTGAACGCAACGCATGACGCGCCGCCGAGGGACAAGCAGGACAAATAGAAGGAGAAAGGGTTCGGGCGCGGCGGGAGTCCTGCGGGCGGCCTTGTTCGTCTTACTCTTAGCGGCGGGCGCGGCGGCCTGGCTGGTTTATGTACCTTTTGGGCCGGAGACGGAGACTTTTGTCGAGTTCACGCCGGGCTCGTCGGCGCTGCGCATGGGCCGGCAACTGGAAGCGGCAGGCGTGGTGCGCAGCCGCTACCTGTTCGATCTGGTCCGCTGGTGTAAGCGGGGAACGCTCAAGGCGGGCGAGTATCGCTTCGACCATCCGGCGACGGTGACCGAGGTCTATGCGCGCATTAGCCGCGGGGATGTGTTTACCAAAGCGGTGACGATTCCCGAAGGAGCGAGTCTCTTTGAGATCGCTGCAAGGCTGGAGCAGGCGGGTTTTGGCACAAGGCAGAGTTTTTGGGATGCGGAACCAAGGCAAGTGAGCCTGGTGGCCGATCTGGACCCCGGAGCGACGAGCCTGGAGGGCTACCTGTTTCCGGACACTTATTATTTTCCGCGCAAGTTTGGCCCGGCGCAGATTTGCGCGGCGATGGTCAAGCGTTTTCGCGCGGTGGCCAGTCAACTGGGATTGAAAGGGAACGTGCATCGAGTGGTGACCATGGCTTCGCTGGTGGAACGGGAGACGGCGTTGGATGCGGAGCGTCCGCTGGTGGCGAGCGTCTTCGAGAATCGCCTGGCCAAGAAGATGCCTCTGATGACCGACCCTTCGGTGATCTACGGTCTGGAACTGAGTGGTCGCTGGCGGGGCACGATCTACCTGAGCGACCTTAAGCTCGATACCCCTTACAACACCTATCTGCATACTGGCCTGCCGCCGGGTCCGGTGGCGAATCCCGGTCTGCGCTCGCTGCGCGCGGCGATGGAGCCGGCTAAGTCCGACTATCTCTACTTTGTCGCCGCTGGAGCCAATCCGCAGGGCGGCTCGCTGTTTTCCTCGACTGTTGAAGAGCACGCGCACAATGTGGCCGGCTACCGGCACGCCGTGAAGAAGGCAGGCAGCCAGTGAGACAGTGTTGTCGATGTATCGCCGCTGCAACTCTGGTGCTGCCACTGCTCATTTCGGGGTGTTCGCTGTTTCCCACCACGCGCAAACTACCAGTGCCCAAGGCTCCGTTAATTGAGCAGACGGTGGCTCCTGATGAGCTGCCGTGAAAGGCTCGAACGCGCTGAAAAAGAAGTCCGACAATACGTTTGAGAACCTTCGCCCCGGATTCTTTTTTGATGCCCTAGCGGTGCGCGGGTTGGAGCCGGACGATTTGTATGCGGTCGTTCCGGAGACGGTAATGGTCGAGGACACGGCCAAGAAGCATTTGCTCTCGATCCCGGTTTACACATTGAGCGTGATGCGTCGCAAACCGGAGAGCCAGCAGTTGCCTTTGACGCGTGTAGTGCGCTTCCATCGCGACGACCTCCAGCCTTACCAGCAGGATATCTACGACAACAAGGGGAGCTTGGAGACCCAGGTCTTCTATTCCGCGTACCAGGATTTCGGCGCTAGCAGATACCCGACACAGGTCACCATCAAGCGGCCCATCGAGGAGCTGGAAATTGTACTTTCCGTCGAGGATGTCAAAGAGAACCAGAAGCCGTCGCTGACCGACGACCAATTCCAGATTAAAATTCCAGAAGGCACCCTGATTCAAAACCTCGAGTAGTTCGCTGATTGTGCTACCATCCCGGAAAGCGCAAACACCGTGTTTTCAGGGAGCCTAATATGGAAAGCAACCTCCGCCCGCTCTCGCTCGGCGAGATTCTGGACCGCACCGCCCAGCTTTATCGCACCAATTTCCTGCTCTTTGCCGGGATATATGCCGTTTATTCCGGCGTAATACTTGTATTGAGCCTAATCCAGATCGGACTGACCTCGTGGCTCAAGGGGTCGGCAAGTATAGGAATGACTGCGGTTCTCACCGGCCTCTTTGCACTCATCGAAATGCTGTTCCTCATCGGATTTGCGGGTGCCGTCACGGCGGCAATCAATCGCGCCGTGGCCTGGGTTCACATGGGAGAACCGGCCACCATTCGCGGCGCCTACCAGAGCGCCCTGCCCAAACTTGGCCGCTATATATGGCTGATGATTCTTACCTCTTTAATCATCTGCGCCCCACTGCTTTTGCTCATCATTGTGGTCCCTCTCTTTATCTTCTCGGTGCCTGGAGTTTACTCCAGCGCCTCCAGCATGGGACCGATGGCGGTTCTTGGCATTTTTGTTTTAGTCCTATTTTTTATTGCCTGGATCGTTTACGCCATTTGGATGGGCTTGAGCTATTCGCTCTCTGTTCCTGCTTGCGTGGTGGAGAATCTCACGGCGCGCAGGGCGCTCCGCCGCAGCATCGAACTCAGCAAGGGTTCGCGGGGGCGTATCTTTCTCCTAGCACTGCTGATTGGTGTCATCCAAGTCGGGCTGGTGCTTTTGACGCAGTCCTTCTTTATTGCGGCGGCATTTTCTTCACCTGGCCACGTGATGTCAGCGTGGATGCAGGCTCTGCAGCAGATCGTCGGCTTCTTCACCAATACCTTTATCGGACCGATCTTCGCTACTGGCATCATGCTTTTTTACTACGATCAGCGCATTCGCAAAGAGGGCTATGACATCGAGTGGATGATGCAAGCGGCCGGACTGACGCCACCCGCAGCCGCACCGATCCAAGACTCGACGCAAACCGGAGAATTTCCGCCAGCCACCGAGCCAGAGTCGTCAGCAAGATCAGCTTCGCCAGCGACAGGAGAACCCCAATGAACGAATCCGCAGCTCCCGCAGCCTTTGCCTCCGCACACTCGCTTCCGATGAGCTTCGGCCAGCTCTTCGACCGGAGCTTCCGGCTCATGCACTCTCACCTCCGGCTCTTTCTCGGAATTGCCGCCGTTCCTTGCGGAGCCATATTTTTGCTCTTGATGCCGGTAATCGGCTTCATGCTCCTGTCCATCGCTCCGCACATCGCCGATCAAACCGCTCCGCGACAGGTCATGCCGATCCTCGTGCTTTCGATCTTGATGGGCATTTCCTATCTGCTGTTTCCCTTGATCTACGCGCTCTATCTGCCGGCGGCAAGCTACGCCGCCACGCAAGCCGATCTGGGCGTCGCGGTCACCTTTCGCGAGGCGTACAGCGTGGCCTGGCGTCGCTTCGGACGCCATCTCTGGCTGATGATTCTGGGCTCTCTGCTGATGATTGTGCCGGTGCTGGCGTGTGTGTTGATTGTCGGTTCGGGCGCAATTTTGCTGCGCTACGTAATGGGAGAAACGGCTCTGGTGCTGATTCCGCTGGCCGTCCTGCTGTACATTGCCGCACTGGTCTATTCCATCCTGATCATGCTGCGCTTCTCGCTGGCTTATCCGGTCTGCGTGGTGGAGGGCAGGCCTGCGTGGGCCTCGCTCAAGCGCAGCGCCGAGCTTACCGAAGGCGCAAAGGGCAGGATCTTTCTGGTGCTGCTGGTGGTTTACGCGCTTACTTATCTTGTCAGTCTGGCCTGCATTGCTGTTTTCGGCGTAGTGGGTGCTCTGGTGGCCATCTTGGCCATCTTGGCTCATGTCACAGCGGGTTCGCCGGCGTTTATAGTCTTGATCGCCCTCGCCGTTCTGGGATATTTTTTGATTTTGGTTGTTACCGGCCTGTGCTCTTATGCGGCCTTCACTACCGCTTTAGCGGTGATCTACCACGATCAGCGCCTGCGCAAGGACGGCCCTCCGACTGCACCAATCCAGGCCGGAGAAGCTGCATGAATGAGCCGCTGCGCCCGATGAATCTGGGGGAAATTCTGGACAGGACAATTCAGATTTATCGGGCGAAGTTTTTGGTCTTTGCTGGAATCGCGGCGGTTCCAGCATTGGTGATTATCGCTGTTGAAGCCGCCAATCGGCTCTGGTGGGGGCTAACTCCAGATCCATATAGGGGTAATCTTCTACTCGCGATCGGACAGTTGGCGGTCTACACAGCAGTGCTCTATCAGTTAGCTTTGTTACTCCACCTTCTCGCTTGGCCGTCTTATGCAGGCCTTACTTCACAACTATATTTTGGGGAAACTGCGAATTTATCATCAGTGACTTTCCGGGGCAATGCGCGCTGGAAGAGTTGGCTGTGGATGGCGGTTGCAAGCTGGGGAGTTGTTCTGATTCTGCCTGAATTGCTGATCGGAGGACTGGTGATCGGAGCTATTTTCCTTCTATCGGAAGTCGTCAAAGTCGGCGACGCAGCAATGGATACATGGGCACCTTGGATCTTCTATCCAGGCTGCGTCGTGTGCTGTCTGGTCTTCTTCTGGCTGAGTTCATCCTTGTTCATGGCAGTTCCCGCAAAATCACTGGAACGGCTATCTGTGGGCAAATCCCTGAGTCGAAGTTGGACACTTTCAAAAGGTAGCCGTTGGAAGATTCTTTTCGTGCGCATCGCTATATTTCTCGCAGGATGGTTGTTGAATCTATCAGTGTCGACGGTTCTTTATATGCTTTTGAGGTGGACCATACACAACTTCGGAATTTGGGCGCATTATTCTCGCAACCTTTATTACGGCATCAGTTTTTTTGCTGCATTTTGTGCTTCAATGCTCGTCGGTTCAGTTTTCCCCATTGCTATTACCCTCTTCTATTATGATCAGCGCATACGCCTTGAAGGGTACGACATCGAGAGGATGATGGAAGAGGCTGGGATGAATGCGCTTGTAACTCCGCTTGCCGGAGGTGTTTCGGTTGCGCCCGCCGAGGCTGGGGAGGGCCGGGCTTGACGGCTCGCTCTCAACTCGCTGGAGTGACGGCGGCTGCGGCTTTCTTCGCGCTCTTCTGCGCGTTACCCGCGCACGCCGATGCGACCGCAAGCAACACGCGCGAGGTGACGCTCGCCGAATATCGCCAGCACCTGGTCGAATTGAATGACCTCGTCGAGGCCTGCGCCAAGGCGCGCGACACCAGGAGTTGCGACCCGGCGCTCGCGGGCCAGGACGACCGTGTGCCGCTGGGCAATACGGAAGGGCGGCTGGTGCGCTACGACTGGCTGCGCGCGCTGCTCGTGACAGCGCAAAAGACCGACGAAGCGGCTCCCGCCAAGACGCCGCAAGGCAAGAGTGAAGAGAAATCGCCGGCCAAGAAAAGCTCCGACAAAAACGAATCCGGCTCCGACGAGGGCGAAGAGGCGGCAGACGGCGAGTACACGCGCCCGCCGAAGCCGGCCACCAGCCAGCTTTTGCGGGATGCGCAGACCCGCCTGAGTGAGCAGATTGCCCAGGCCGACACCTTGGCGGCAGGCACGGTGACGGCGGCCACCGCCGACCACGCACAGGATCACATTCAGGTCCGCGAGGTGATGAAGCAGGTGCTTGCGGGTCGCGACTTCCGCAACCTAGAGTCGCACACTGCGCGAGATACATTCATGGAGAAGCTGGGCGACTGGCTCAACCAGCTTTGGGCCAGCTTCGCAAAACTTCAGGTCCACGTGGCCTGGGTGGGGCGCGCGATTGTGTGGGGCTTCATTCTGATTGTCTGCGTTGGGCTGGTATGGGGGCTGATGCAATTCGAGCGCCGCTGGCGCATTCGGCTGATTCCTGAGAGCGACGGAACTGCCGCCGGAGCCGCCTCGGCCCGCGATTGGCAACTGTGGCTCGAAGACGCTCGTCGCTCGGCCGCCGAAGGGCTTTGGCGCGAGGCGATTCACTTTGTCTACTGGGCGGCGATTTCGCGCCTCGAATCACGACGGCTGTGGCCCGCCGACCGGGCGCGCACTCCGCGCGAGTACCTGGCGCTGGTGGCCGCCGAAGACCCACGCCGCGCCGGGCTCACCGCGCTGACCGGCAGCTTCGAGCGCGTCTGGTATGGGGGGCGAGCGGCGGGTGAGGGCGACTATCAAAGAGCCGAGCAACTGGCGGACGGGCTGATATTTGAATCCTACCCTAGCCGCAAAAACAAAGACGCGGCGAGAGTGGGGCACCCAGAATTGATGGACCAGAGCGGCGGTGGGCAATGAACTTTCTCACTTCGCTCGACGCCAAGGATCGACGCTTGCTGCTCTGGTGCGTGGGGATCGCGGTGGTGCTGGCCGTGGCGACCGGCCTGCTGATGCCCAACGGCAACAGCAACGACAATCCTCTGCCTTCCAGCTACCTGGCTGGTCAGCACGGGGCGAGAGCTGCTTACGAGGCGCTGCTCCGATCCGACTATCAGATTGAACGCTGGGAGCGCCCGTTGAGCGAAATTGTACCCGGCTCAGGCCCGCAAACGGTGGTGATCTTTGCACAGCCTTTTTCGCGCGATCCAGCCGACATCAAGGCGATTCGCCAGATTGTCGAGCGCGGAGGACGAGTGCTTTCGACCGGCTATTGGGGCGGTTTCATGCTGCCTGGAGAGGCTAGTGAGACGCCCAAGGAATTCAACTTTGCCGCCTGCAAACTTGAGCCTGAGGGACTTGACGCGCTGGCCAACTCGGGCGAGGCATGGATGAAGCCCGAGGCCACCTGGAAGCTGGACAACCCCGCCGCGCGCGTCGATTACACCTGCGGGGGTCATCCTGCGGTTGTCGAATACGAGTGGGGCAAGGGGCACATCGTATGGTGGGCCAGCTCGACGCCGCTGGAAAACGGCTCGCTGGCGCGTGCGCATAATTTGGATCTGCTGCTGAATTCGCTGGGTTCGCGCGAGGGGCATCGCTTCTACTGGGATGAGTCGCTGCACGGCGACATTCGCTCGAAGTGGAGCTACGCCGGCGGGGCGGCATGGAATCTGCTATGGATAGGCTTGCCGGTGCTGGGGCTGCTCATCATCTTCAGCTTCAGCCGGCGCAGCGGACCAGTGCGCGATCTGCCCCCGCCGGCGCGGGCCACGCCGATTGAATTTCTTGACGCGCTTGGGAGCCTTTACCGCAACGCCGGAGCCGCATCGACCGCGGTCTCGATTGCCTGGGAGCGCTTCCGGCGGCACAGTCTGCGACTCTGCGGGCGCGGGGCGAGCAAGATGGGCGCGGCCGAGCTGGCAGCAGCGATTCGCAGGCGCTTTCCTCTGGCAGACGAAAGCCTGGAGGCTGATCTGGTTGCCTGCGAAGAGGCCGGATGGGCGGAGACAGCCAATCCTCGCCAGGCGCTCAAGCTGATTCAAACGCTGCACGATCACTATCAGCAACTGCAAGCAGCGGCCAAGCCGGGCAGCGAAGAGCGCAGCCAGACCGCACAATTTGAGAAGATTTAATCCAAAGAGTAGGAAAGGGCTTCATGAGCCAGGAAAACTTTGAAGTACTCGATCAAAACGCCAACACGCCGGAGGGCTTGCGCGCTACTAGCCAGTTGATTGCCCACTCGCGCGCGGAACTGGGCCGCGTAATCTCCGGGCAGAACGAGGCGATTGAAGAGGTGCTGATCGCCGTGCTCTGCCAGGGCCATGCGCTGCTGGAGGGCGTGCCAGGCATCGCCAAAACGCTACTCGTCAAAACTCTGGGACGACTGCTGGGGCTGGGTTTTCAGCGCGTGCAGGCTACGCCCGACCTGATGCCCGCCGACATTCTCGGCACGACGATTTTGCGCCCCGGCAACTCTGGACAGGGTGACTTCGCCTTTCACGCCGGGCCGGTCTTCACGGATCTGCTGCTCGTAGACGAGATCAACCGTATGCCGCCGCGCACCCAGGCCGCGCTTCTGGAGTGCATGGAAGAGCGTCAGGTGACGAGCGATGGCACGCGCCGCCCGCTGCCCGCCTGGTTCACCGTCTTCGCCACGCAAAACCCAGTCGACTTCGAGGGCACTTACCCGCTGCCCGAGGCGCAGTTGGACAGATTTCTGCTGAAGATTCGCGTGGGCTACCCGAGCGAACAAGAGGAGCGGCAGATTCTGGAGCGGCACCACAACGGCTCGGGCGCGGGCCTGCTGGAAGACGCTGGGATTGCGCCGATTCCCGATGGGCTGCTGGCGGCTGCGAGCGCGGAAGTGCGGGCGATCCGGATCGAGCCGGAGCTTTATAGCTACATTCTGGCGCTCGCCCGGCGCACCCGCGAGTGGCCCACGCTGCTGTTGGGCGCCAGTCCCCGCGCGGCGGTCAGCGTGATGCGCGTGGCCCAGGCTGCTGCTGCATTCGATGGCCGCGACTACCTGGTTCCCGATGATGTGAAACGCGCCGTGCAGCCGGTCTTGCGCCATCGCGTGATGCTTAAGCCCGAGGCCGAGCTGGAAGGCTTCGACGCCGACCGCGTGCTGGCCGACGTGATCGCCGCCGTGCCGGTGCCGAGACAATGATCTCTCCCAGCCTCCATCCCGCACCGATCAGCGCTGTTTGCGAGCGGCGGCGGCGCTGGGCCTTTGGGCTGACGGCGCGGACGATCGGGCTGCTGCTCGCGGGCTTTGTCTGGGTTATTCCGGGCTTTTGGGATTGGCGGCTGGCCTTCGCTATGGTTGCCTGGGATGGGCTGGTACTTCTCTTTGCGCTGCTCGATGGCTTGCGGCTGCCCGCACCCGCCGAGTTGACCGCCAGCCGGAGTTGGTCGAATGCTCCGGCGCTTGGCAGCGAAACCGAGGTCGAGTTGACGGTAGAAAACCGGGGCAGGATGATTATCGATTGCCGGCTGGTGGACGATCTGCCGCCAGCGCTGGTTGCCGAGCCGGAGACACTGCGGCTGACCGCCTTTCCCCGCGTGCCGGCCCGGCTGCGTTACCGCGTGGAAGCGAGCGAGCGCGGCGACTGGGAGACGGGCTGGCTCTACGTGCGCTATCGCTCGCCTTTGGGCCTTTGCGAGCGCTGGGCTCGCGCGCCGCTCGTGCAGACCGTGCGCGTTTATCCGGCGTTGCGCGGCGGCGAGGAGCAGCAAATCTTTCTGGCTCGCAGCCGACAGATTGATCTGCAACTGCGCCGCTCGCAACAGCGCGGACTGGGGCGCGACTTCGAGAGCCTGCGCGAGTACCGCGAGGGCGACGACCTGCGCGACATCTGCTGGACGGCGACGGCGCGCCACGGCAGACCCGTCACTCGCCAGTACCAGAGCGAGCGCAGCCAGCCGGTGTGGATCGTACTCGACTGCGGCCGGTTGATGAGGGCGCGGGTGGCGATGGCGCAAGACTCCGGCCCTGCGGCCAGCAAACTCGACCACGCTTGCACGACGGCCGTCGCGCTGGCCCAACTGGCGCTTTACTCGGGCGACCGCGTCGGCCTGCTGGCGTATGGGCAAAACATTCAGCAGCGGCTCTTGCCGGGGCGCGGCGCAAGCCATCTGCGGCAGTTGATCGAGTCGCTGGCCCTGGCGCGCGCCGAATCGAGCGAGGCCGACCACCTGAGAGCTACAGCCATGCTGAACCGGCTGCAACCCCGCCGGTCTTTGATCTTGTGGGTCACGGATCTGGCGGAGACGGCGATGCGCCCCGAGGTGATCGACGGCGCTCTGCAACTACTGCGCCGCCACGTGCTGCTTTTTGTCGCGATGGCCCAGCCGGAGGTTGAGCAGATCGCTCAGAGCCGGCCCAAAAACATAGATGAGCTCTTCCGCGCCGCTGCCGCGCAGGAGATGGCCGGCCGCCGCGAGTTGCAGCTCGCCCGTCTGCACGAGCAAGGTGCGCTGACCCTCGACCTGAATCCCGAGGCACTGACTTCGACGGTGCTGAATCAGTATTTGACGGTGAAGGAACGGGCGATGGTGTAGGTGCGAATTATCAGCTATGAGTTATGCAGGAGAACGACATGGAACGAAAGAGTAACAGGTGGAAGTATTCTTTCAAAGACTCTGTCCGAGAATCCTTGATGCATCGGTTTGCCCGGTGTTACTCTGCCCACACCATGCGTATACTCACTTTTCTTGCACTTATTTTGTCACTGGCTCCGCCTATCTTCGGTCAAGAGGCAGAAAAAGCCAAGCCTGGCCTGCCGAACGACCCTCGCGAAATTCTGGCGGCTGCCGCTCCCTTCTATGACTTCACTTCTCCAGAGTTGAAACCCTGGCACCTGAAGGCTACTTATCAGCTTTACGATGAGAAGGGAAAGCCCTCGGAGCAGGGCACATTCGAATACTGGTGGGCCTCGCCGCTGATCCATAAAAGCTCATGGACTCGCCCCAGCGCGTCGCAATCAGAGTCTGAATTGGCCTCAGGCATGCATGAATACCGGTTCAGCGGCGAACCGCTCAAGTATTCTGAATACAAGCTGCAATCTGCGCTTGTCTTTCCGCTGCCCGCCCCCGTATATTTAGATCTGGATCATTCCCGTCTGGATCGCACGACAGTGCGTTCCGGCAAAACTAAACTTTCCTGCATCATGGTCGTCCCGCCAGTGGGCCTACAATGGTCGAAACAGATTTTGCCGCTCGGTCTCTTCCCCACCTATTGTTTTGATCCACAGCTTCCCGTTCTGCGCGCCAGCTATTCGCTCGGCTCGGTCACCACGGGATTCGACAAAATGGAGATGTTTCAGGGCAGGTATCTGCCGCATGAGGTAATGATTCGTAACGACGAGCAAAAGATACTCACTGCCGAGGTGGAATCAATCACCACACTGGAGCCATCTGATCCGGACTTGAAGGAACTAGTTGCACTTCCCGCCGCAAATTCGGTTGATGCAATCTCCGCGACAAGCAACAATCCGGTCGTCCTTGACAAGGGAATTGCGCTCGGAAAGTGGCTCGTGAAACATCAGGCACCCCTTTATCCTCCTTACGCCAAACAGGCCGGCGACTCCGGCACTGTGGTTCTGCAAATAAGAATTGGCAGAGATGGTGGCATTCGTGACCTGCGTATAGTTAAGAGCACTCCGTCGCCCTCCCTCGCCGCTGCCGCGCTGTGGGCGGTTTCTCATTGGGAGTACAAACCCTATATGCGCGATGGCGTTCCCGTCGAGGTAGAAACGACTGTTTACGTAACTTTTACGGTGGGTGGATAGATTATCGGAGGCTGGTTGCCCATCCTTGCGAAGGTGATTGTCGCAAGGATGGAAGACCGGTAAGTCAAACTTCAAATCTCACGCCACATCCCAGCTACTGCGCCTTCTTCCACTCCTTCAGCACCGCCAGCACCTCTTCCGCGTGGCCCGCTGGCGTGACCTTGGGAAATATGTGCAGCAGCGTCTGATCCGGTCCGATCACAAAGGTCGTCCGCTCGATGCCCCACACCTTCTTGCCATACATATTCTTTTCCTTCATCACGCCAAATTGGTTGCAGACCTTTTCGTCGACATCGGCCAGCAGCGTGTAAGGCAGCTCGTACTTGGCGCGGAATTTGGCCTGCGCCTTGGGTGTGTCGCGGCTGATGCCCAGCACCACCGCGCCGGCTGCCTGAAGTTTTTTGAAGGTGTCGCGAAATCCGCAGGCCTCGATGGTGCAGCCCGGCGTGTCGGCGCGCGGATAAAAGAAGAGGATCACCGGCTGGCCGGCATAATCCGTCAGGCTTGCGCTCTTGTCCTCATCGGTTTGCAGAGTGAAGTTGGCGACCTTCTCATTCAGTACCATTCGCAAATCACCTCGTCACATGATTGGAGTGCGTGAGCGGCCCATCGGTTTCGATTTTTTGCACGGTTGCGGAGCGATTGTGAGCAACATTGCTCACGTATATCGAGAAGGCCAAAAATTATTGCGGCCAAGTCCGCGCCAAGCGTGTTAGTGCAGTAGATCTGCGCATACAATTGAGTTGGAAGGGTGGGCGCGTCGCCACTCTCCAGGGACTTCCCCCCAATGACATACGTCGCAAATAGCACATCTCCTGAGCGGGTCTCCGCCGCGGAGCCATCCAAGCCGTTGGCCGCGCGCTTGCTCGTCCGCATGGGCCGCGCCGCCAGCATCGGCGAGGGCATCAACTGGCTGACTTTCATCGTGATCGCCGCCTTTCATCTGGGCGCGGTGGCGGCCTTCTTCTTCTTCACCTGGCAGCGCCTCGCAATTATGATGGTGCTTTACGTACTGGCTATTAATGTCGGCATCGGCATGTGCTACCACCGCTTGCTCACGCATCGCGGCTACCAGGCACCCAAGTGGCTTGAGTACGTGATGACTGTCTGCGCCACGCTGGCTCTGGAGGGCGGCCCGATCTTCTGGGTGGCCACGCATCGCGTGCATCATCAATTCAGCGACCAGGAGGGCGACCCGCACACTCCCCGCGAGGGCGGCTGGTGGGCCCATACCGGCTGGCTGCTCTGGGGCAACGCTTTGCACGCACAGACCAAGATCCTTGATCGCTATGTTCCCGACCTCGGCCGCGACCGCTTTCACGTCTGGCTGAGCAAGTATCACTGGATTCCGCTGACTGCCAGTGGCGCGCTGCTCTTCGGCCTGGGCTGGCTCTGGGGCGGCTGGCACAACGCCGTGGGTATGCTGCTGTGGGGCGCATTTCTACGAGTCACCATCGGCCTTCACTCCACCTGGCTGGTCAATTCGGCCACACACCTGTGGGGCAGCCGCCGCTTCGCCACTCGCGATGACTCGCGCAACAACTGGTGGGTTGCCTTGGTCTCAGGCGGCGAAGGGTGGCACAACAACCACCATGCGCATCCCGTTTCCGCGCGCCACGGCCTCGCCTGGTACGAGATCGATTTCAACTTCTGGGGCATCTGGCTGCTCTCCAAGCTCGGCCTTGCGCGCAAGATTGTGGTGGCCAAATTCGACCGCGCGAATCCCAAACCGGCGGGGAACTGATTCCGTTGGCGAGCCACAAAAACGAGAAGGGTTAACCGGCAGATTTATGAAATTCCTATGCGAGAAACGCCGGAATGTTCTCTGACGGGACGCCCTGCTCGCTCATCGCCTGGCATTCGTTTTGCCGCTTCCACCAGAGCTGGCCATGCTTCCAGGAGCTGCCCGAAGCGCAGGGCGAGTTCATGCGCTCTCTGCAGGCCGGATTTACCATCCGGCATGGGTTGATGGGCATTCAGCCGCACCTCCAGCGGATGAGGAGTTTGAAGTTTTTCCTCTAACGTGCGCGTGATGGCTGCAATATCCTCTTTCCAGTAATCCGGCAAGTTGCCCGCAAGATAACTGTGAAAGAGCGCGATCTGCACGCAAAGATTCTCGCGATAATAGAATTCAAGGGCTGCGGCATAATCGCCAAACGGCATGGAGCCGATCTCCCGCAGATAGCGTCCGAACTGGCGCAGATTTGCTTCGATCGATAATCCCTCTGGTGACGTATAGTGCAGGAGGAAGGTGACTAGACACTCATTCACGGTCATCACACCGTAGCTACTCCGCCAGTTGGGCGGAAAAGCGCGTTGCTCGGGGGGATTGTGCAGCGCCAGAGCGGGCACGTATCCGCAGACCAGCGGAGCACAGCAGTTGATCAGGATGCTGCTCATGACTGTATCTTCGGCGCGGTTCCACGGAACGAAAGGCGGCAGCAGAGTGCGGTGATCAAACCCGTGCGAAGCTGCCCAGAAATCAAACTGCGACGTAATGGATAGCTGTGCGACACTGCGGATTACTTCGCGCGTCTCAACTTTCATCCGGTACGCTATTTCGCCCCCGTCGATCAGTCTCTCTCGAGTTCTTCCACCCGGCATCAGATAGCCAACCGGACCAGGTGTGGCCGAATCGCCAAAAAGACCGCTCAGAGTTATTCCGACCTTTCCCTGAAGGCAGCGCCACAGACCTGTCCATGGAATATTGCCTATGGAAACTGAATCCGGCCCCTCTTCCGTTATCAAACGAGCAGTATTTTTCCCCAGCAGCTTTTCATGGCAAGCGAGCAGATCCAGATCCTCTACTGCTCCCTGCAAGTGTTGAAGCGCAGCCTCGCGGCTCTCAATAAAACTCATGTCGAGAGCATCCCCGGAGCAGATACGCAGATTCCTCTCGTGCTGCGGAAGCACAACTCTTTCTCCGGAGTCGTCGTCGCTGGAAAAGCCAAGAGAGCCTGCCGACTGCAACAGCAACACATTTCTGGCAGCTCCCATGCTCTCGATCCCGTCAGCGTTGTATGTGGTGATTGCGAAGCGGATCAAGGGCAGATCGACGCCGGAGGCTTCTGCCAGAGTGCGCGCGAACTGTTCTCGCTCATCGGACCCGCAGTACTGAATGGGGCAGTTCCACTCTTCGGCCAGGGCAGCCAGGGCGGCGCGGTTCGTTTCAATGATTGCGGCGTCAGTGGAATCGTCGATGACCACCGACTCTATCTCACGCCCCCATTTCGCATTTCGCGCCAGGTATGCGCGCAGAGTATTCCGCATTTTTTCAGTGCGATTGCGCGTGAGCATCCCGAAGAAGCGAATCTGTGCGCCTGTATCTTCGCCCGGAGGCACACTTTTCAGAAAGGCATTCTCTTCCACGAGAACCTGTTGTCCGGCGAGTTCCTGTAGACGGGAAAGCAGTCTCTTCCGGTGGAAACGCGCCAGTGGTATATCACCGGTCATTTCATGCGCGTGCTCTTCCAGCGTCCGAAATTCCTGACACTGACGCAGCAGTTCGAATTGCTCATTCGAGAGATTGAACCACTGGCCAGTTCCCGGCCTGAGCAGAAACGACAGACCATTTGTGTGAGCAACTTCGTGAAATTCAACGGAACGGTATCTTGGCGTCTGGGGCATCGTTTTCCTCAATGGGACGTAATTGTGGTTTCAGAGAAGGGAGCGATTCGCAGGATTCTGCGAAGTCGCAGGAGGGAATGTCCGTTGGAACTGGCGGCCAGCACCACCCGTCCAGCGACCAGGTTCAGAGGCACACTGCCAAAGACTCTGGAATCGGTGGATGCATCGCGGTTGTCACCCATCACGAAGATCGATTCCGGCGAAACCATGATTCCATCCGAGCTGCAGTGATTCGGCGCATCTTTTCGGTTGGCGGGCCACCACTCATCCAGTGGGTTATTACGCACCGAGTGGCGAACATATGGCTCTGCGAACGGCATTCCATTCAGATAGAGTTTGCCCGCGCAGACGGCTACGATATCTCCGCTGACAGCGATGGTTCGTTTGACGTAGAGCGTGCTGTTATCCCACGGTGACTGGAAGATGACAACGTCACCTCTTTGCAGATTTGCAACGGATCGGTCCTGAAGTACCCAATCTCCATCAAAGAGCGTCCTCTCCATTGATCCGGCCTCAACCCTGACAATCGCGTACCGTGATCCGGTCAGCATCACAACGGCGCAAAGACAAACTGCGGCAACACCATACGCTAGATACCTCCCAAGGCGAAGGATGAAGATTTTGTTCCGAATCATTCGGATACATTTCCTCGTAAATTACAAATGCAGAATATTGATTGGCTTGCAGTTATTGCAAGTGAGCAAATCGGGAGAACACACCGTTTCTCGTGCATGAGCGGAGGTGCGATGTGTTCTCCGAATTGCGGTTAAAACAGCCTAATTGCAGGTGCCGCTTTCGTAACACCGACCGGACTGTCCCCCAGTCGTATAACAACTGGAATAGCCAGTGGATGCGGTCTTGCAAATGGGGAGAATAGTCGAGTTGTTTGGAGACCAGGTTGAGCAAATCTGGCAGGCTTTGGCATGGCTTGCTTGCGTCATGCCGGTCAGAGCGAGGGCCAGCCCGCAAAGGCTGGACAGACGAAGTACAGACCACGTAAAGCTCATTACATGCTTGTTCATTGTCATCAGTTTTCTCCTTGGTTGATGTTGCGTTTTTCTCCGTATTCAGGTCAGATTCTACGGAGAACATACCGAAACCCTTGGATGCGAGCGCCTCGGTACACTTGTCGAGATGCGGACTCGGCTATCCTACTTGCAGGTGCCGGATAAGTAACAGCCTTTATAGCCTGCTGGTAAGCAGGAGCCATAGAGACCGCCGTATTGGCACACACCGAAACAACCGTATGACCCGCACATATAGCAGGCCTTGGCGACGTTTGTGTGTGTCATGCCGGTCAGCGCCAAGGCCAACCCGCAAAGGCTGGACAGACGAAGAACGGACCAGGTAAAGCTCACCACATATCTGTTCATTGTCATCATTTATCTCCTTTTTGATGGATGCGTTCATATTGGTTGATTGTTGCGCATTTTCTGCATTCTGTCCGCATTTTCGGGGAATATGCCAAGACCATCCTCACAAGCGCCGCGGCATGATCTCAGAGACTCTGTTCGGGTAGTATTACTTGCAACTGCCGCTAACCGAACACCCCCTTAACCCACCACCGACGCAGGTTGTGTATCCGGATGTCACGCTTTGGCACATCCAGTAGCTGCCATTATCGATGCTTTTGCACTGATAGCAGGCGTTGGCGGTCTTTGCTTGCGTCATGCCAGTCAGTGCGAGGGCCAGTCCGCACAGACTGGACAGACGAAGTACGGACCAGGTAAAGCTCACTACATACTTGTTCATTGTCATGGGTGCTCTCCTTGGTTGATTGTTGGGTTATTCGAGTCCGGCTCAGCTCGATATTCCGAGGCCTACCGCACACGAATCTCAGCATACAAGCTCAGTTCTGACCTCAGTATCAGAAAAGGCTTCCGGCCATATTGGCGGAAAGATACTTCCGCCTGATACGCTTTCAAATCAAATGTCCGGGGAACATACTAGCGGGCCACCAAAAAACCCATAGCACATTTTCCGGGAAATGCTCTCAACCGCATCTCTGATCCGACAAAGAGAACAGTGCCCACCCTCGCTAAATTTTTTGTAATTGTGGCCAGGGCAGGAATCAATTACATCGTTTTAGTTCAGCAACATTACTTGCAAGGGAACTGGGTGTCGCAGAAACTACGGCTATACACATAACAAGAGGCAAATCCGCCTGTAGCAGTGTATGTGCACGCATACGTCCATGAGCCGCTGCTATTGACTGCCACACAGTTGTAGCAGGCCTTGGCGGTCTTTGCGTGTGTCATGCCGGTTAATGCCAAGGCCAGCCCGCACAGGCTGGACAGACGAAGAATGGACCACGTAAAGCTCACTAAATGCTTGTTCATTGTCATCGGTTTTCTCCTTGGTTGATGGTTGCGTTATTTCAGCGCTCTGTCCGAATCTTCGGAGAATATGCCAAGACCATCACCATTCGGGCCTTAGCATGTTAGTTGGTATTACTTGCAGCTGCCACTAACGTAACACTGCCTTTGTCCACCACCAATGCAGGTAGTTGCACCGGTTGTTACGGTTTGGCACATCCAGTAGCTGCCGCCGGGGCCGAAATTTACGCATTTATAACAGGCCTTGGCGAGGTTTTCTTGTGTCATGCCGGTTAAAGCCAAGGCCAGCCCGCACAGGCTGGACAGACGAAGTACAGACCACGTAAAGCTCACTAAATGCTTGTTCATTGTCATCATAAATTTCCACAGTTGCCAGTGATGTAACACGACGAGCCTGCCACCACTAGACATCTGGAAGCGCCTATAGATCCGGTTAGGCAAACAGCTGTGACCGAGCCGTTTGCTTGGGTCTGCCTCACGCAACCATAACAAGCCTTGGCGGCATTTGCGTGTGTCACAACGGTTAATGCAAAGGCCAGTCCGCAAAGGCTGGACAGACGAAGTACAGACCACGTAAAGCTCACCAGATTCTTGTTCATTGCCATCAGATTTCTCCTTGGTTCATTTGTGTTTATTCACGCAGGGAAAATATCGAGAATCCGAAATTGCCTTGTGCGAATCTTTTTGTTTTCCGATGTGACGGCGAATCAGATTGCAGACCTGGCAAAATTTGATTGCTGGCCGGCAAGCTCACTGACCGCTGCCATGTCCGGTTTCGTTCTGCGCGGAGAGAGGCTTTCCTCCCTCCTTTTCGTCATAGACAAGAGCGAGATTGCGGAACCCTGTTTCGTCGATGAGCTGGGCCGAGATCGTGCAAAGCGATGGCAGTCCACTGCTCCGCTGCTTGAGTTCGCACTCGCTGCAGTAAGAACAATCCACAATCAACAGGCTGTCTTTTTTGACTTCGTGAGGCCCGCGAACCTCGAATTCATCCAGCGGAATATTGATCGCGCCAGGGAGATGTCCATTGCCAAATTTGTCACGGTCGCGAATGTCGACCAGCGTAAATGGCTTGTGCCGGGCCTGCATCTCTTTCACCTGCGCATAGGTAAACGATTCCCTGGTTACAGGTTTGGTAATGCTGGCAAGTGCGACGGTATCGGCAAATGCCGGAACATATGCCTCGCTGTCCGTTGCTCCCAGGCGCTTGAGCACCTCCGTCTGGGCGGTATGATCGAGCAAGCCCGTCCAGACCCCTAGAATCTTCCCGCGGGCATCGGCCAGAATCACGGTGGGCGTACCGCTCACGCCCATTTTTGTATAATCCGCGACCGCCGTTGCGTCGGATTTCAGATTGAGGTGCTGCAGATACTCAGCGGCATCCGGGACAGCATTGGGAAAAAGCGCTACGACTTTGGCGGCCTTGTTGTATTGGCTCACCCTTTCGTAGAACGCGGCGCTGGCTTCGCAGTAATGACATCCCTTGTTCAGAGCAACAAAAAATGTGAGCCGATCACTCGCCAGCAAATTCAGATCTGTATCGAGCTTTGCGCCAGCGTGCAGCTTTTCATGCTTGGGAAAGAAAGAAAACTCCTGTCCGGGTTTCGTATAACGCTGCCAGATAAACCAGAGAACGAACGCCAGGACCACGATGGTCATTACATTGATGATGACCGTAAGATATTTCAGAATGCGCGCCATGATCTACCTCGACTTTCTCTTGGAGACGGCAGGCTCCCGGCCATCGATTTCCACGAATCCAACCTCATCGGGATTCACGATCCGGCCCGATTTTCCATCCACGATGCAGTAGAAGGTCAGCTTCCCCGCCAACTTGAAATCCTTGCTTTCG
>JBEKDX010000040.1:0-17615 GCA_050014135.1 Occallatibacter sp.
GATGTCGCTTGGGTACGATTTTCTCTGCGTCATCCTTCTTGATTACTGCCCAGCAGGACCGGCTGCATATAACTGTCTGGAGTCTCCCGATATCTCTGGTATAAAGATCGTAAACAGGCTCTAAGAATGGAGAGATTGTTTCTGAGGCTTTCAACGTCGGAAAAGAATGTTTTTAATGACGGTCGCTTGACAGATAAATGGATATACAATATATATACATGAAGGTCGATGGATATCCACTTTCTCTATCTCGGTCAGCGTTTTGCATGGGAGTCAGAAAAAGCGTCCGTAAATGCCCGAAAGCATGGCGTGAGCTTTGAATTGGCCTGTCAGGTCTTCTTCGATCCACTGATCCGCATTGAAGACGCAACTTCGAGAGGAGAAGTTCGCGAGGCAGCTATCGGCCTCACCGAGGATTGGGCGCTTCTCTTTGTCGTCCATCTGCTGCGCCAGGGCGACTTGATTCGCATCATCTCGGCGCGTCCGGCAACCGCGCGGGAACGGAGAAATTATGAAGACAGTCAGTGAGAGAATCCAACTGCGATTGAAGGCCGATCGTCCGATGACGGTTATCAGCATTCGCATTCCGGAGGACGTGATCGACGACCTGAAAGAGATTGCTCCGACGCTCGGCTTCAGCGGCTATCAACCGCTGATCCGCGCCTACATTGGCCAAGGACTGCGCAAGGATCTGGCGCGGCTGGAGAGTTCGCAGTTTCAGGCGCTCACCGAGAGCCTGCGTAAGCATGGTATCGAAGATCGTGTCATCTCAGCCGCTATCGCTGAAGCGCAACGGAAGACGGCGTAAGCGTACGCAGAAGTTCTACGGCTTGCCCGCCCGGTAAAATCATCTGGTGAGCCTCGAATTCAACCTAATAGCAACAAGCGAAGCTGGTGGACGGCGAGGGCGGATGCATCTGCCGCATCGCACTGTCGAGACGCCGGTCTTCATGCCGGTGGGGACGGCCGGCACTGTTAAAGCGGTGGCGCAGGATGTGCTTGAAGGCCTGGGCGCGGAGATGATTCTCGGCAACACCTATCACCTCTACCTGCGCCCCGGTCACGAGGCCATCGCGCGCATGGGCGGGCTGCACAAATTCATCAGTTGGCCGCGGGCGATGCTGACGGATTCAGGCGGCTTTCAGGTCTTCAGCCTGAGCGCGCTGCGCAAGGTCACCGACGAGGGCGTCCGCTTCCGCTCGCATCTTGACGGCAGCAGCCATTTCTTTACTCCCGAGCATTCCATGGACGTGCAGATCGCCTTGGGCGCGGATATCTGCATGGCCTTTGACGAATGCACGGAATACCCTGCCGACCGCAGCCGTGCTGAAGAGAGCTTGCGGCTGACGATGGCCTGGGCGCGGCGGTCACTCGAACACTTTCGCGCGCATTTCCACGAGGTGGTGTGGCACGAGGAGTTGGGCGGCCGCACACAGAGCCTTTTTGGCATTGTCCAGGGCGGAATGTACCGCGATCTGCGCCGCGAATCTGCGGAGCGGCTGGTGGAGATGGACTTTGACGGCTACGCGATTGGGGGCCTCAGCGTCGGCGAGCCGCGTGAGCTGACGATGGAGATGATTGCCGAAGTGTTGCCGCTGCTGCCTGCCGATAAACCGCGCTACCTGATGGGCGTCGGCTATCCGGACGAGATCGAGGCCTATGCCCGTATGGGCGTCGATATGATGGACTGCGTGCTGCCCACCCGCGCCGCGCGCCACGGCCTCTTGTTCACCAGCGAAGGGCGGCTGAACATCAAAGGCGCACGCTACGCCGAAGATCAAGGCCCGCCCGATCCGGCCTGCAATTGCATGGTCTGCCGCCGCTACACGCGCGCCTACCTGCGTCATCTGATGCACTCCGGCGAGGCGCTCTCAGGCATGCTGAATACGATCCACAATCTGGCCTACTATTTGGGGATTATGGATCGTGTGCGCAAGAGTCTCGCCACGGACGAGCTGAGTTAGGAAGGCTGCGCAACAACCGATTGCCGCGCATCCCTCAAGGCCAATGCCAGCGTCACGACGGCGCTGAACCACAGAAGCAATCCGGTCCCGAACGCGGCCGTGCTGGGCAGATATTCGACAGGAATGAATATAGCGCTTACCACGGCCCAGGCCGTCATAATGGCTCCCGACCGGTAATGCTGCGGGTAGTGGAAGATCCGCCCCAAGGGAAACATATGCAGCCCCACAATGGCGGTGATCGCCGACGGAATGTACGCATACAGCCGCAGCCGAGCCAGCACCGAGGCCGCAACAAAGACGACCAGCCACTGAATCGCATTGATCCATGCAAAGGCGCGTCCCACAGCCGGATCGTCCGGTACGCTCGGCCAGAGTTTCGCCTCGCGGAACAGGTATATGGCGGTTGCAAGCAGCGTCGCCAGCCCCAGCGCTACGGCGGAGATAGTGGCGGCATCCAGCCGTTGCATAAAGTAGAGCGATAGAGCCAGCCACAGCGCTCCGAAGCCGGCGCAGAAGATCGCACCGCTGGCCCTTCCGCGAAGTTGATTTGCGGTTTGAATCGTCTGCATGGCATTTCTCCTTGATCGGAATATGGATTTGTAATGCGTTTGCGGTTATGCGCCGATGGCGCCGCCGAGCAGTTGCTTGAGCGCCTGGACGTACTCAGTGAGCGCCGCGCGTCCGGCATCGGTGATGCGATAGAGGCTCTGCGGCTTGCGCTGAACGAATTTTTTCTCGACGGCGAGGTAGCCGGCCTCTTCGAGCTTGAGTAGTTGCGCGCCCAGGTTGCCGTCGGTCGATCCGGTCTTCGCGCGCAGCCAGGTAAACTCCGCCTCTTCCACGCCAACCAGCAGCGAGAGCAAAGCCATGCGCAGCTTCCCGTGGATCACAGGATTCAGCTCTGGCAGCTCAGGCATGAATGGCCTCCTGACGTTTTCTGCGCGCGTCACAGATGAATCCGTAAACTCCGAAGACGATATGACAGAAAAAGTTAGCTATCAGAAACGCGATCATGCTCTGGCTGATGGTTCCAAAGCACGAGACAACTGCAACCGCCCACCAAATCAGAGCGCAACCAAACTGCAACTTCCACTTGAGAATGATGCTGGAGGCGGCGGTGCTTATTCCCAGCATGGTTGCAACGACGGCCGTGAGGATACTCGGGTCGACCGTCTTGCCGCTGATTCCTATAGCCGGAAAGAGGATAAACATCGAGATGGCCATGGCTTTCCATATGGAGCCGATCGAGCGACCCATGGAGGTGCGCGGCTGGCCGGCGCGCCAGCGAGCATTGATCACGCGAGTCAGAGCATATGTAGCGATCATTGTGATTGGCCAGGCCCAGGAGCTGTGACCCACCGCAAACCAGGCGAAAGCAACGAAGAAGGCCAGGCCCCAAACAACAAAAATCTTACCCCAGCTTTCGGTGGTGCGCCGGCCCTCGGCGATCATGGCTTCGATCAGGCTGAGCCTGTTCTTCAGTTCGAGTTCTTCATTGTTAATCGTCATATCGATTCTCCTTTGAGTATCTGAGTGTTCAGGCATGGGTGGCCTCCTGTCGGCGCACACGGGCTTCGCCGATCATCAGGTAGATTCCGAAGACGATCTGGCAGAGAAAGAGTGCGGTGAGAAAGGCAATCGAGCTTTGTTTTTCAGTGCCGAAGCAGCAAACCACCGACGTCGCCCACCAGACCACAGCGCAGGCAAATTGCAGCTTCCACTTAAGAGCCAGACTGGAGGCGGCGTTGGCTGTTCCGATCAGGGTCGCTACGATCGCCGAAAAGATGCGCCAGTCTGTCAGCCTTCCGCTGAATCCAATCGCATCGAGAAGGACGAACATGGAAATTGCCACACCGATCCAGATCGACCAGATCGCACGCGCAATCGTGGTCACCGGTCGACGGCCTGAGTTGACCTGCCTGCGCCAGACGATGATGCCCATCAACAATCCGGCGCAGCTCATGGTGATTGGCCAGGCTTGGCCGTAATGGCCCAAGGTTGACCAGGCGATTGCGACATAGTAGGCCACGCCCCACAGAACGAAGGTCCATCCATAGCTTTCCGTGGAGCGCCGGCCTTCGGCGATCATGGTCTCGATCAAGCTCAACCTGTTTCTCAGTTCCAGCTCTTCTGCGTTTGCAGTCATTTCTTTCTCCTTGGAGGTTCTTTCGAGTTTCCAGAGAAGTCCTCAGCTAAGAGAACTCTATATTATAGAGTAATGTTTGTCAAGTAGATTTTTAATCTTTTTGAAGTTTTTTGGATTCAGACGCTTGCAAAGTCTGGCCTGTCCCCCAGTTCTGGATGGTGTTCTACGATCTCCATCTGCCCGCCCAAGGCGATTTGCCCCACCGCAGGTGGCCGGGACTGCTTTAATAATGAGGTGATGCGGACAGCGATCATTGGCGGAGGTATCGCGGGTATGGCGGCGGCCTATGAGCTGGAGCAGGCGCGCACGTCGGGCGCGAAGATCGAGTACACGCTCTTTGAGGCACGTGAGCGGCTGGGCGGCGTGCTGGCCTCGGAGATTGTTGTCGGCGCGGTGCTCGAGCGCGGGCCTGATTCCTTCCTCTCCGAGAAGCCTGCGGCGGCCGAGCTATGCCGCGAGCTGGGCCTGGGCGCCGAGTTGACTCCCTCGAACGATGCCAACCGCAAGACCTATATTGTCGTCCGCAACCGGCTCGTGCCGTTGCCCGACGGCCTGATGTTTC
Source organism: Occallatibacter sp. (assembly GCA_050014135.1). Taxonomy (GTDB): domain Bacteria; phylum Acidobacteriota; class Terriglobia; order Terriglobales; family Acidobacteriaceae; genus Telmatobacter. The sequence goes on from JBEKDX010000040.1 coordinate 4,673, forward strand.
TGGTGCCGACCAAGCTGATTCCTACCGCGCTGACGCGCTTGTTCAGCCTGTCGACCAAGCTGCGCATGGGTCTGGAACTGCTGCTGCCGCCTCGCCCCACGGGTCAAGACGAGTCGGTGGCCGCGCTGGTGGAGCGCCACTTTGGCCGCGAGGTCGTGGAGAGGCTGGCCGATCCGCTGCTATCTGGAATCTTTGGAGGCGACGCCGCGCAACTGAGCGCCCGCACCGTGCTGCCCCGCCTGGTCGAGATGGAGAGCGCATACGGCTCGCTCACGCTGGGAATGCTGGCCGCCCACCGCGCGATGCGTTCCCGTGCTAAGGAGTCCGTGCAAAAAGAAAAGGGCGGCAGCCACCCGCGCGCGATCTTCACCGCGATGCGCGGCGGGATGCAGCAGTTGGTGGACGCGCTCACCGCTCGGCTTGATCCGGCTTCGGTGCGCCTGGCCACGCAGGTCAGCTCTCTGGAGAAGACCGCGACCGGCTGGAAGCTCGAGGCAGCCGGCAATTCCGAGATTTACGACGCGGTGATTGTGGCCACGCCCGCCTGGGCCGCCGGCGCGCTGCTCGGCCCGGTTGATTCCGAGCTCGGAGCGGAGCTGAGCGCCATTCCCTACTCTTCGTCGATCACCGTCAATCTGATCTATGACGAGGCTCAACTGGGCCGCCTCCCCGACGGATTCGGCTTTCTGGTTCCCGCTGTGGAAGGCCGAGTGATGCTGGCCTGCACCTTTGTGCATCGCAAGTTTCTCGGCCGCACGCCACCGGGAAAAGTAGTGCTACGCGCATTTTTGGGCGGTATGAAAAACGAGTCCCTGCTGACAATTCCAGACGCCGAGTTGATAGCCACCGTGCGCCGCGAGATCAGCGAAATTCTAGGCGAAAAGATTCTCTCCATTGCCGCCGAGCCGGAGCATACCCAAGTTTCGCGCTGGCCGCGGGCGATGGCCCAGTACGCCGTCGGCCACCAGCAGCGCAGGCAGCGCATCAACGAGCGCGTCGCCGCCCTGCCCGGATTGAAGTTGGCCGGCAACGCTTACGACGGCATTGGCATCCCCGACTGCATTCGGCTGGGACGGCAGGCGGCGCGAGAGATTCAGGAGCATTTTCGCTTCACGTTTTGACATCAGGAGTGCAGGAAAATGTTTCCTGCGACAGAGTTGTAGAGAGATATCTATTGGAAAACCGCCCTGAAAATGATTGAAGCGGAATCACATATTGAAAGCCTCGCGAGCGGCGGCGATGGTGTCTGCAACCTCGTCTTTGCCGTGCGCGGTACTGAGAAAGGCCGCTTCGAATTGCGAGGGCGGCAGCCAGACGCCGGCATCCATCATGGAGCGATGAAAGCGCCCGAAAGCAGCCGTGTCACTTTGAGCTGCCTGCGCGTAATTCGTCACCGGAGCTGTCGTGAAAAACCATGTCCACATCGAGCCAACGCGATTGAGCGTAAGCGCAATGCCGGCGCGCGCGGCCTCGGCTGCCACACCCTCGGCGACGGCCTTGGCGGTTGCTTCGAGATGCGGATAGACCTCAGCGGCGTGCTGCTGTAAATAACCGATCGTCGCGATGCCCGCGGCCATCGCCAGCGGATTGCCGCTCAGTGTGCCGGCCTGATAAACCGGCCCAAGCGGCGCAAGCAGATCCATGAAATGGCCTTTCCCGCCGAAGACGCCCACCGGCAATCCGCCGCCAACGATCTTGCCCAGCGTGACCAGATCAGCGTCGATGCCGTAAAGCTCCAGCGCTCCGCCGAGAGCGACGCGGAAGCCGGTCATCACTTCATCGACAATCAGCAGCGCGCCTTCACGGGCCGTAAGCGAGCGCAGTCCGGCCAGGTAGCCCGCGGCGGGCGGGATGCAGCCGGCGTTGCCGACGATTGGCTCCAGAATCACCGCGGCGATTTGGCCGGGATGCGCGGCAAAAGCAACTTCCACCGCGGCCAGGTCGTTGTAAGGCAGCGCCAGAGTCAGGTTGGCAATCTCCTCTGGAACGCCAGCAGACCCAGGAATTCCAAACGTCGCCACGCCGGAGCCGGCCTTGACCAGCAGGCCGTCCGAGTGCCCGTGGTAGCAGCCCTCGAATTTGACGATGATCTTGCGTCCGGTGGCGGCGCGCGCCAGACGAATCGCCGACATCGTTGCCTCCGTCCCGGAACTGACAAAATGCAGCTTCTCGATAGCCGGAAAGCAGGCGACGATGCGCTCGGCAAGATCGCCCTCGGCGGCTGTCGATGCGCCGAAGCTGGCCGAGTTGCGCGCCGCGCGCTCAATGGCTTCGACGACCGGCGGAAAGGCGTGACCCAGAATCATCGGACCCCAGGAGCCAAAGTAGTCGATATATCTGTTGCCGTCGGCATCGGTGAGCCATGCGCCCTGCGCGCGCTCGACAAACGGCGGCGCGCCGCCCACCGCGCGAAAGGCCCGCACCGGCGAGTTCACGCCGCCGGGAAAGAAGCGCTCGGCGCGCTGCTGAAGTGCCTGAGATCGGGTGCGGCTGCGGGCGGAATTCGAGGAACTCATAGTGGGTTCAGTATAGAAGGCAAAGCAAGGTTCAAATCTGAAATCGAGTCCATCGACATTGCCATCGCATCTCAATATGTATGAAGGAAATGGACGGAATCGGAGATCGCTTGCTCGTGGTCTTCGATGGCCATTGCGGCCTGTGCAACGGCTGGGTCCGTTGGCTGCTTTGCCACGACACGCAGGACCGGCTGCGGTTTGCGGCCTTCGACTCGCCATCTGCGGCCGACTTATTGGCGCGCCAGGGAATCGCTTCAACGGAAGCGGAATCCGTCCCTGCCACGATCCTGGTTGTGCGGAATGTGGGCGGCCCGGCGGAGCAAGTGCTGGTACGCTCGGATGCGGTGCTGGCGTTGCTTGCCGAGCTGCGGCCTCCCTGGCCGGCGGTAGCCGCTGCGTTCCGCTGGATTCCGCAACCGCTGCGCGACCAGGGCTACCGGCTCGTTGCTCGCTGGCGCTACCGCATCCGGGAACGGCTGGAAAGCTGCCCGATTCCGACGAACGACGAGCGGGAACGATTTCTATAAATTCCCAGGTTCGGTTGGGTCGCAGGAGCCGCGCAGGAGTCCACATAGATAGGTGCCATTCATTCATTATTTTCAGCCATTTAGCCTCTTTGGGGTTGTTCAATATACAAACCCCAACTCACTTTTCATCTTTTCAGGGACTACTTGTATCACGAAATCGTCAGACAACTGCAATCCACTGCCATCGCCCTGCAAATCCTGCTAAAATCGTGTTTTCGGCCATTCGCGCCAATAAATCCAATACTGGAAAGCCGCACCGTGCCAGACCTATCCGAACCAAAATCCGTGACTTACGCCGACGCAGGCGTTGATATCAGCAGTGGCGACCGTGCCAAGGAACGCATCAAGTACTTGGCGCAGAAGACCTTTACCCGCAATGTCTTAGGCGGCATCGGCGGCTTCGGAGCGCTCTACCGGCTGGATATGCAGCGCTGGAAGAACCCGATCCTGGTCAGCTCGGCTGACGGGGTCGGCACCAAGCTGAAGGTGGCCTTCGAGCTGGGTCTGCATCACACGGTGGGCGCCGACCTGGTTAATCACTGCGTCAATGACATCGCCGTGCAGGGCGCTACGCCGCTGTTTTTTCTGGATTATTTTGCCTGCGGAAAGCTGGACCCAGAGGTGACCGAGAGCGTCGTCTCCGGGCTGGCCGATGCCTGCAAAGCCAACGCCTGCGCGCTGATCGGCGGCGAGACGGCGCAGATGCCAGGCTTTTACTCCGCCGGTGAGTACGACCTGGCCGGCTTCATCGTGGGCGCGGTGGACCGCGACAAGATGGTGACCGGCGCGGGCATCAAGGCCGGCGACGTATTGATCGGCCTGCCCTCCACCGGCCTGCACACCAACGGCTATTCGCTGGCCCGCAAGCTGTTTTTCGAGGTCGCAGGCTACAAGCACACCCAGTATGTGACCGCCATCCGCGAGAAGGCCGGCGCGTCGCTGATGAAGACCCATCGCAGCTATCTGCACGTGATTCAGAAGCTGGTGACGGCCGGGCTGACCACCGGCATGGCGCACATCACCGGAGGCGGCATCACGGAAAATCTGCCCCGCATTCTGCCTAAAAACGTCACCGCACAGATCGAGATCGGCTCCTGGCCGGTGTTGCCCATCTTCGAGCATCTGCGTGATTTGGGCCGCATTTCGCAGGAAGAGATGATGCGCACCTTCAACATGGGCATCGGCCTGATCGCGGCGATTCCGGCGGCGAAGTTCACCCGCGCCAAGAATCTGCTCGACCGCTCCGAGGAGAAGTTTTTTGTGGTTGGCCGCGTCGTCAAGGGCGAGCGCCGGGTGCAGTACACATAAGCGAGTTTTGAAGGGTACGGGCTTCAGCCCGTACATTACATCAACGCCATGAGAGCGGGCTTTAGCCCCTGAGGAAAATCTTGGAGCTAGTCTCGAAAGATCGACTCGTCCGTCTCGGCATTCTCCTCTCCGGCCGCGGATCGAACTTTCTGGCCATTGCCGAATCGATTCGCTCCCTGCGGCTCAAGGGCGTTGAGATCGCCGTGGTCGTCTCGAATGTGGCTGAAGCAGGCGGACTTAAAGCTGCGAAAGAATTTGGCCTTCCCACAGCACTCTTTGTCTCCAAAGGCCGCAACCGCGCCGAGCACGACGCCGACGTAATCGCCTGCCTGCGCGCGCACCGCGTCGATCTCGTCTGCCTTGCCGGCTATATGCGCTTGCTCTCGCAGGAGTTTATCGCCGCCTTTCCCCACCGCATTCTCAATATCCATCCCTCGCTGCTCCCAGCATTTCCCGGCCTCGAGGCGCAGACGCAGGCCTTCGATTACGGCGTCAAAGTCGCAGGCTGCACTGTGCATTTTGTCGATGAGCACCTCGACCACGGCGCGATCATTTTGCAACGAGCTATCCCCGTGCTCGATTCCGACGATGCGCACTCGCTCGCAGAGCGCATCCTGGCCGAGGAACACCTCGCCTACACCGAAGCAATCGCCCGCGTCGCCAGCGGCGAATACGAATTGCGCGGGCGTTGCTTTGTGAAGCGCCAAATCTAAACGTCGCGCAGATACATCCGCACCAGCGTCTGATTCAGCAACTGATGCGCGATCTCCCCAAACGTGATCGGTCCGGTCATATTGCCGGCCTTCTTGCCTTCCAGCTTTCCATAGAGGAAGTTGAGAATGCAGTTGCAGGCAAAATCCGGCGCGGCCTGGCCCGCGCTGGTTGCCCCAGCTTCCTTGGCAAAGGCGCTCACATAATCTTCCACCGGCGCGGCAAAGTGATAATCGACGCCGGGAAAGACCGGCGCATAGAGATCGACGCAGTGGGTGACCGGATCGACATTCTGGATGGAAACATTCACTGGGCAGCCGCAGTAGTCGCCCACCAGCGGGAACTCTGTGTTGATCCCCTTGGCGGTAATGTAATCGGCTAGGTTGGCGGGCTTGCCGTCGATCAGGCAGCCAGCCGCGTGGAAGCCTTCCTCTTGAAAATGGATCACCTCTCCATTCCCGCCCTCGAAGATGCTGATGATCTCCAGCTCCGCCTGCTTGTTGGCGGGAAGCGCCACGTGGAGCGCGACAGCCTTGTTCTCCAGCACTTCTCCGGTACTGCCGTTGAAGACTGCGGGCATCTCCTGCCCGAGGCGATCCATGCGCACGCCTGAGACCCAGCCCACGACGGGATGCATCAGAAAGCCGTCAAAAGTGGGAGCCTGCTCGGCAAAGGCCTTGAGCACCCTGGTTGCGGCGGGAACCACCAGAAAGGTGATGCCGTTCTCCGGAGCATCGCTGAAGAGACGGGGGAGATTCTCCATGCCATAATTGACGACCTTCGCTTGCAGAGCAAACTCCGGCATTTCGGTCGCAAATATCTTCTCTTCCGAGACCAGGCCGCCTTCCTCTGTCATGAAGTAGCAGATGGTTCCACCCGCCCAATTGCCCTTGGGGAGCTGGCTGAGCGCCTCCCGGCTTCCGGCCAGGAATAATTTCTTCCCAGCAGCGATTGCAGCTTGCACCTCGGGAACGGACTGCAATTTGGAATGATTGCTTGCTGACATGATTGATCCTCGCTTGTTGTCGGTAATCTTCAATGATTCACGGATGAAGCTGCGCAATTTCGCTGCTGAAGGTGGATTCATAACGGGTAAAAAAGCTGTACATTTTGGCGATCAGTTGTTCCAGATTGGCGGGCGACGGGTTTCGTGCATAGCTCATCTTGCTGCTCTGAATCAGCAAATTGATGGTCGACTTGCTGGATTGCATCTTTTTCTCGCCAGTCACGATCTGTCTCCAGACCGGATGGTTCACATCGGGTAGCATTCAGCCTTCTCTCCTTTCATGCACCGCGTGTTCTTGACAGCTATCGGCGTGCGGGGAAGTTCCATTACTGCATAGCCTTGCCTTGCGGGGCGGCTTGTCCCGGAATGGAAGATTGCTTTGGCTGGCGCTCTGTCAAGCGGCTAACGTATTTAATCTTTCGTAAGTCTTTGGTCATAAAGACCCAGAAGTATTTTCAATCTTTGCCGAATATATGGCTATGAGTGCCTAGGCTTATAGGTAGCCAGACAAGAGACGGAAGTGCCGAGCCCGGCGAATGTCTTCGCCCACCCCCAGCGGTTGGGTTCCGGGGCTTGGGGCCGTCTCGAGTCTGAGCCGCGGCAAATCTCCGCCGCGAGCCAGAACCGCAACCACGGTGGCGCTCGAATTCGGGGAGATGCGATTAATCGAGACCTCCGGCTGGCTTGGAATGACGCCCGCCGCAGGTCTCGATTTTTTTGTGCGGAAATACGCTCATGTCCTGAATCTGGAATCCCTATCCCTAGTCGAGTTGTCATTCTGAGCGAACGGGGCCTCAAACGTGCTTCAGCTTGGGCGTGGTGGTTCGTAGAATCTGCGTCTTTGTGAAGAGGTTTCTACGAACAACTCCTGACTCAGAACACGAATGCACTTCCGCGCTTCAATCCAATTCAACCGAGACGGCTGAGGCCGTCTTTTTCTTTGCGAGGAGCTTTCCGCATGAATCCCATTGCGAACATTTGGAAGTCACCCAAGACCTCAGCAGCCGGGCTGCTGATCGCGGTCGTCACCATCGCCAGCGTGCTTGAGCAGCAGGGCATCACGATGGGCAACCTGGGTACTGGCACCATCGTAACTCTGGTATCCGGACTGGCCACTGCCCTCCTTGGCCTGCTGGCGCGCGATCCGGCGGCCAGTTCAACTAACTCCATCAGCACCGCCAAGCTGGGCGTAATCATGCTTTGCGCGCTGCTGATCTCCGGCACCATGCCGCTCGCCGGCTGCAATGGCCAGAAGGTCGCCCAGGACATTGTGAACTGGACGCCCATGCTGCAGAGCGCCGTGGCCACTGTCGATTCCACTGCTGCTCTGCTGGCTCCGGCTGATGCGCCGATCTTTACCGCGGCCACGATCGGATTTGACGCCGCATCGAATCTTCTGGTGGGCCAAGCCAAGGCCTATCTCGCCAACCCCACGGCCAGCACCCTGACGCAGCTTCAAACCCAGGTCGTCACCTTCCAGCAGCAGGTGAACGCCGCGCTGCTTTCGGCGGCCAAGATCGTGAATCCCGCCAGCCAGCAGCACGCCCTGAACGCAATCAACGCTGTGGCTACCGTGGTAAGCGCAATGCTGGCGCTGGTGGAATCGATCTCCAGCAAGGCTCAGGTAGCGCGGATGGCCTCGCAATCGACCATCAAACTTGCAGAAGTCCGGCCCTATCTGGATGAAGGCAAAGCAGCCGCGATGGTCGCCAGCCATTACAGTGAACCCAACCAATGGGCACGGGTTCAGGTGCGCCAGATGCAACTCGGCGCAGCCCAGGCCGGCTTCTAAGAGCTGATTCATACTCTGGATTTGAAAGGGCACGACTTGTACCGTGTCGCTGACAGACTAGAAAAATGTGGGCTTAGGCCCCAGAGGGAATGCCGGTTGTGAAAACGCGGACAGCAACCTCACAGCGGCCAGGAAGCGAAAAAAGCTTCCTGGCAGCCTCCCAAAATCGGAAATCCCCCTCCCAAAGCGTGATCCATGTCACGGAGCCAGCACGAATGAACCGATAGCCTGAATAGGAGGTTGCAAGCGCCGCGAGCGCCCAAGCGACCAAGGAGTTTCATCATGGCTTACGTGATTACCGATGCATGTACCAAGGATTTTCTTTGCGCGGCTGACTGCGCTACCGGCGCCATTGCTCCGGCGGCGGCAAGCGATCCGGCCGCCGCGGGCGTCTCCCAGTTGTTCATCAACCCAGACGAATGCATCGACTGCGGCAACTGCGCCTCCGTCTGTCCTTCCGATGCGATCTTTGCAGCCGACGAATTGCCGGCCGGCAAGGCGCATTTTGCCGATAAGAACAAGGCCTATTTCAACTAGGTTTTCTCAAGAAGATTTCAGATCGGGCGCCCCATCCTTGCTGTCATCCTTAGTGAGCGCAGCGAGTCGAAGGAGCTGCGTCCTGTTTTCCGGCGCAAGGATGGGGCACGAAATCTTCGTATTTACATTCAATATTCCTGCGGCAGCATCTTTCCGGTTTGCACGAAACGGTTGTGCCAGCCGAGCGATTCGGTGAGCATATGCGGCGTGTGCTTGCCGTACGAGCTCTGCTCGGCGCGATTGAAATAATCGAGCAGCAGGGTCTTGTACTCCGGGCTGGCGCAGTTTTCAATGATCAGACGGGCGCGGCGGCGGGGCGAGAGTCCGCGCAGATCGGCCAGGCCGTGCTCGGTGACAAGAATCTGCACATCATGCTCGGTGTGGTCCACGTGCGAGACCATGGGAACGATCGTCGAGATAGCGCCGCCCTTGGCCGATGACGGAGCCATGAAGATGGTCAGATAGCCGTTGCGTGCGAAGTCGCCGGAGCCGCCAATGCCGTTCTGAATGCGCGATCCCATGATGTGCGTCGAGTTGACGTTGCCGTAGATGTCGGCTTCGATCATGCCGTTCATCGCGATTACGCCCAGGCGGCGAATGATGCCCGGATGGTTCGAGATCTCCTGCGCGCGCAGCACGATGCGGTCATGATAGCTGGCCATGTTGGCATTCATCTCGGTCATCATCTCGGGACTGAGCGAGAAGGCGGTCGCCGAAGCCATGGTCAGCTTGCCCGACTTCATCAGACGGATCATGCCGTCCTGAATGACCTCTGTATACGAGGTCAGCCCCTCGAATTTTCCCTCTTCGAGTCCAATGAGGACAGCATTGGCGATGTTGCCGACGCCCGATTGCAAGGGCAGAAGATTCTCGGGCAGACGGCCCTTTTGCACCTCCCAGCCGAGAAACTCCAGAATGTGGCCGGCGATGCGCCGCGAGGCTTCATCGGGCTCCTTGAAGGCGCTGTTCCGGTCGGGAGCATCGGTGATCACGACGGCGACAACTTTCTTTGGATCGACTTCAAGATAAGGCGTGCCGATGCGTTGGCCGGTTTGCTCGAGCGGAATCGGCGCGCGATTGGGAGGCTGCTGCAGGCCGCGGTAGATGTCGTGCATTCCTTCCAGCTCGAGCGACTGCCAGGAGTTGACTTCCAGAATCACGCGTTCGGCCTGATCGAGCCAGGTTTGGTTGTTGCCGACCGAGGTGCTGGGAATCATCCGCCCGTCTTCGAGAATCGCGGTAACTTCGATCACCGCGACATCGAGCTTGCCCAGGAATCCATACTCAACCAATTGCGCGACGTGGCTGAGGTGTATGTCCAGGTATTCCGTTTCGCCTGAGTTGATGCGCTTGCGGACATCGGGATCGGACTGATAAGGAAGGCGCAGGCGCATACCGCCGGATTTGGCCAGCTCGCCATCCAACTCAGGGCCGGTCGATGCGCCGGTAAAGAGGCTGATTTGAAAATTCTCCCCGCGCGCGTTGGCTGCGCTCATGCGGCGTGCCAACTCGGCGGGAACGACCTTGGGGTAACCGGAGCCGGTGAAGCCGCTCACGCCGACCTGGTCTCCGGGCTTGATAAAATTGGTGGCTTCCGCCGCGCTCATGATCTTGCGCGCCAGGGTGGGATTCAAGACACGTGTAGAGTTTGAAGAAACGATATCATCCATGTATAAAGCCTTCCAAAAAAGTAAATTGTTGATTTTAAGTCTACTGGAGAGGCTTTCCGCAGTCTGTGTGTTCAATCACCGTGCATACCCGGGGGAATAACTCCGCCGCTCTACCTTTTGTTGACTTTTTATTGTCAACGCGCCGCGCAACCGGATAGCTTATTGGTATGCGAAAGTTAACTTGCATATCTGCCTGTGTGCTGTTGATCGCAATTGCCGCGATGAATCGATGCGCGGCGCAACAAACAGCCATATTGCCGGAACTGACGATTGCGCCCCGGTCAAGCGCAGCGGTGAGCGCGCAGATCATCGACCCGGCCACCGAGCCGGCGCTTGCACATGATGAGAAACTGCGCCTGATTCGCAGCCGGATCAAGTACGTCTTTGTACTCTTCCAGGAGAACCGCTCCTTTGATTTTTATTTTGGAAGCTATCCGGGCGCGGATGGACTCTACCAGGGCGCGGACGGCCCCCGCGCATACGGTCAGCCGCCGGGCTTCACGCAACTGCTGGTCAATACCGATGGAAGCCTGGGAATCATCACTCCCTTCCGGATTCCGGCGACGATCGTCGACGCGGCAGGCAAGACGGTGCCGATTTATCCGGCGGATATCGCCTCGGTGAACCACTCTCATACCGGCATTGCGCGCAAGATCGCGCTGGATGCCAACGGCGTAGCGCAGAACTCCGAGTACGCCTTGACCGAGGAGGGCGTGACGATGATCCACGGCGAGCCTTCGAAGGCTCCGACGCTCGAGCGCAAGCAGTTTGGCGAGCTGGTGATGGCTCATGTGGACTGCGATACGGCCCCGTTTCTCTGGCGATATGCCGACCGCTTCACGCTCTTCGATCACTTCATGGACACCATCATCGGGCCATCGACGCCCAATGCGATTGCGATGATCAGCGGCCAGGGCGGCGAGACGCAGTGGATGCTGCATCCGGATCAGGCGTCAACCGGCGGCCAGGGAAAAGACGCGATTATGCCGATGGTCTCAGACCCGGCGCCCTATTGGGGATCGTCGCTGGACACGGCGAACAAACTGAATCAGCCGCAAGCGGTGCCTCCTTCCAAGAGCATCTCGAAGAACCTGACCTTCGCCAGCCTGCCGCTCTCCTTCATGGGCAGCCAGATCAAGGAAACGACCGCGGCCGATTACGATCCTGACTTCGATCTGCCCGATGTGCAGGAGGATATCGAAAAAATTGCGGGCAACGGCGTGAGCGCAATCAACTGGGGCTGGTATCAGCAAGGCTACAACCATGAAATCAACGATGCCTCGTGGAAGGCCTCGCACGAAGGTTACATTGCGCACCACAACGCGCCGCAGTACTTCGGGTATGTGGCTAACAACCCGCAGGCCAGCACGCACCTGCATGGGCTGAGTGAGTTCTTTGACGCAATTGCTAATCGGCAACTGCCCTCTTCCGGCGTCTTCTACCTTCGCGGCGGTTACGGCAATATCCGCGGATGGAAGCCGCAAGACCCCAATTACAAGCTGGCCGAGGTCTTCAGCGGCAACGACGATCATCCCGGCTATTCCGATACGCAGATCAGCGAAGCGCTGCTGGCTGAAGAGATCAACGCCATCGCCGCCAGCCCCTACTGGAGCCAAAGCGCGATCATCATCACGTACGACGAGTCGGACGGGCTCTATGACCATGCGCAGCCGCTCGTTCGTTCGCATGACGCATCGGGGCTGCCGCTGGAGCAGGGGCCGCGCATTCCGGCGATTGTGATTTCTCCTTACGCGGTGGCGCACGGCGTTTCGCACGTGCCCTCCGAGCACAGCTCGATCATCAAATTCGTTGACGAACTATTCGATCTGATTCCGCTCGCCGACCTGCCGAATGAGATGCGCGCGCGGCAGATTGGCGCTGAAAAATTCGGTCAGCCGAATCTTGGACCGGCGGACGATATCGTGCCCGGAGTCGGTGATATGAGTTCGGCCTTCGATCTGCTTCGCCTCCAGGGCAAGCGCCCGCCGCTGAGCGCCGAGTACGCAACGATTCCGCAGGTGGAGATTTCCAGCTTCCCTCACGCAAATGGCGCGGGCTGCAAGCAACTCGGGGTCACGCCCACCGATTGGTCGCTTCCCAATCCCGTGCCCGCGGACTTCAATCCCCGCCCCGATACCACGCCGGGCATTCCCTCTGCGGGCGGATGGACACCGTAGAAATTTGCCGACGCTCATTGGAGAGTACGGGCTTCACTGGATGCGGAAAGACACAATCCGGGATGCAAGAAGCGTCAGGGCACGACTTCAGTCGTGCCGCAAATGCAACAAAATGAATTGGGCTTTAGCCCCTGAGGGAATCATTGCTTGATCGCACACATTTTTTCAGGCTTTTCCTGGCGGCCATCTCAATCACTGCGATTGCTGTATGCACCGTTGCGTGCGCGGAAAGCAATTTGCCAACATTGGCCCGCGTGCGCGCGGCAGGCGTGCTCCATTGCGGCATTGACCAAGAGGAAGCCGAGTACACAACCTCTGACGATCATGGCAATCGAGAGGCCTTCGACGCCGATCTCTGCCGCGCGGTTGCGGTGGCCGTGCTGGGAGAAAATGCGCAGGTAAAAGTCACGCATTACCCCGACGACCGCACCGCGATGCAAGGGCTTGGAGCGGGCGAGGTCGAGATGGTGGCCACGCTCTCCGATGACTTTACTCATGCCGTGGGAACGAATCTCACACTCACGAGGCCGGTGCTGTGGGACGGCGTCGGCTTTCTAGTACCCTCGAAAAGCACGGCCACGCGGGCGCGCCAGTTGAATGGAAAGAAAATCTGCTTTCTTGCCGAAACCACGGTGGAAGAGAGCGTTCGCGCGTGGTTTGCCCGCGAGCATCTGGAGTTTGGTCCATTTCCATTTCAAG
>JBEKDX010000041.1:0-17175 GCA_050014135.1 Occallatibacter sp.
CGGGTCTTGTAGCAGGCGCAGCTCGCAGCTATTGGCTTGCGCAATATCCCGCGCCAATGTGACGATCTCGATGTCCGGCGAATAGCCGCGCGGCGTGGCTATCGTAACATTGACGCCAAGTTGCGCTCCGGTCAGCATCAGTGAGTGGCAGACATTGTTGCCGTCGCCCACGGAGGTAAAGTTCGCTCCGACCACAGTGCCCATGTGTTCATCGAGCGTCATGAAATCAGCCAGCGCCTGACAGGGATGCTCAAAATCGCTGAGCGCGTTGATCACCGGCACGCGCGAATTTGCGGCCATCTCGGTGATGGTATCGTGCGCGTAGGTGCGCAGCACGATCACATCGACCCAGCGCTCGACGTTGCGCGCCACATCGGCAATCGACTCGCGCTCGCCCAGCGGTGAATTGGTCTGATCGACGAAGATCGCGTTGCCGCCCATTGTGTTGATGCCGGTCTCGAAGCTGAGACGCGTGCGCAGGCTGGCCTTCTCGAACATCAGCACCATCTGCTTGGCGTCGAGCGCATGCCGATATGCGCGCGGATTGCGCTTGACGTCGTGGCCGAGCTTGAGAATCGCGCGCACTTCCGCGCTGGAAAGATCGGCGATGGAACACATATCTTCGCCATTCAGGCGCGCGGCTGCGGCCAGAATATCAGGGTCCTTATCGACCGGCACAACCGGTACTTCGATCAGCGCATTGCTAGCCATGGTTTTGTCCTCCAACGGTCTGGGCGATAGTGTATGCGGTAAATACTTGATCCAGCGCGGCGATTGTGGTGTCCACATGAACGCGCTTGAAGATGTAAGGCGGCAGGAAGCGCAACACCGTGTCGCTGGTGCAGTTGATGATCACGTGTAGCTTGATCATCTCGGTGACGGCATGCTTGGCCAGATCGGCGGAGTTCAGCTCGGCGGCAATCATCAAGCCCTTGCCGCGCACGTCAATGATGCAAGAATGACGCTCGGCCAGCTTGCGCAGTTGCGCCTGGAAATACTCGCCGAGTTCTGTGACATGAGCAAGCAGATTGTCCTTCTCGATGGCGTCGATGACGGCGATCGCCACGGCGCAGGCCAGTGGTCCGCCGCCAAAAGTAGTGCCGTGCATCCCGGCATGAAAGGCGCGGGCCACTTCGTTAGTGCAGAGTGTCGCGCCCATGGGAATGCCGCCCGCCAGCGGCTTGGCCAGCGTAGTGATGTCGGGCTTGACGTTGAAGTGCTGGAACGCGCACCACTTTCCCGTGCGGCCCAGTCCCGCCTGAATCTCATCGACGATCAGCAATGCTCCAGTCGAATCGGTCAGCTTGCGCGCCTCGGCGAAGAACTCCTGCGTCAGCGGGCGCACGCCGCCCTCGCCCTGAATCGCTTCGAGGAGAATGCCGCAGACCTCGTTCGAGAACTTGGCGCGCAGATCGGCAATGTCGTTGAACTTCACAAACTCGAAGCCCGGAACGACTGGCTCGAATGGCTTGCGATACTTCTCCTTGAAAGTGGCCGAAATGGCGCCGAAGGTGCGGCCATGAAAGCTCTGCTCCAGCGCAAGGAACTTCGTGCCTATCTGCTTGCCTTCCTCGCGCAGAACCCCGGCGTGAGCGCGCGCCAGCTTGAGTGCGGCTTCAACTGCTTCGCAGCCCGAGTTGGAAAAGTAAGCGCGATCCATGCCTGTCAACTTCGTGATGCGCTCGGCCAATCCCGCCATCTTATCGTTGAAGTAATAGTTGGAGGCGTTGATCAGAGTGCGGCTCTGTGCGGCGATCACATCTTGAACAGACTTGTAGCTGTAGCCGAGCGCGTTGACGCCGATGCCGCTCAACAAATCCAAATAACGTACGCCATTGTCGTCGATCAGGTGAACGTCCTCGCCAGCCACAAACAAAACAGGAAAGCGATCATAAGTGTGGATCAGAAACCGCGCTTCGGCGGCTTGTATTTCTTCCAGCTTCGTCATTTCTTTCTCCTCAGGCCACCATTACTTCGGTGCCGTATGCTACGCGGGAACTGCACAGGTCAGGCAGCGAGCCGGCCGCTTCCGCAGGTAAAATTCGTACACGCTTGACGCCATTCAAAAGAGCCTCGCGGCAGGCGCCCAGCTTGGGCAGCATACCGCCGGAGATCACGGCGCTCTTGGCCATCTCCGCAATCTGATCAATCGAGAGCCATCGGAGAACCTCGCCGTTCGCGCCCTTCACTCCCGGCACATCCGTGAGGAAGACCAGCGCATCGGCCTTGCACGCGATCGCACAGGAGGCGGCCATCTCATCGGCGTTGATGTTGTAATACTCGCCATCGCCGCCCAGAGCAACCGAGCAGAAGACAGGCACGTTGTTCAGTTGCCAAACAGCTTCAATCAGTCGCGGGTCGCTGGATGCAATCTCACCCACAAATCCCAGGTCAGGATTGGTGTGCTTCTTGCGGGCGCGAAAGCTCAGACCGTCTCCGCCCGAGAGGCCCACCGCTGGCTGTCCGATAGCTCCCAGCGCCGCGACCAGAGATTTATTCACTTTGCCGGCAAAGACCATCAGCGCCACATCGCGAGTATCAGCATCGGTAACACGCAATCCATTGACGAATTCGCTCTGCTTGCCCAGAGCCTTGAGCATACGCGTCAACTGCACTCCGCCGCCGTGAACCACGGCCACTGAATGACCGTCGCGCGCAAGATCCGCAATGGCGCGCGTGCACCCTGCCAGCAGCGACGGAGTCTCCAGGCCAGCCCCGCCTAATTTGACGACGTACTTCATACGTGACCTTCCGCAGCGATTTTCATTCCAGGCCTTCGGACTCAGGCCAGCCCAGCATCACGTTCAGATTCTGAACCGCCTGCCCTGAGGCACCCTTCAACAAGTTATCCAGACAACTGACGACCACCGCACGCCGCCCGTCAGCCGAGAGTTGGAAGCCTATGTCCTCGTAGTTCGTGCGGACGACATACTGAATCTGCGGCAACAATTTGTCGTAAAGCCGGACCATGGGGCTGCCCGCAAAGAAATCGTGATAGACCTTTGCGATGCCGATCCTGCTCTGCGCTACACGGAAGTGAACGTAGATCGTCGAGAGTATTCCGCGCGGAATCGGTAGCAGGTGCGGCGTAAAAATGATTTCGTTCGCGCCCACGCCAATCTGCTCCAACAGCTCTCCGGTGTGGCGATGCGTAAAGGCGCCATAGGCGGAGAGATTGTCGGCTGCGTACATATAGTGAGTCTTTGCGGTGGGCGACTTGCCCGCTCCGCTCACGCCGCTCTTTGCGTCTGCGACAACGCCATGCGTCAAATCAACCAGCCCCGCTGCCACCAGCGGACGCAGCGCTAGAATGATCGAGGTCGCATAACAGCCGGGATTCGCAATCAGGCGAGCGCTGGCAATCTGCGCGCGATGCAATTCAGGCATTCCATAAACTGCCCGTGCCTGGGTTGACGCAGCCAGCTCCGTGCCGTCGTCCTCGAAGGCGTAGACGGCGCGATTGGCCGCCTCAGTCAGCCGCCATGCACCGCTCAGATCAATGATACGAAGACCACGCGCCAGCGCCTCTGGAACCCACTCGCGCGACTGCTCGTGCGGCGTGGCGAGAAATAAAACTTCGACTCCGCGATCCGCCAGCAGCTCCCAGGAAAACGGCTCTTGCTTCAGCGTGCCGGTGCCACTGCTGTCAGCCAGCCCCGGATGTATCTCGCCTAAAGGAACACCACCCCGCGCCGCATCCTGTGCCTCAACGCGCCCCGCGAAGACAGGAGGCTTGCCTTTCAGGCGAGGATGCCGCACCAGCAGCCTGGCCAATTCAGCCCCCGCGTATCCTGTAACTCCCACTACTGCCGTTTGCACCGTTTTCGTCATGACTCCAGCATCGTCCTCAATCGAGATTCAACCGCGCTTGCCCGTCGTACATTGTGGCAAATCACCAGCACCGTATCGTCGCCTGCCAGCGTGCCTACAACGTCGGTCCAACCTTCATGATCCAGTGCCGCGGCCAATGGCTGCGCGCCGCCCGTCACCGTGGTCACCACCACCTGGTTCATCGCCTTGCGCACGCGCAGGCCAAACCCAATCAGCGTCTCGGCCAATGAGGGCGGGCTGTTGTCTTCGTCCGCCGGCGCCGTTCCGTTGGATGCCGAGTATCCGCCCGGCCCCTTCGAAATGCGCAGCTCTTTAATATCGCGCGAGAGAGTTGCTTGGGTCACTGCAAAGCCGCGGCGGCGCAGCTTGCGTCGCAACTCATCCTGGTTCGCGACCGTGGACTGGGCCACCAGATCGCGTATTGCATTGTGGCGGAGACTCTTCATTTACCGTACCAGAAAATACCTGAAAGCGCTTTCTCAAGTTGAATGGTCGTTACTGGATAAATATACAGCATAAGTGCATAAGTATGCAAAGACGGGCCATGTGCGGCGGTTTCCATCGCATTATCGGATTATCGCCCTGGAGCAGAAATCAAGACAACGGCAATTTTTTTGGGACAACAACCCGTTCCGCGCTATAAACTCTCGAATAGCCGCGGATGATGATGCTCTCCGCGCAGTATTCGAGTCGAAATGACACAGACTGCTCCGCTCAACACCCTCAATGACCTCTTTCGCCGTGTAGCCGCGGCTGATAACCCCCGCGCCATCCTTTGGCTCGACGAGTTCAACCTGTGGCAGCCCATTTCCTCTGACCAGATCTACCAGCGGGTTCGCGCGCTGGCTCAGGCATTCCTCGGCTGGGGCGCGCAAAAAGGCGACCGCATCGCTCTGATCGCCGAGAACCGCTGGGAGTGGGCTGTCACTGACTTTGCCACGCTGGCCATTGGCGCTGTCGATGTGCCCATCTATCCCACGCTCACTGGCGAACAGATTGCCGCAATGGTGGCGGACGCAGGATGCAAGATTGCCGTGGTCTCCACCCGGCAGCAGTTCGACAAGCTCTACGCCGTCCTAGGCCAGACTAAGCTGGAACAGATTCTGATCATGGACTCGACCGCGCCGCCTGAGGGCGCTGTAGCCTTCACTCAGGTGTTGGCCGGAGCAGATGACCGCGGAGCAGAACACGACCCGGTCTTCGATGCGCTGGCGCGCTCGGTCGAGCCCAAAGACCCGGCCACGCTGATTTACACCTCTGGAACCACCGGCGAGCCCAAGGGCGTGACCCTCACGCACCACAATATCGCTGCCAACCAGAATGTCGCCTCAAGCGAGTTCACCTTCGGCCCCACTGACGCCTTGATCTCCTTCCTGCCGCTCTCGCACGTCACGGCTCGCGCGCTGGACTACGTGATGTACTCCTACGGCGTGCAGGTGGCTTATTGCTCGAAGTTCGACAAGCTGCCTGAGGCTATGCGGCAGATTCATCCCACCGTCTTTGTCGCCGTGCCGCGGGTCTTCGAGAAGATTCGCGAGGAAGTCGAGCGTCGAGTGGCGCTTTCTCCCTTCAAGAAACGATTGCTGGCATGGGCCCTCAACCTGGGCGCCAGCCACAGAGATGCGGTGTACGATGGCCGTAAGCCTTCTTCGCCCATCTGGAAACTGGCCGACAAGCTGGCCTACTCCAAGGTCCGCGAGGCCTTCGGCGGACGAGTGAGAGTTTTTGTCTCCGGTGGCGCTCCCTTGGGAATCGACACCATGCAATGGTTCGCCGCGATGGGAATTGCTCTGTGGGAGGGATATGGGCTCACCGAGACCTCGCCGCTGATAGCCCTCAACACGCCCCTCACTCATCGTATGGGATCCGCCGGCAGGCCCATGCCCAATATCGAGCTGAAGCTGGCCGAGGATGGAGAGTTGCTGGTGCGCGGACCGTCAATCTTTGCCGGCTACTGGCAAAAACCCAAGGCTACCGCGGAGGCCATTGATGCAGAGGGCTGGTTCCGCACTGGCGACATCGCTCACCTGGACGCGGACGGCTTCCTCTTCATCACCGACCGCAAGAAGGAACTGCTTAAGACTTCGGGTGGCAAGCTGGTGGCCCCGGCGCCGATTGAAAATAAGCTCAAAAATAACTTCCTGGTCGCGCAGGCCGCCTTGGTCGGCGACCGACACAAGTTCATCTCGGCGCTCATCGCTCCCAACTTCAAGGCGCTGGAAGAGTGGGCGCGCCACCATGGAATCGCGGCCAAAGACCGTG
Source organism: Occallatibacter sp. (assembly GCA_050014135.1). Lineage (GTDB taxonomy): Bacteria > Acidobacteriota > Terriglobia > Terriglobales > Acidobacteriaceae > Telmatobacter. The sequence goes on from JBEKDX010000041.1 coordinate 6,094, forward strand.
CTGAACTGGTCGTCGACAGCCGCGTCGTGACGCTTTACTCTGAGATTGTGCGTGAGGTGAACGGAAGCCTGGCCAACTTCGAGAGCCTCAAGCGCTTCCGCGTTGTGGCCGACGAGTGGACGCAGGAGACCGGCGAACTGACGCCTTCAATGAAGCTCAAGCGGCGCGTTATCACGGCGCGATACGCGGCCCAGATCGACGCAATTTACGCCGACGAAGCGACCGCACGCGGCGAATAGGGAAGCTCAAGCCCCGGCCTAGCCCTCTGCCAAACAAGGCTCGATTGTCCCACATCCTGTCCATCGCCCGGAAGAATGGAGCCCCCCAGGCACCCACTGCCAGCATACTGCCGAAGAGAATGATCGCATCGATCGAGAGCCGTCCGTTGCGCGACCAGTAAGCATCCGGCTCCAGGTCCAGCCAGATCGCAAACTCGTCCAGCGTAAGCGCCGCGCCCACCCCGTAGCTGACCGACATCAGCCGGCTGAAAAAGATCGAAAGCGGCGAGTGCGATCTCCCCAGGTCCATCAGCCAGCCGTAACCGACCAGCAGCAGGATCATGATTCCCCAGACCAGGTGATGAATGTGCCGTCCATGCACCATCACCCACTGGAATGGACCCTCATCATTCTCATGTACAATCAGCCGCACCAGAAGCCGGCAGCCCACAAACGTGACCAGGAAGGAGACCGAGGCCAGAAACATACGCCGCCGCGGCCGGTCAGGAATCGTCGAGCGAATCAGGTAGCCCAGCCTGGTCAATTGCAGCAGAATCAGCAGCACCACCACAACCAGGCTGGCGAAGGCCAGCAATAACAGCGCTCCAGTTCCGGGCATAATCCCTATTGAACCACTTCCCGCCCTCTTCTTTCCAATTTGAATGGGCGCGGCTTCAGCCATGCCGAACGCCGGAGGGAGACGGAGGTTTCAACCCCCATACAATGACCAACGCCTAGAGGAGGGCTTCAGCCCCGGAAGAAACTCTGTATCCGCAAAAACGCGCTGCGATTTTGGCAGATGCAACCACTCCGGAACCGGCGGCGGCACTGGATTCCCACCCATGAAGATACCTCCCGGCGAGTTATCAACCTAAACTTTCCGTCGCCTTTGTCGTCGATGATGTCAATCGTAGCGAGGCACGCCATATCATGGGGACCAAGATTATATGAGTACGCATTCAAAGTCCCTCCCGCCTTTGCTATTCCAGAACTTTCTACGAGTATAAAGATGACTTGTGACTCTTCTGGAAGATATTCGTCGTCCGCAAGCCGTGAGCTTGGTCATGATTTGCCTTTACAGCGGTAGAGTAAACTAGTTAAGGCGTCGACTCCGGCAATTCCGCGGCCTCCAGACGCACAATCCAGGGACAAGATCCCGGCCCGGCCATGAGCCGCGCCTTCGATTAGGAGATTTTTACGATGCGAGTTGCTTTGTTGACCGGCGGCGGCGATTGCCCCGGACTGAATGCAGTAATCTACGCGGCCGTCCGCAAGGGCATCAACCAGTATGGCGATGAGTTTATCGGCTTCCTCAACGGATGGCGCGGAGTGCTGGACAACAATTTCATTCCCCTGACGTTGGAGGCCATTGACGGCATCCAGCTCAAGGGCGGCACCATCCTGCACTCCTCACGCACCAACGTCAAAAAGATTCCCGGCGGAATCGAGAAGGTGCAAGAAGTTCTCAAGGCCAACAAGATCGATGCGCTGATCGCATTGGGCGGCGACGATACCCAATCCGTCACGCTCTTCCTCAGCGAGCACGGTGTGCCCAGTGTTGGCGTGCCCAAGACCATCGATAACGACATCAACGGCACCGACACCACCTTCGGCTTTGACACCGCCGTGATGATCGCCACCGAGGCCATCGACCGCATCCACACCACTGCCGACTCCCACAATCGTGTGATCGTCGTCGAGGTGATGGGCCGCGATGCCGGCTGGATCGCTTATGCCTCAGGCGTGGCCGGCGGTGCGCACGTGATTCTCGTTCCCGAGAAGGAGATCGACATCGACCACGTCTGCGCGCTGCTCAAGTACAACTACGACCACGGCAAGCACTACGGCGTAGTGGTGGTGGCCGAGGGCTGCCACCTGCCCGCGGTCGGCCAGATTCTGGGCGACGCCAAGACAGATTCCTTCGGTCACGCCCGCCTCTCCGGCATCGGCGAGGCTCTCTCCAAGCTTATCGAAGAGAAGACCGGCTACGAGACCCGCTCCGTCAACCTGGGCCACACCCAGCGCGGCGGTGTTCCCACGGCCTACGACCGCACCCTCGGCCAGCGTTACGGCCTGCACGCCATCGACATGGTCCATCAAAGCAAGTGGGGCCGCATAGCCGTACTCAAGGGGCTGGACATCACCGACATCACCATCAAGGAAGCCATCGCCACCAACCGCCGCCTCGATCAGCGCTTCTTCGACGTGATCGCCGACCTCGAAGCCAAGGTCTAGCGTTTTCTCTAATGAATTCTGGGTGCCCCACCCTCGCCGCGTTCTTACTTTTGCGGCTAGGGTGGGATACCTCTATCCCCATCGGTATTCATTGGCAGAGCCATCCTCGCATCGGGGATGGCTTTTTGTTTTCCCGCTGCCGTAAAGTTGGACTGTGCTCTATCGTCCCTACACACCTGAAGACTTCGACCCGCTCTACGCCATCGAGGAGCTTTGCTTTGAGCCGCCCTCGCGCTTCAGCCGTCGATATATGCGGCAGCTCGTCAGCAGCCCAAATGCTGCAACCTGGGTCGCGGAAGAGAACGGACGCCTGCAAGGCTTTGCCATCGTCGAATGCAACGAAGATGAAGGCGAACTCGCCGCCTACATTCAAACCATCGAGGTTCTCCCCGAGGCTCGCGGCCAGGGCGCAGGCCGCGAGTTGCTCAACCACATTGAAGGCTCGGCGCGTTTGGCAGGAGCTGCCGTGGTCTGGCTGCACGTCGAGTCCGAAAACACGGCCGCTATCCGGCTTTACGAGGCGCACGGTTACTGCTGCGAAGGCCGCCAGGAGAACTACTATCCCTCGGGCCACGCCGCTCTGATCTACATAAAACGCTTCAATTGCTTGATATAGTTCTACTTGCCCTCCGCCTGCGTGCTCTTGATAAACGCCGCCACGCGGTCATGCAACTCTTTCAAGCACTCATCGCGCACATAAACCATGTGCCCTGACTCGTACCAGTCATACTCGATATTCTTGGCCAGAGCCTGCGAGATCGGCAGGTGCTTGTCTTCATACTGCGCGGCGAAGAACGGCGTTGCCAGATCGTAGTAGCCGCCGTTGACCATAACCTTCAGCCGGGGATTGGTCTTCAGTGCCTCGGCCAGATCGTTCGAGACGTTCAGGCTGATCGAGTTGTGATTGTGAACCATGTTCCAGTGCGCCTCGGCAAGCTGCGCCTCGGGCAGGTACGTCTGCCCCTCGCCGTACTTCAGTTCGCGGCGCACGTAATCGTTGAACAGCGCAACATAGGCCGAAGAGATCGCTGTGCTTTGCGGGTCGTACTCCGCGCCCTCGCTCAGCGAGTCGAGTGTTGGCCCGCTGAAGCGCGTGTCCAGCCTTCCAGTTGTCAAATCCTGATCGTCCTGCAGCGTCTTTTCAAACTCGCCGCCGCTCACTCGCAAGTTGGCCTTGAGCAGGTAGGCGACGGGCAGGCCGGTGTATTGATGCAGCCGCTCGGCGACCTGCTGCTTCTCTTCCGCGCTCAAGTCGGTTCCCAAAGCCAGCGCGTGCGAGTAAGGCCCCATGGCGAACTCTTCCACGTCCTTCAAAAACGGCTCCAAAATCGTCTGGAGCGCCGCCTGCTGTCGTGGCAGTTTATTGTGGTAAAAGGCTGTGGCCGCATAAGTGGGCAGCGCCAGCACGTACGGCAGGTCTACGCCGGGATTCCCGCTGGGCACGTCGATGTCGGTCGTGAAATTGAAGATCTGTGAGAGCAGAATCACGCCATTCAGGTCGATATTCTTGCCGTTCTCCAGAATGTTGGCCAGCACCGCCGAGCGCGTAGTTCCGTAGCTCTCGCCGAAGAGGTATTTGGGCGAGTTCCAGCGGTTGTACTTGGTGATGAAGCGGGCGATAAAGCGGGCAAAGGCGTTGGCGTCCTCATCCACGCCCCAGAACGCCTTCTCCGCGTCCTTGCCGGTGAGCCGCCCAAAGCCGGTGCCGGGCATATCGATGAAGACCAGATCACAGGCATCCAGCAGCGAGTAGGCGTTGTCCACGAGTTTGTAGGGCGCGGCGGGCAGGTGCTGGTCGCCGCTCGTGACCACGTGTTTAGGCCCCAGCGAGCCCATGTGCAGCCAGACCGTCGAGCTGCCCGGTCCGCCGTTGTAGAAGAACATGACAGGCCGCTCCTCGGCCTTCGCGTCCTTTTTGAAATACGCCACGTAAAAGATGCGCGCCACCGGCGCGGCGTCTTTGGGTTCTTTCGGCTCGGAGAGCGCAAGCTGGCTGCCAGCCTGGGGCTTGCCGTCCAGCCCCAACTGCGCGTCCTGCGCGTCGGTCGCGCCCACGGTCAGCGTGCCGGCAATAGCCGTGTAGACGATCTTCTGCCCGCCCACTTCGACTGTGCCCTGCGTCGTTATCTCAGCGGGCGGCGCCTTCTCGGCGGGTTTGTCGGGAGTCTTATCGGCAGCCTTGTCGGCAGGCTTGTCGTCCTCGGCGCGAACAAGCATCGGTGCGAAGAGCAGGGTCGCTGCAAGCAGAGCGGCAGGGAAGCGGTAATTGCGGAACATATAGGTGTCTCCTGGAAAGAGAATGCGCGAAAGGTCAGTATAGTGCGGACGGCTTGGGGGAAGTCTCAGACTCGGCCTCCCACAATTCGCCCGTCGCTTCGGTCAGATCGACGCCGGGAAGAAACGTTACAGTGCCGCGCATGGCGCCGTGCAGATCGTCGTCATTTTCTGCACCGATTACTTCGATCTTGCGGAAGACGAGATAACAAAAGCCCTGGTCGGTGGGGAAGCGATATGCGCCCAATGCATCAAGTACGTGTTCAGCCACGGCCGTCATCGTCCATCCTGTGTATTCATCGGCCTCAAGAAAAGGTGTGGTCAGTTAATCGTATCCATTCGCTTCGCCAAACTCCCGTACTTTATCCATCGAGAGGATGCACAAATTGTTGGAAGCACTCGTCGCAAGGTGTCACAATATCCACCTGATCCCTGTTCCCTGTCTTTCTACATTTGTCCTTTCTCCAACGCCTGCTTCTCCGTGATCCGAGGCCGGTTTTCGGCTTGCAGTTGCTTGCCCACCTGCTCCACCTCGCGGAAGACGCGCAGCAGATTGCCGCCCAGAATCTTCCGGCACTCCTCGGCCGTGTAGCCGCGCGCCATCAGCGCCTCGGTGATCTTGGGCAGGTCGGCGGCCGAGTCAATCCCCTCCGGCAGTTGGCCGTCGATGCCATCAAAATCCGAACCCAGACCCACGTGGTCGATGCCCGCCACCTTGGCGATGTGGTCGATGTGGTCAATCAGCGCCGAGAGCGGCGGGCGAGGGATGCGGTCGCCGAACTGGCGCGACAGCTTATCGATCTTGGCATAGGGAACCGGCTTGCCCTCGGCTTTGGCCTTGTCCTTCAGTGCCTGGATGGCCTTGTCCACATCTGGCTGCTGTGCTCTTTGCGCGTCCAGATAAGCCTGCGAGATAAACGCGGAGTAGAAGTTGACCTGCACCACGCCGCCCTTCGAATTGGGTCCGCCGGAGTGAGCCACGGCGCGCAGCATATCGTCGGTCATATTGCGCGGTGCGTCGCACAGCGCCCGCGCAGATGAGTGTGACGCAATCACCGGCGCGCGGCTGATCACCAGCGTCCGGTAGAAGGTGCGGTCCGAGACGTGCGAGATGTCCACGATCATCCCCAGCCGGTTCATCTCATAGACCACGTCCTTGCCAAACTCGCTGAGCCCATCCTTGGTGTGCGCGACGGACGTGTCGTCAGCGTCGCCCGAGCTGTCGGCCCAGCCGTTCGAGTTCGTCCAGGTCAGCGTCATATAGCGCACGCCGAGTGCGTAGTACTGGCGCAGCAGCGGGATCGAGTCCTCAATCGAGTGGCCGCCCTCGATGCCCATCAGCGAAGCCAGCTTATGCTCGCGGTGGGCCAACTCAATGCCGGCCGGAGTGGCGACAAAAAGCATCTGGTTCGGATGCTTGGCGATCTGCTGCTTGACAGAGTCGATCAACTCCAGCGTTCGCCGCGCGTACTGCCCCTTGTATTGCTCGGGATCGACCCAGATCGAGAAGAACTCCGCGCCCAGATTGCCCTTCCGAGCGGCCTCCAGATTGAGCTGCCCGCCCTGCAGCGGATCGCTCATATCAAAGTGTTCATCCAGAAATCGTTGCGGAGTGTCCGCGTGAGTGTCGATAACGACAGCGGAGCGATGAACCTGATCGGCAAGCAGGGTTTTGGGCGTCGTCCTGGGGGCGACTTTGGCCGGGCTTTGCGCGGAAATCAGCGCCGGAACGGTGAGTAGCAAGAGAGTGATCGTGAGGCGGCTTCTCATAGGCTTGGGATGAGTTTATACCCGAAAGCAGGGAAGCGGCTCATCCTTGGCAGTTCTTGTTTTTGTGCCAAGGGTGGGAAACCTGGAATCTCTATAGGCGTTGCTCATTGGGAACGACAAGGAAGAAGCGGACAGTCGCTTCAACCCGCCGCTGCCGCAGGCTCCGTGGCAGCCATCGCCATCTTCCGAATCGAATTGATCACCAGCTCGGGCTGATCAAGATGAATCCAATGCGCGCATTGAGGCACAATGATCTGCTGCACACTGTTACCGATACGACCAAGATCTTCGTCTGAAAGCGGCGTCGATTTCCCAGGAGTCAGCACCAGCACCGGGATCTCTCGAATCGGTTCGGCATTCTGCATCTCCCGGACAGTGTCGGGCACGGCCAAAACGTGGTTGCGCATACCGACATAGTAAGCGGGCCGCGACCAATGAGAGGCGACAATCGGCCATACCTCGTGCGGCATCTTACCTACTTCATTCTTGATGCGGTCCAGTACATGCTGGCCGCCATTTCCAGCAGCTCCGGCCAGCCGTTGCGCTGTGCGACCCGAGTGCAGGAAGAGCGAGGTGACAGCCAGACGAGCAATTCCGACGCGGGCAATCGGAATCGCGAAACGGGAGAGCTTCTTGCCGCGATCGATCTCGCATTGTTTGCTTGGGCACAGCGGCGGCCACTCATCGCAGCGCATCGGGTCCACCAGCACAATGCTGGTCACTTCTTCCGGATAGCTCAGCGCAAAGCGGCGCATCACCATCCCGCCAAAGGAATGCCCAACCAGAATGTAAGGCGGCTTGATGCCGGCTCCTTCCAGCATCTGATGCAGTTCGGCGGCGATATTCGAGGGCGTTCGCGCCGTCCGGCAAGGGCTGCTCCAGCCCAGTCCGCCTCGATCATACGAAGCCGTGAAGGCAAACCGCGAGACCGCCTCCTGAATGTAAAACCAGTTCAGATTGGTAGCTGCAATCCCCGCTTCAAAGAGAACGGTTGGCCCGTTCGATCCCTTCTCCAGCAGGTAAAGCCTGCGCTTGCCCCCGATGTCGATCCATCGGCCGTCCGTGGCATAACGCCGGCGATCAGAGCGCGCGCCCAAACATTGATAGATGAAGCCTGCCGCAATCAGAATCGCAACCAAACCCAGAACAGATAAAATCAGAATCATTGGCCTTCCTCAAAAATGCGTGAGCTGCGCGGGTGCGAAGTCCTTCAAGTTGAGATTTGCCTTGGGGCTGCCGCGATCAAGAATCAGCAGCGTGGAACCGGCCTGCCCGTGAATCTTCGCTTCCACCTGGCTGGCCGACCACACGCCGCCGTTCTGGCGCAGCCCAAAGTAGGTAAACTCCTTGATCGCCCCGCCTTTCAGCGTCTTCTCCACATACACCGGAAAGCCAATGCCGTGATCGAGCCAGCTCTTGACCTCGGTGTAGTGAGTTTTGTCGGTCGCGCCCGGTATGCTCTGCAAAACATCGCAATCGCGCGCGCCATACTTTGCCTTCTCCAACGTCGTCTGCCCAGGCCAGAAATACTGCGCCTCAAGGAAATCCTCGAAACTGAATCCCGCGCCCAGCGGACCGTCGCTCCACTTGTCGTACGGAAGTATAACCGGCGCAGCGTCGCCTGGATGTGCAATTTGAACCATATTCTGCCCGTTGGGCCGCATCTCCAGCAAAATGTGAACAGGGATATGGAAGAAACTAGATACAGGACTCGTCTTCGCCTTTGAGCCTGTTCCAACTTCCATATACACCCGCAGCACGCCCGGAAACCAATGCGCCTTGATGGTAATGGGATAGCTGAGGCGGATGCCGTTCGCCTGCACCCTCACTAGGTGGCCGCTCACGCGATAGTCCGCCGACTCGATACGCTGGCGCGGCACGGCCAGCTCCGTCTTCACATCCGCGGACTGAGCCGTCATCGGCATCAGCATCACCGCCATCAGCAACGCTGAAAGGAAGTCGAGCCGCAGGTGGCTGATCCATTGCAGGTGGCTGCCCGGCCGCACGTGGTTCATGCCGAAGGCGGCTGCCCCACCGCAGGTGGTGGTCATGGTTCGATCCTTCCATCGCGGATGCGAATCTGCCGCGCCGCCGAGTGCGCAATATCATTCTCATGCGTCACCACGATCAACGTCATCCCCCGAGCCTTCTGAATCCCGATCAGGATTTCCATGATACGCGCCGAGTTGACGCTGTCCAGATTACCGGTCGGCTCATCGGCCAGCAGAATCTCCGGCTCGTTGGCCAGTGCCCGGGCAATCGCCACCCGCTGCCGTTCGCCCGCGGATAATTCATTGGGATACTGCCGCAAGCGATGATTCATGCCCATCTCTGTAAGCAGCGCCTCAGCCCGCTCGGCGCGGTTGCGCGGGCAGGGATTCAGCGCCAGCATCGGCACCTGCACATTCTCCAACACGCGTAGCGTTGGCATCAGATGAAAGGCCTGGAAGATGAATCCGACGCTCTTTGAACGATAAGTGTCCAGGTCTGTAAGCTTGCCGTTCCTGAAGAGAACTTCACCGCTGGTCGGCGTGTCCAGCCCGCCCAGCAGTTGCAGCAAAGTGGATTTGCCGCTGCCACTCGGCCCGCTGATCGAGACGAAATCCCCGGCGGTAATGGTGAGATCGACGCCCCGCAGCGCCTCGATCCGCCCATCGTCGTAGCTTTTGCGCAGCTCGCGCACTTCCAAAATAGGCGTAATCTTGATCGGCTCAGTCATGGCGCAGCGCCTCCACCGGCGAAAGATGCGCCCCGCGCCATGCCGGAATCGCTCCGGCGGCCACTCCGGCCAACACGGCAATACCCAGCGCCTCGGTCAGTAGTAGAACAGGAAACGAAGCCGAGACGATGCTTGCGGTCTGCGGAATCGCGGCCAGTACGCGCAGTGAAAGCCAGCCCACGGCAATGCCCAGAACTCCCCCGGCCAGCCCCAGCACCGCCGCCTCCATCTCGATCAGCACCAGCACCCGCCAGCGCTTCCATCCCAGCGCGCGTAGAATGCCGATCTCGCGCGTCCGCTCGAAGACCGACATAGCCATGGTGTTGGCGATGCCCAGAATCCCGATCAGCAGCGCGATGCCTGATGTGCCCCAAGCCGCGGCGTGTGCCAACAGAACAATCTGATTATTGCTGGCGCGTTCCGCCGCCGGAACTGCCCGCAATCCCGGCAGCGCTGCTTCAATCTCCGCCTGCGCCCGCGCCAGATAATGCTCCGGCGATTCACCGATTGGCGCCGGTTTCAGCCGGACGTGAAAGGCCGTCACCTTGCCTTCCAGGCTGCCCAGCTTTTGCATCTGGTCCAGCGGCATGATCACCGCGCCCGCCTCCAGCGCCGAACCCCCGTGGTAGATTCCCGCCACGGTAAACGCCGAGCCTTGAATCTCCAGTGTGTCGCCGGCATTTTTCTTCAAGCTACCGGCCAGCAGGTCGCCCAGCATCACCTCCGGCTGGCCGTCCTTGAATCGCCGTCCCAACTTCAGCGTGAGCGAATCAAATTCATAAGAGTCGGCCTTCCAGCCGTAGGCCAGAGCATTGACCTCCGGCGTCAGGTCCATCAGGTTCAGAATCATCGGCGTCGCCTGTCGAACCGCTGGCAATGCCTTCAGCGTAGCTCCCGCCGATTCTTCCATCGAGGTGTTCAGGAAGGTCTGCTGCACCACCGCAATGTCTGTGCCGCTGCTCAGGTACATACGCAGCCATTCGTGCTCGAACGACCGGGAAAAGCCCACCAGACCCACAAAAGCGCCGATGGCCATTCCGATCCCGCCCAGCGTCAGCAGCGTCCGCAGACGCCGACGCCAGAGATTCTTCCATGCAAACCATGCGAAGGAGAGTTGGGAGGCCATGACGTTGAGAAAAATCCTCGGGTGACAGGTGAGATTTAGGCTGTCTTACGCTCTAGTTTATCGGCCAGCTATCGTTGTGTCCATCGCCCCCGGGAATTCTTGTCTATATACAAACTGTTTCATAACCTGGTTTTGAAAGGGCACGCTTTAGCCGTGCCGCTGACAGAGCAGAAAATATGCAGGCTTTAGCTCCTGAGGGAAGACTGGATTACGGTCAGAATCTGGTTATAAAACAGCTTCAAGGCTGAACCGCCTGGAGGGTACAGCTTCGACCAAAAAATGACAAACCATCAGCGATCAAGAAACTCTCGAAGCGAACCGGGCCACTATCAGCCGACGCCGTGGAGCTTGGCTTGAAGTTGTTAAATGGGAAAGGGTCCGTTGTGCAACGTGCTCATCGGACCCTCGTGAAGCAATTACCGGCTGTGACCGCGCGAACTGCCGCCGCCGCCGCTGCCCTTGCGCGCCTGATAGCAATCCCGGCAGAATACCGGACGATCGCCACGCGGTTCAAAAGGCACTGTTGTAGGCTGACCGCATCCCGAACAAATCACAGGTGTACCCTGTGCCGGAGCCGAACGGTAGCCGGACCCCCCCTGATCGTTCTTCTTTGCCTGTCGGCAATTCTTGCAACGTTTTGGGGTCGAATAACCACGTTCCTGAAAGAACGTCTGATCAGCAGCGGTGAAGGTGAAGTCCTGCCCGCAATCGCTGCACGTAAGTTGCATATCTCCGGCCAT
>JBEKDX010000042.1:0-32775 GCA_050014135.1 Occallatibacter sp.
TGCGAACAATTGCACAACTTTGGAGAAATTGCGGCCAAACTCAACGGGGCCATCGAGTCAAGCCAGAAACAATTCGAAATAACTATGGCGCGTTCCGATCAGGTTATTGCTGGCCTCGGCGACACGATGAAAATTCAAACCGGAGGCAACAGTTTCGCATTTATAACCTTCACTCCGGAACCAGCCCAGGCATTTGAGATGCATTGGAACAATTTCGTAGCTCCTAGAGGAGAACCCTATTTTGTAGTTTGGGTAACTAGCCACGGCAAATATCCACTGCATGACACTCAAGCCACCATGATGGATGATGAGCGCAGATTGGCGGCAATGCAGGAGTCCAACAATCATCCGAATGAAGACTGGATAAAGAGTATCAGGTCCGCAGATACTGAATACCAACTACCCTACCTGCGACCGCAGTCCGCAGAAGCGCCTCAAGGCCAAGTCGATTTCATTGGAATATATCCGATGCCGCATGGTGATTCCAAGAAACTCACCATAAATTTCGCGGCCCCGAACGGATATTGGAACGAGGTTTTGCATCTCGCGCGGGTGAACGGTATTTGGCATCAATGCCTAAGAGTTACGGGGCCGACTACTGATCAAGTGGCACATCCGTTCATTTACTGTGACCAGGGATGGCCAGAAGGAAGGACATTAGCGGAGAAGGATTGGCCGCACGTTAAGCGCCGCTGAAGTCGTGCCCTTTCTACGAATATGCAAGATCGACAGAGTGGCAGACTACACTCGTCACTACTGCGGTCCTACATCAGCCGCAGCGCATCTACGTCCACAATCAGATTGCGGCGCGGCACTTGGACGGCGTCGGCGTGGGCCAGCATTCCGCGTAGAGCTGCGTTGAGCGCCTTGTGCGAGGCGGCCTTCAAAATCATGTGAAAGCGGTAGACGCCCTTGATGCGGGCGATGGGCGCGGTGCAGGGGCCGAGCACGCGCACCGCGTCGCTGTTCTGATTTTGGACGAGATACTTGCCCAGCAGAGACGACCACGCGACCGCTTCTTCCAGCTTGGGCGATTGAATGAGTACGTTGGCCAGTACGCCGAAGGGCGGATAGTGCATCCAGCGGCGGTATTTCAGTTCGCGTTCGACAAAGCTGGCGTAGTCGTGGGTGCTGGCGGCGAGAATCGCGTAGTGGTCGGGATAGTACGTCTGCACCACCACGCGTCCCGGCAGTTCGCCTCGTCCGGCGCGGCCTGAGACCTGTGTCATCAATTGGAAGACGCGCTCGGCGGCGCGAAAATCCGGCATGGAGAGCGAGTGGTCGCAACCCACAACGCCGACCAGGGTTACGCCGTGAATGTCGTGGCCTTTGGCGATCATCTGCGTGCCCACTAGCAGGTTGATCTCGCCCGAGTGCAGCCGCGCCAGCAGCCGCTCCAAGTCGCCTCGTCCACGCACCGTGTCGCGGTCCATGCGTCCAATGCGCGCGAAGGGAAATATCTCGCCCAGTCGCACCTCGCCCTGCTCTGAGCCTGCGCCCAGATAGTAGAGATGCTCGCTGTCGCACTTCGGGCAACGCGCCGGCACGGTGCGCCGGAAGCCGCAGTAGTGGCATTCCAGGCGCTGGCCTTCGCGCGCGATCCCAGCGTCGTCACCGGCCGGCTTGTGGTGGGTCAGCGCGATGGCGCAGTTCTGGCACTCCAGCTTTTCTCCGCAGGCGCGGCAGATCACGGCAAACGAGTAGCCGCGGCGATTCAGCAGAATCAGCGCCTGTTCGCCGCGATCCAAAGCCTGTTTTGTCTCCTCGACCAGCGTTCGCGAAAAAAGCTGCTCCTTGCCGGTCTCCTGAAACTCGCGGCGCATATCGATCAATTCAACAGTTGGCAGCGGGCGGTTCATCACCCGCTCGCGCATCTCGATGCGCTGGTATTTGCCGGCGACCGAGTTCTGCCAGCTTTCCAAAGACGGCGTCGCCGAACCCATCACCACGACCGCGCCTTCAATTTTGGCGCGCATCACGGCCACATCGCGGGCGTTGTAGCGTGGCGTCTCCTCCTGCTTGTAGCTCTGGTCGTGCTCCTCGTCCACCAAAATCAGGCCTAAATTCGGCGCGGGCGCAAAGATCGCCGAGCGCGTACCGACGACAATCGGCGCATCGCCTCGACGGATGCGCCGCCACTGATCGCTGCGCTCCTCGGGCGTCAAAGCCGAGTGCAGCAGCGCGACTTTTTGCCCGAAGGCCGCGTCCAGCAAGCCCACCGTCTGCGGCGTCAGGCCGATCTCCGGAACCAGCAGAATCGACGACAGTCCGCGGTCGAGCGCCCGCTGCATCGCCGCCAGATAGACCGCCGTCTTGCCCGATCCGGTCACTCCATGCAGCAGAAATGGCTGAAAGCTTCCGAGAGCCGTGGCCAGCGAGGCCAGCGCATCTACTTGCGGCTCGTTGAGCCGCAGCGGGCCGGGCTGGGATTGCAAGCCGCCCAGGTGAAAGCTGGTCAGCCGCTCGTCGATACGGACCAGGCCGCGACGGACGAGGGTTTGCAGCGTCGAGGAAGGCAAATCTTTACGCCGCAACTCGGCCAGCGGCAGCTCGCCGTCACAGGCCGCCAGTTCAGCCAGGATGGCCTGCTGCTTCACGGTCAGAGCGGGTAATCGAGCCTCGGGAATCAGTACGGCAAAGCGCTCCATGCGCCGCGCGTCGCGCTCCACGGCCGCCGTTTCGCGGGCAATCCACTTCTTGCGCGTGAGGCTGGCCAGCACCGGCAGCGTGGCTGCAGTTGCCGTGCGCAGCGTGGAAACCTTCACTGGCTCGCCGGAAGCCAGACGGTTGAGCACGCGCCGCTCCAGGTCCTGCTCCTCGGTGGATAGTTTGCTGCGCCGCTTCGAGCCGCCCAGCTTTTTACTCTGCCCGGTTCTCCCCAAACTCCATGTACTGTCATCCTGAGCGAAGCGCAGCGGGGTCGAAGCAGCTGCGGTTATTCCGTCTTCAGGTGACCCATCTCTGGTTTTTCGGAGCTGGAACTCCGCCGAATCCCCCTCCAGACTCTTCGCCAGCACATCGCGCCCCAGGTCGGTGATGCGGTAATAAACCGTGCGCCGCACCTCGGCCATCAACGGCAGCATTCCGCGCAGCACCTCGCCCAGCGGAGCCAGATAGTATTGCGTCATCCACTCAGCCAGGGTCAGCAGGGAATCGCTGAGCAGCGGCTCGTCGTCCAGAACGGCTTCCAGATACCGGACCTCGAAGTCGGCCGGCAGCTTGGCGTTGAGGCCGGTCACCACGCCGATCAGCTTCTCGTTGCGGAAGGGCACAATCACCCGCGCGCCCCGCTGCGGACGCTGCCCCTCGCGCACAGCGTAGGTGAACGCGCGGTCCAGCGGCACAGGCAACGCGACTTGGCAATAAGCAGGCATGGCAGGCAACTCCCAGTGTAACGGTGCTGACCTTCGTGCCCGAGCCACGCTCCCGGCTTTTCTCAATTACCCCTTTCCCAACTTTCGATCCAGGTGTAATACTTGCGCCATGAAATATGCCGTGAAGTCGCTTCCCTTGATTGCCGTATTTCTGACCGCTCTCACTGGCGCTGCGCTGGATAAGCCTGCGCAGCAGCCCCTAGCCGACCCGCTCCATGCCTGGGTCGTGGCAAGCGATCCGGCCGCGCTCGGTGCCTGGGTGGATCAGCGGCTCGCCGAGGAAAAGGCCGATGTGGACAAGCTGCTTGCAGTTAGCGGGTCGCGCACTGTAGAGAACACGCTGCGTCCCTATGACGACGCCGTGAACCAGCTGGCCATTGCCAGCAACAATGCGAATCTTGTCTACTCGCTGGCAGACACTGCGGCGATGCGCGACAAGGGGCAGGCGCTCGAGGCAACCATCTCTTCGGCTGCCACCGATCTGAGCCTGGACCCGAAGGTCTACGCCGCGTTGACCGCCATTCCGCTACCGGCCGGCGACCCGGCGACCCGCCATTACCTGGAGCGGACTCTGCTGGAGTACCGGCTCTCCGGCGTGGACAAGGACGATGCGACCCGCGCCAAAATCCGCGCGCTGCAAGACAAGATCACCGAGCTTTCGTTGACCTTTGGCCGCAATATCGCAGACGGGAAGATGGCGATTACGGCCACGCCCGCCGAGTTGGACGGCCTTCCTGCCGACTACATAGCGCTGCACAAGCCAGCCGCCGACGGCGTCGTCACGCTGACCACCGACGAGCCGGATGTCCGTCCGGTGCTGGACTTCGCCAGGAGCGCCGATCTGCGCAAGAGGATGTACCTGGCTTATATGCAGCGAGCCTATCCGAAGAACGTTCAGGTGCTCAAGGATATTCTGGCAGCCCGCCAGGATTTGGCCACCATCCTAGGCTATGCCCACTACGCGGATCTGGCGACGGCGGATCAGATGATCGGCTCGTCGGCCAACGTCGAGGCTCTGCTGAAACAGGTGGACGAGGCCTCGCGCGACGCAGCCAGCCGGGAGTTTGCCCAGTTACTGACCTTTGCGCAGAAGCAACAACCGGGGCTGACCAGCATCGGCACGCAGGACTCCTACTACTGGAACGAGCAGTACCGGCGGGCGCTATACTCCTTCGACGCGCAGAGCGTGCGTCCCTACTTTCCCTATGATCAGGTGCAGGCGGGAATCCTGAAGACCGCCGCGCGCCTCTTCCACCTCGAGTTCAAGCCCGTCAAAGACGCCGTGGTCTGGAATCGCTCTGTCGATACGTTTGACGTGATTGATGCCGCCGAGCCCAGCCGAGGCAAGCTGCTGGGTCGCATCTATCTGGATATGCACCCGCGCGAGGGCAAGGACAAGTGGTTCTCGAGCGCGCCTGTCCTTCCCGGCATTCACGGCCGCCAGCTTCCCGAGGGAATGCTAGTCTGCAACTTCTCCGGCGGAGTGGCTGGCGACCCTGGGCTGATGCAGTACAACGAGGTTGTCACCTTCTTCCACGAGTTTGGCCACCTGATGCATCACATCCTCGGCAGCCAGGGCGAGTGGTCGGGCGCGGGCGGCTTCAACGTCGAGGGAGACTTCATCGAATCCCCCTCGCAGATGCTCGAGGAGATCTTTCACGATCCCACGATTCTTCAGTCTTTCGGCAGGCATTACCAGACCGGCGAAATCCTCCCCGCCAGCCTGATCTCCAGGATGAACGCGGCCAGCGCCTATGGACGCGGACGCTGGCTGCAGCGGCAACTGATCTACTCGAGCTTCTCGCTGCAAGTGCATGACCGCGCGCCGTGGGACGTGGATTTCGATGCGCTGTGGAAGGCCGACTCACTGCGTTTCAGCCCCTTTACCCCGCTGGAGGGAGATCGCTTTTATGCTTCCTTCGGCCACCTGACCGCCTATGCGTCGAACTACTACACCTACGTTCTCGATAAGGTGATTGCACTCGACTTCTACGCGCAGTTCGACAAACGCAACCTGCTGGATGGTCCGACAGCAATGCGTTACCGCAAGGCCATACTCGAGCCGGGAGCAAGCAAGCCGGCAGCCGAGCTGGTCAAAGACTTCCTGGGACGCCCGCAGGGGATGGACGCATTGAAGAGCTGGATGAACGAGGAGTTTCAGCCGGCGGACAAGTAGCGATTGGGCTCGGGTATTCCACCCTCGATCTGCCCATAAAGTCTGCGTGCCCCACCCTCGCCGCTGTCATCCTGATCGAAGCGTAGCGGAGTCGAAGGACCTGCGGTTCGTTTCGTTGCGGCTAGGGTGGGAAACGAAGAACCTCAACTTTCCGAACTCAATCTGCCCCTGAAATCAAAGCGCTGATTTCCCCCCTTGCATTCTCACCCGCAGGAATTACAATTCCTGCTGATGACTCCTGCAAACTCCACACCCCCCGCTACCGCCGCCGTCGCTGCCACAATCCCGTCCAAACCGACCGGTCCCCTGACGCTGTCAATCGATATTGGCGGCTCGGGACTGAAGGCCATGCTACTGGATGCTGCCGGCAAGCCGGTCAGCGAGCGGAAGCGCGTTCTGACCCCTGAGGTGCCCACGCCGGTGGCAGTGCTGGCCGGACTCGACGAGTTGCGCAAGCTGATGCCCGCCTTCGACCGCGTCTCGGTCGGTTTTCCCGGCGTGGTCAAGCACGGGGCAACCTTCGGCGCATTCAACCTGCATCCGCTCTGGGCCGCGGGCTTTCCGCTCCAGGTGGAGATGGAAAAACGCTGGCAGAAGCCGGTGCGGGTGGGAAACGACGCCGACGTGGCCGGATATGGCGCGGTTGAGGGCAAAGGCGTCGAGCTGGTGCTCACGCTGGGCACTGGCCTCGGCGGAGCGCTCTTCACCAACGGACACCTCTGTCCGGGTTTGGAGTTGGGCCACCACCCCTGGCGCAAAAAAGGCATGACCTACGAGGACTACATCGGCCGCCGCGGCCTGGACAAGTACGGCAAAGCGCGCTGGAACGACTTCCTGCAGGCGGCGATCAAGCAGACCCTCGACCTGTTCAACTGGGACCACCTCTACCTGGGCGGCGGCAACACCAAGAAGATTCTCTTTACCCCCCCAAAAAACGTCAGTGTCGTCTCGAATGAATCCGGGCTGCTGGGCGGCGTCTATCTCTGGCGCGATCAGGGCTGAGGGCGGCCTCTACCGCATCAAGCGCTCCATCCACCCGGCCAGGGCCTGCTGATCGGGGCTGCCGGCTGAGTGTGCGGCCCGTACATTCTCCCGCTCCGCCGGGGCGCGGTTCTGGCTGAGCTTGAACTTGCCTTCGATGCGGCTGATATGGATGCGGAAGCCCATGATTCCCGCCAGCATCGATTGGCGATATTCGGAGGGCATGGTGACCCATTTTTCCGCAAAGGCCGGCTCCTGGGCGCGCATCAAGGCCCTCAGCAGAGCGTCCTTGCCCGCTTCGTCTTCTACCAATTGCAGAGTGCCATAGGCGTGGACGGCGATGTAGTTCCAGGTGGGCACTGAGAGCGGATCGACGTAAAAAGCGGGAGAGACATAGCTATGTGGGCCGGAGAAGACGGCCAGCGTCTCGCGTCCGGCCAGCGCCTGCCAGTGGCGATTGACGCGGGCAAAGTGACCTTCCAGGATGCCGTAGGGGCCCTCGTCTTTGACAACCAGCGGCAGGTGCGTTGCCGCTAGCGGCGCGCCAGCCCCTGGAGCCGCTTGCGGGCCAAAGAGGATCGCGAATGAGTAGGCCTGCATGGCCTCGATCAGAAGGGCGCGGTCGGTAATCTCGTGGAACCTGGGCGTGTACATGGCTTCTCCTACTGTACCCGCTCGAAGCCGAAGCCGCCTTCATGCAACGCGAGGCTGATGGCGGTGATGTGGGTTGCGCCGCGCGTTTCGAGGGTCACATCAATCACCGTTTCACCCAGGCTGACGCCGTAGTAGGAGCGATTGTGGATGGTCTCGACGATGTTGGCCCGCTCCCGCGCCAGAACCTCGGTCAACGACAGCAGCGCGCCGGGGCGGTCCTGCAGATTGACGCGAATGCGCAGTAGGCGGCCATCCTTCACCAGGCCGCGCTCGATGATCTTGGCCAGTAGCGTCACGTCGATATTGCCGCCCGAGACCAGAACCACCGTGCGGCGAGGTCGAAGGTTCGTCTTGGATTGAAGCACCGCGGCCAGCGCCGCCGCGCCTGCTCCCTCGGCCAGAGTCTTCTCGTGCTCCAGCAGCATGAGGATCGAACTGGCGATCTCCTCGTCATCCACAGTGACAATCTCGTCCACGTAACGGGAGACCAGCGGCAGGGTCAGCTCCCCGGCGCGGCGCACAGCGATGCCGTCGGCGATGGTGGCTTCGGCGTTGATCGTGACTGGCGCGCCTGCCTCGCGGGCGCGCAGCATCGAGGGCAGCTTCTCAGGCTCGACGCCGATCACGCGAATCCTGGGGTTCGACTCCTTCAGCGCGCAGCCGACGCCGCTGATCAGTCCGCCGCCGCCGACAGGCACCACCACGGCTTCCAGATCTGGAACCTGTTCGAGCAGCTCCAGGCCGATGCTTCCCTGACCGTTGATCACCTCCGCGTCGTCGAAGGGATGGACGAAGGTGCGGCCCTCCTCGGCGCAGCGCCGCAGGGCTTCTTCGCAGGCTTCGTCGTAGTTTGTCCCATGCAGAATCACCTCGGCCCCGAAGCCGCGCGTCGCCGCCACCTTGATCTGCGGCGTGGCCAGCGGCATCACGATCTGCGCGCGAATGCCCTGTGCCGAGGCGTGAAAGGCGACTCCCTGGGCGTGGTTGCCGGCGCTGGCGGTAATCACCCCGCGATCCCGCTCGGCCTGGCTCAGGGTGAGCAGCTTGTTCAGCGCGCCCCGCTCCTTGAACGAGCCGGTCCGTTGCAGGTTTTCCAGCTTCAGGTGCAGAGCCAGACCGGTTATATCGGATAGGTCAGAAGAGAGCTGGCAGGGAGAGATGTAAATAGACTCCAGGATTCGCGCGCGTGCTGCCTTGATACTGGATAGAGTGACGGATTCCAAGATGTGCCTCCTGGGCTGAGCGAACAGTAGAAGTAATAAACCGTGCGGCAGGCGGAAAACAAAAAACCACCAGCCGCGTTTGCGGGTGGTGGCC
Source organism: Occallatibacter sp. (assembly GCA_050014135.1). Lineage (GTDB taxonomy): Bacteria > Acidobacteriota > Terriglobia > Terriglobales > Acidobacteriaceae > Telmatobacter. The sequence goes on from JBEKDX010000042.1 coordinate 8,503, forward strand.
TGGGTGCTGCTTTACCGCTGAATCTCTTTTGTCAGGCTCCGTTTCCCGCGCACGCATTGAATCTTGTAATTCGCATGGCAAGAATCGGCATAGGGATGCGCAGGCCAAGAATAAAGCTCGTGTTGGCGCCGGAAGTGTGCATGACCTTGATTGCAGTAGAGCAGACAAGCAAGGTGCGCGTCAAGAAAGCCGGCAGCAGGGCAATCGCATGAAAGTATTTTGCAGATGATTACCTTCCCAGCGCGCACAATGAAATCATGAACCACGACCACAGCCGCGGGTTTTTGCTGACCACTGACCACTGACCACTGTTCACTGACTACTGTTCACTGACCACTGAGGTACCCCCCCTCCCCCCCTAAAATATATATTTTGGCGTAAAGATTTTGCAGGTAATTAATTAGTAACAAGGCTGTAGAAGGCTTTCATTCATGCGATTGCCATGGCCGAACGATTGCCATGGCCGAATCTGGCAAGGTGCCTTTTGCAAACTATTTACGCGGCAAATGGTTACTATCGAACTGATTATTTGGCAAATCTTTTCCTCTCCACGGCATTTTCAGCCGATTGAAAATATAATAGGTAAGGTCGCTCTTATCGTTCCGCCTTGTGGAGTAAGACTCATGGTATGTGCATCATGCGAGAGTTATAGGATGCGCCGGATCAAGCGGGAAGGATTTCTGCGCGAGAGGCTGGCTCCGCTCTTCGGCTACTTTCCCTGGCGCTGTTCCAACTGCGGGGCGATTCAAATGCTCCGATCGCGGGGCGAACAAAGACACTCGCGTGACGCGGCCAATCAGTTGACGGAAGCCTCCAGAGCTTCAACAGGCCAACTGCGCTCCCGATCAACAGGCGCTGAATGACAGATTCCTTGTGATGTGAATTTCAGACCAAGGCTCGAGTTCCGGGCAACCGGAGAGGCTCGGCTCACGCACTTTCGACATCGCGGAGAGGCTCGAAGGCTGCGTCGGGTTCTTCCAGCCTGATCAGGCGATGCAGATAAGCTCGCGAGATGCACAAGCTGCGCGCCGCCAGCGTCTTGTTTCCATTGTTCTCGCGAACAGCGGAAACGGCCAGCCTGACCTTGTAGTCGCGAAGCTGCCGCTCGAACGAACCAGCGGGATGGTAGTCGCCGATGTCAACAACATCGTCGATATCTCCGAGGTCGGCCTCGGCCTCTTCGATCGTCATGCTCAAATCTTCGGCATGAATCGTCTTATCCAATGAGAGGATGATCGCTCTCTGGATCACATTCTCAAGTTCGCGCACATTGCCGGGCCAGCGGTGGCTCTGCAGCAGAGCAATCGCGCGCGGCTCAATGTCATCCATCGGTTTCTGATATTGCTGTCCATACTTGCGCAGAAAATGCCGGGCGATCCGGGGAATGTCCTCCGGATGCTCCTGTAAGGGCGGAGATTCAATCTGCATCACGTTGATGCGATAGAAGAGATCCTGGCGGAATTTGCCTTCCGCAACCAATTTGCCCAGATTCTGATGTGTGGCGAAGATCAGCCGCGCCCGTAACGGGGTGAGCTTGCTGCTGCCCAAACGGTTGAATTCCATCTGCTGCAGGACGCGCAGCAGTTTGACCTGCGTAAACAGGCTGAGGTCGCCGATCTCGTCCAGGAAGAGAGTACCATCGGCGGCCAGCTCGAAGTAGCCCTCGCGAGCGCCGACCGTGCCGGTGAAGGCGCCCTTCTCGTGCCCGAACAGCTCAGCCTCGATCAGGGTTTCCGGAATAGCCCCGCAGGAGACAGCCACAAACGGACGGCTGGAGCGTGAACCCAGGTTGTGGATGGCGCGAGCGATCAACTCCTTGCCGGTACCGCTTTCGCCGGTCACCAACACCGAGGCATTCAAATTGGTGACGCGGTGGATGAGCTGATAGACCCGCTGCATCTGCGGACTCGATCCAATCAACTGATCGCAACTGGCAGGCACATCCAGTTGCTGCTGCACGGTCTGCAATTGCTGTTTGAGCGTGGAGTTCTCAAACGCCCGGCTCAGCATGGTCTTCAGATCGCGAATCGAGGGCGGCCTGCGGCAGTAGCCGAAGGCTCCGCTGCGAACCAGTTCAAACGCGGTCGAACGGAGGCCGTCGTCGGCCATAATCACGGCCGGAACCTGCGTCTCGATAAGCCGCTGGGTGCACCCAATCCGATCCTGCAATGAATTGTGATTCGAATTCAAATCCAGAATCATGACATCGCAGTCACCCGCCGCGCGTATCAGATTCATTCCATCTTCATCCGACTCCAAAAGGATTTCAAAGTCCTTCCCGAGAGCCGAGGAGAGCAGCGTGTGGAGCGTACGGTCTTCAGAATACAGCCCGACTTTGATCATCGATCTTCCAGCTCTTTCAACCAACGCTGCTCGCCGCTACCGTGTGCAGAAGCGGTGATCTCACATCGTTGCCAGAATTTGCGGCAACGACCCCTGGCGTGTGATGCACTCGGTTCACATCCCCGCAGCTATCCCCGCTGCTAAAATGACCCCAGAACTGATTGACAACTGCCAATTGCCTGCAATCATAGTGATATTTGGGCAACAATGTCGAGAGCATTCTAGTAACATCTTATTTCAGGTGGACCATTTTGGATAACTGCCCAGGGCGGCAGATTGCGGGAAGAGACTCACCGGGGGGACCCCCAGGTTCTGTACCTGTAATCCAGTAATCTACTTTACTTACAGTTAGATACGATGAATAATCTATTCTTTTGGAGGGCAAGAAGAAGCTATGGCTTCGGAATAATCAGCCTGGCTGAACTGTTTTTCCCTCACTTTAGTGCGATTTTTAATGATCGATAGTAATCTAATTGTCCGAGTACTTAATAATCATGCACTCCCCAAACCGAAACCAAATTGTCACTAAACTCTTCGCGAATCTGCCCTTTGCGCCTTGGCGGCTGTACCATATCTTTGCGGCTATAGGGTGTATACGACTCACTTCACTAGAAAGTGACTCGCAGTAAACACCCGTGTACACCGAATGGACAGCGCGGCGCCAGGAAATTGAATTCGGGCGGTTTACAGCCTTTACGGTTTGGTTAAACAATTGCAACTATGGCATTGCAATTGCAATAATGTTGTTTCCCAGCGGCATGGGGGATTAGGGGATAGGGTATGCGGCACTGGTTAGCATGGTGGCCAATATTGCTCGTAGTGGCCGTGGCGACATTCACGGACCTGCGCAGCCGCCGCATCCCCAACTGGCTGGTGCTTCCTTTTCTTATGGTTGGAGTTTTGATTTCTCCTTGGCGCCATGACTGGGATGGGATTGGCCGGGGCTTCTGGCCCGGCAGCGTCCGCGGCTTTGCCTGGCACGGCCTCGGCCAAAGCTTGGCCGGGATGGGGCTAGCTATTCTGATCTATGGCATTCCTTTCTGGATGGGCTGGACCGGAGGCGGTGACGTGAAACTGTGTGTCGCTATTGGAGCCTGGGTTGGCCCGATCCAAGTGTTCTGGGCAACATTTTTTACGGCGATGGTGGGGGGGATTCTGGTTTTGTGCTGGGCTGTACTGGGCGGGTTTCTCAGAGAACTCTTTACCGGAGCAAGCGATCTGCTCTTTGGTTGGAAACAGCACGGAATGAGCAGCGATCCGGAGCAGACTCTTGCCAATCCGCTGAAGCGCAAGATGCCTTACGCTCCGGCCATTGCTATCGGAACGCTGATGTCCTTCTTTGCGAGTTGAGAATTGGGAGTTAGGGATCATGTCCAACTGGCAGTCGTCTTATCGATCTTCGGATAACCCGCAAGCAAATGCTTATGCGGCAGGGGGTAGCAATCCCGTGAATTCAGATTCATCTCAATATCTTGATGATCAGTACCCGGATTCGCTTGGCGGTGATGTTTTGTCGATTGCGCTGATCGGCCCGGACGAGGATCGCCGCAAGGCAGCGGCCACCGCACTGGCTGGGTGCCAGGGTGGCGATATCCGTGAATTTTCCACTTATCCCCCCAGCTTGGACGATGTGCCCAGGCTGCTCGAACAGCATTACGATGTCATCATCATCGATCTGGACAGCCACTCAGAATACGCTCTGGAACTGGTGGAGAGCATTTGCGCCAACGGCACGGCGACAGTAATGGTCTATTCGATGAAGGCCGACGCGGAACTGCTGGTGCGCTGCATGCGCGCCGGGGCCCGCGAGTTTCTCACCATGCCTTTTGCGCAGAACACCATGGCCGAGGCTCTGGTCCGGGCCTCAGCCCGCCGTCCGGCGACACGCCCCGCCAAGAAGACGGGCGGCAAGCTGATGGTCTTTCTCGGCGCCAAAGGCGGGGACGGCGTGACCACGCTGGCCTGCAATTTTGCCGTGGCCATGGCCCAAGAGTCGGGCCAAAGCACGCTGCTGATCGACCTTGATCTTCCGCTGGGAGACGCGGCGCTGAACCTCGGCGTCGTCGCCGAATACTCGGCCATCAACGCTCTTCAGAATGCTGGCCGTCTGGATTCGAGTTTTCTTTCCAAGCTGCTGGTCAAGCACAGCTCAGGGGTCTCTGTACTCGCTGCTCCCGGCAAGTTTCCTCAGTTCCAGGCATCGAATGATGCTATCGACAGGCTGATCGCGGTCGCACGTCAGGACTTTGACAATGTAATCATCGACATGGGGTCCAGGCTTGATCTGATGGGAACCAGCCTGTTCAAGGACGGTTCCACGGTTTACCTGGTCATCCAAGCCGGCATCGCCGGGCTGCGCAATTCCAATCGCCTGATCTCGCAGTACTTCAACACCGGAATTCCTAAACTCGAAATTGTTATCAACCGTTTCGAATCGCGTTCCATGGGAGTCTCTGAAGACCAGATTACCAAGGCGCTCACCCGGCCGGCGCAGTGGAAGATTCCCAACGATTATGCCGCAGTGCGGCGTATGCAGACCACGGCCATTCCGCTGGCGCTGGAAGATTCACCGATCTCCCGGCTGATCCACAGAATGTCGAGGACCGCCTGTGGCCTGCCCGCCACACCGGAGAAGAAGTCGGGCTTCAGCCTCAAGAGTTTCCGCAGCATCTCGGGAAGGAGTTCTGCTCCAGATGAATCGCAGGCGCTTACGCAACTGGGGTTGACCTCAAGCCGTGATCACGCCGCCTCCGCCAGCTCAGGCGAGGTTCAGCACGAAGTTCAGCACGATGCTCCTGCGCGGCTCCACAGCAGGCCAGTTCCTGGTCCCACCCCGGTCGCTCAACCCGTGGAAGAAACTTATTCACCGTCCAGGACGGAGGAGACAGCCAGACGGGCTGATCCAGTGGAAGAGAAGCGCAAGGAACCGCAAAGTATCAGTACGCCCATCCGGCAAGGCGAAGAGGAGACGCGCACTTACAAAGGCGCTACCTATGTAAAAGGCCCAGATGGCGGATGGCATCTGCGGGAGTCTCAGAGCGTCGTTGCCCCCGAGGCGCCGAGCGAACCGGAAACACGGGTTTACAAAGGCTCTACTTATGTGAAAGTCGCGGGCGGCGAATGGCGGTTGCTGGAAACTTCGACCGAAGTGAAAGCGCAGCCCGCTGTGAAAGCACATCCTGCTGAGAAAGTGCGGCCTGTGGAGATAGCGCAGCCCGTGGAGGTGAGTCCGCAGACGCCGTCCATCGCGTGGCCTGCACCTGCTTCGATTGGCTATGGCACCGCGCTCAGCTCGGCTGAACTGAATGCCACAGCATCGGTTCCAGGAAGATTTGAATACAGCCCGGCGACCGGCGATATGCTGGCCGCGGGAGTGCATACGCTTTCAGTTTCCTTCACTCCGGCCGACACTAAGGGCTTCACCACGGCGCAAGCCGCCGTGCCGCTTACTGTCACCAAGGCGACGCCGACTGTCGCGTGGCCAACGCCCGCGCCGATTGACTATGGCACCCCGCTCAGTTCCGCTCAGCTCAATGCCACGGCCTCGGTTCCGGGAAGATTCTCCTATTCCCCTGCCGCTGGCGCTGTGCTGCCTTCTGGCCTGCAGACGCTCTCGGCGGTTTTCACTCCGACCGACAGCTCGGACTACTCGATGGCGCAAGCCACGGTGTCGATCTCCGTCTCGAAGGAGACACCGGAAGCGACCTGGCCGACGCCGGCTTCGATTGCCTACGGTACTCCGCTCGGCGATGCGCAGCTCAATGCCAGTGCATCGGTTCGTGGGAGTTTCAGCTACACGCCCGCTGCGGGCGCTGTGCTGCCGGCAGGCGTGCAGACGCTGTCTGCAACTTTCAACCCGGAGGATACGGCGAGCTACACAACGATTCAGACCTCTGTGACCTTCATTGTCACCAAGGCTACGCCTTCCATTACCTGGCCGACGCCCGCGTCGATTACCTATGGCACCGCGCTCAGCAACGCTCAGCTTAATGCCACGGCCTCGGTTGAAGGACAATTCGCCTACATTCCCGCCGTAGGCGCGGTGCTGGCGGCGGGCACTCATACGCCATCAGTGATTTTCACCCCGTCTGACACAACGAACTACACTACGGCACAGGCGGCGGTCTCGCTGACAGTCACAAAAGCGACACCGACCATCACTTGGCCAGCGCCCGCGCCGATTGGCTACGGCACCGCGGTTAGCGCAGCGCAGCTCAATGCCGCGGCGTCGGTTCCGGGGAAATTCACTTATACTCCTTCCGCTGGCGAGCGGCTGGGTGTGGGAACGCATACGCTCTCGGTGGCCTTTACTCCGAACGACACCACGGACTGGGCTGCGGTTCGGGCTACGGTCTCGCTTACCGTTTCCGAGGCAAAGCCAACCAGCATCGCCTGGCCCACGCCTGACGCCATCACCTACGGCTCCGCGCTCAGCGCCGTTCAGCTGAATGCCACAGCGCCGGTTCCGGGAAGGTTCGATTACACGCCTGCGGATGGAGAGGTACTTTCTACTGGTGTGCATACGCTCTCGGTGATATTTACTCCTGACGACATCAACTTCCCCGCAGTTCAGGCGGAGACGTCTCTCACTGTCACCAAGGCAATGCCCGTCATCATCTGGCCGGTGCCCGCCGCCATCTCTTACGGTACCGCGCTCAGCGATGCGCAGTTCAATGCCACGGCATCGGTTTCGGGCAGCTTCGTTTACTCTCCCTCGATCGGAGATGTGCTGGCCTCGGGAGCGCATACACTTTCAGTGACTTTCACTCCGGACGACACTACGGACGCCGCGACGGCGACAGCCTCCGTCTCTCCCCGAGGCTATCTCCTACGGTACCCCGCTCAGCGCCCTCCAACTCGACGCCAAGGCATTGATCCCAGGAGCATTCGTTTATACTCCGGCTGCTGGCACCGTGGTTGCTGCAGGAACTCAGACACTTTCGGTAACCTTTACCCCAACGGATGCCGCAGATTACACTACGGCGCAGGCCTCCGTGTCTCTAGTGGTAGAGGGTCTGCTGAACATTCTTTCGCTCATGCCGGCGGATTCCGCCGCGGATGCGGCTTGGGCCGCGGAAAGCGGCAGCGCCAACCGCCAGCCGAATGAACCAGAAACGCGCACTTACAAAGGCGCTACCTATGTGAAGGGAGCCGATGACCAATGGTACCTCCAGAAGAAATAGAAAAAGAGCAACCCACGACGCTTCCCGCAGATTTCAGCGAATGGGATAGCGGAGACTCTTCCGCAGCGCAACCAGCCAGCTTCAATGGCTATGAAGCTGCTCCAAGGTTGCCAGAGAGACCAATGACGGCCCGCGTCGCCGTCGCGCCTGCGGCGGAGCGGATTCCAGCCCCGGTTCCGCGCGTTCCGACGGCTCCCCGCGCGGCTCCGCCGGCGGCCCACGCGAGGGTTGTGCCAGCTTATACGCCGCCACAGCCGCGAGACCTGAGCGCGGAAGGCCAGAATTACCAGGTCGAGAGCCAAGGCAAATCAAAGAAGGGGATGCTGGTCGCGATCCTCGCATCCATAGTGCTTCTCGCCGGAATCGGTTCGGTGGGATATTGGAAGTTGCAGCAGCCCAAGACGATTACTCAGACAGTGCCGGTTGCGTCAGCGGCGACGACAACCTCGCTGACTCTGCCGAAACCGACAGCGGCGACTCCGACATCAGGCGCATATACGCCTCCAGTCACGTCCTCCGCCACGGCTGATAACTCGACGACAGAGCGCCCGCTACGCGCGCAGTCGGATATGATGAACCATCAATTGAGTGCGCCCTCGCGGATTCCGAACGACCTTCGAATGCTGGCTGGCAAGGAACCGCCTCCTTCTTCGTCTGGTATGGATGGCTTGGGTGGCAGCAGCGGGGTTGGCAACGTCTTCAACGGAAACGGACCTAAGGTGAAGGTCGAGGCTGCCAAGAAAGTGAGCATTTCCGAGGGAATTGCGGGTGGTTTGCTGCTCCAGAAGCCGCCGCCTGTTTATCCGCCGCTTGCCCGGCAAACCCATGTCTCCGGCATCGTGGTGATTCAAGCCACTATTTCCAAGACCGGAGTGGTTGAAAATGCCCATGTTGTTAGTGGACCCACGATGCTGCGGCAGGCCGCGATGGACGCGGTGAAGACTTGGCGCTACAGGCCTTATCTGCTGGATGGAGAACCTGTGGAAGTGGAGACCACGGTGAGCGTGAACTTCAGTCTGGGTGGATGACAAGTCTCCGGCTATTTTCAGCGGAAATCCTTTGATTAACAAGTTAGACGCCGTGTACGAGTATCCTGCTTGGATGGAAGGTAAAACGTGGAACTGCTGAATCTGGAAAAGTACAAGGCGGAAATTCACCGGACTCTTATCTCCAAACTGGATCTGGAAAAGCTGTCGCGCGTCAACACCAGTCAGGCGCGCCAGGCCGTGGCCGGCATTGTCAAGGAAATCATCGCCGACCAGCGCGTGCCGCTGAACTTCGACGAACAGGAAAAGATTCAGGCCGACCTGCTTGACGAGGTATTTGGCCTTGGTCCGCTGGAGCCACTGCTGAGGGATCCGAAGATCTCCGACATTCTGGTCAACGACAAGGACCACGTCTTTATCGAAAAAGGCGGGCTGTTGCAGAGGGTCGATACGACCTTCCGCGACGACCGCCATCTGCTACAGATCATCGACCGTATTGTCTCGCGCGTGGGCCGCCGAGTGGATGAGTCCTCGCCGATGGTCGATGCCCGTCTGCCCGACGGCTCGCGCGTCAACGCCATCATTCCGCCGCTGGCGCTCGATGGGCCTTCATTGTCCATTCGCCGCTTCGGAACAGGCCCTTTGGCCGCCAATCAGCTGGTTCAGTTGAAGAGCGTCTCCCCGGAGATGATGGAGGTGCTTTCATCTGCGGTAAAAGCCCGGATCAGTATTCTGATCTCCGGTGGAACCGGCACCGGCAAGACCACTTTCCTGAACATTCTCTCGCAGTACATTCCGCGCAATGAGCGCCTGGTCACCATTGAAGATGCAGCCGAACTACGGCTTGCCCAGGAAAACATCGTGCGCCTAGAAACCCGTCCGCCCAACATCGAAGGGCAGGGTGCGATCAAACAGCGTCAACTACTGATCAACTGCCTGCGTATGCGTCCCGACCGCATTATCATGGGCGAGATCCGCGGCGAGGAAGCATTCGATATGCTTCAGGCGATGAATACTGGCCACGAAGGCTCGATGACCACGATTCACTCCAACACGCCCCGGGACGCCATCTCCAGGCTCGAATCGATGGTCGCCATGGGCATGAGCATTCCTGAAAAATCGGTTCGCCAGCAGATCGCGGCCGCTATTACCATCATCGTTCAAGCCACCCGCTTGAGCGATGGTACCCGCAAAGTGACTAGTGTTACCGAGATTACCGGCATGGAAGAGGGCATCATTAGCATGCAGGAGATTTTCACGTTTACAAGGAAAGGGATTGGACCGGACGGCAAGGTCATCGGCGTCTTCCAACCGACCCGCATTCGTCCCCGGTTCCTCGAACGGCTGCGCGTGTCGGGCATCGTCCTGCCGCCGGCCTTGTTCGAGCGCGAAACACAGGTCAATTGAGCGGAAGGGAGGGTTATCAGTATGGGATTGAGTGCTGTTTTGATATTCATCTGCGTCTTCGCAGTCGTCGCTCTGCTGGCGATAGCTTTGACGAGTGATGCCTCTGAGAAGGCCAAACAGGTCCACGCCACGCTCGACTCGGCCCTGGCCACTGACCGCCCGGAAGAGGGCGAGCAACTCGTCAACCTTCGCAAGAACGATCTACTTAGCAGCATCCCCTGGCTCAATCGCAAATTGCTGCAGATTGAACTGGCGCCGCGCGTGCAGACACTGCTTTACCAAGCCGACCTCAAGTGGAGCACCGGCTCCCTTCTTGTCCGGTGCGGGTTCGTGTTCGTGGTCATTGCTATTCTGGCGGACTGGCGCTTTGGTTCACTTCTCATGGCCTTGCCGATCGGGTTGCTACTGGGACTAACCCCTCTTTGGTGGGTGTTCCATAAACGCGGCAAGCGCCTCGACACGTTTCAAGAGGGGTTGTCGGAAGCATTGGATCTGATGGTCAGCGCTTTGCGCGCAGGTCACAGCCTGGTTGCCGCCATGGGTTCAGTGGCTCGCGAGTGCGCCGACCCCATCGGCTGCGAATTCAAGTCATGTTTTGAGGAGCAGAACTATGGCCTGGAGATGAAGACTGCCCTGGATAATTTGATCAACCGTGTTCCTCTCCAGGATCTTCGCATTGTCGCTACCGCGATAATGATTCAGAAAGAGAGCGGCGGTAACCTCGCCGAGGTTTTGGACAAGACCTCCCATGTTATCCGGGAGCGCTTCAGGCTCAAGCGCGAGGTTGCGGTTCATACAGCTCAGGGACGCACGACGGGGTGGGTGCTCATAGTGCTTCCATTTGTGCTGGGAACCGCGCTGTACTTTGTCAATCCAAAGATGATCAGTATGCTGTGGACGACTCCACTGGGCCTCAAGATGCTCTATGTGACCAGCGGTATGCTCGTGATAGGCGCCTTGATGATTCGCCATATCGTCAACCTGGACATTTGAAGGTGACTTATGTTAATTCCGATTTTTGCATTTCTCGGCGTGTTTGTGTTGATCGCGGCCGGCGGACTGCTGTTGTTCTATCGCGAAGAGATGCTGCAACGGATATCCGATGCCATCAATCCACAACCGAAGCAGAAATCCCTGATGAGCGCCATCCAGCAGACAGGCCTTTCGCTTGGCGGCGTAGTTGAACACTTCGAAAGCGTCATTCCGAAGAGCCAGGCCGAGGTCTCCGTTGTGCTGCAACGCTTGCAGCGCGCCGGTTTGCGCGATGAGTCCGCAAAGAGAATTTTTTATGGCTCCAAAGCATTGGTACCGCTCGCGCTCTGCGCCGTGATTCTGGTCTCCGGACTCGGCGACATGGCTGGTAGCGAGGGAGTTTTTTTTGTTTATCTCATTGCCTTGGCGCTGGGATTTCTGGCACCGGATTTCTGGCTTGAAAGACGCATTAAAACCCGCCAGTCTCGAATTCGTCGCGGCCTGCCAGATGTGCTTGATCTGCTGATCATCTGCATCGAGGCCGGACTGAGCCTTGACCAGGCAACGGCGCGTAGCGCAATGGAATTGACCATGGCCCAGCCGGAGCTGTGCGATGAATTGAATATTGTCGTGCTGGAGCAGCGTGCCGGACGCCCTCGCGGCGATGCATGGAAGCATATGGCGGAACGCACGGACGTTGACTGCATACGCAATCTAGTGTCCATGCTGGTGCAGGCCGAACAGTTCGGAACCAGCATCGCCAAGACATTGCGCGTTCATGGAGATACCCTGAGAACCCAGCGTGTGCAGGCAATCGAGGAGGCGGCGGCGAAGCTCACCATCAAGCTGCTCTTTCCGCTAGTGCTGTTCATCTTTCCCTCGATTTTCGTAGTCACTCTGGGGCCAGCGATGATCTCCATCTCGGAATCGTTCAAGGGGCTCAATTAACCAGGGAAGGAGGAATCGATATGGACACTACCACAATCATCCGGGTTGTTGCCGCCGTACTGGTCGTAGTCGCTCTGATTGTTTTGATTCAGCGCCGCCGCACCAAGGTCAAGTAGCAAAGGTTTCACGGGTTGGCTAGCGGTGCTGGCGAAGCTGAGCGAGCTTCGCTGGCCAACTCGATTCTCTCACTGGTCGGAGCAGCATAGCCGCTTTTGCAGTGATTGTCTCTGTCTCCCACTCCAGGAGCCGGAATGGTGGAGTATGCTCTTGCGGGCATTGCGGCTTTTCTCAGCATCCGGAGATCAAGACATCGCTTCTGGTCGGGCAATCACACGAACAGGATTTGTCTTGAGAGTTTCTGAAGGATTTAGGTTGATTTCCCAAATAGACTTTGGGATAACATGCGGTTGCCGGGTTCTGGCCAAGGGCCGGAGGAACCATGGAATTACAGCGACTTTGCGCATATAACCAGACACGCGAGTGCTTTCTTGGCTTGGAGGTCGCAGTAGCCGATCTGTCTTTTGCGGCTCTCAAAGACCTGCTGGGGAAGATGGTGCTCAAGTCTGGCGAGGGCCTCTGGATGGAGCCGTTCAGGGGAATTCCCGAGACCAATATGCGCGTCCCTCTCGATCTGGTTTATCTGGACGAAGATTGCCGGGTCATTGAGGTTGTCGAGTCATTCCCCACATTTCGTGTCACCCCTTCGAGTCCGCGGGCCGCAAGCGTCCTGGCGCTGCCCGCCCATTCAATCTACTCGTCGCAGACTCAGACGAGCGATCAGTTAGTGCTCTGCATAGCCGAAGAGATGCAGCGACGTCTGGAGCGTTTCTCCACCGCAAGTGTCGCTGCTGGTGGGGTACAAAGCGCGGTTATTTTGAGGGAAAAGCCGCTGTGGAGCGGCGGCCCCGGAGTGGTGGAATTGGAAGATCGGTCCAAAGAGGAACGTTCCAAACCCCAGCAGACGTATGAGATGGACCTTATCGAACCGGGGATGAAGGACGTCAAACCACCGAAGAGCTGGTTGGAGCGCTTGTGGTCTCCAGATCCGAGAAAGGCTCCGGACCAGAGAAAATCTACTCGGGGGCCTGCGCCCGGCCTGGCCGCGTATTACTGGACCGGTGCCGCCCCCAAGGCGCACATTATCCGGGATATCAGTGCGTCCGGGTTGTACATCGTGACGGAAGAGCGCTGGTATCCGGGTACACTGATTCTGGTGACGCTGCAAGGGGAAGACGGGGAAGACAGTGTCGAAAACTCGATTTCAGTGCATTCCAGGGCCGTCCGCTGGGGAAATGACGGTGTCGGCCTCCAATTCATTCCGCAAGATGCCCCGGCGGCGCGCAATGGGCTGAATCCCATGGTGAACGGGGCGGACAAAAGGGAGCTCGAATTCTTCCTTGAGCGGCTCCGGAGGGGTGGAAGTTAGTGCCGGAATGTGATCCCACTCACATACGGGTACTTATGTGTTAAGTATTTGGTTATATTAGTTTAATTTGTCTTGCAAATCTGGTGTTTATGAGGGACAATGTTGGTCATGAATGCCCAGGAGGAAAGATTATGGAGAATCCTAATGGTCTGATCGGACAGACCAGGGCGAGGTTGCACGCTTTGAAGCGCGGAGCGGCGTCTTGCAGAATTTGCCGCCGAGTCTGGTCCGGCGTTCACCTTTTTCGCGTCAGTAACGATGGGCAGGCGACAATTGAGATGGCTCTGGCGGCACCGATATTGATACTGCTCATGACCGGCATCTTCTCGCTCGGCTTTGCCTTTCTCAATTACAGTCAACTGATTGTAGCCGTGGACGCTGGCGCGCAGTATGTGTCGGTTGAAGGAAACGTGACCGGTGGTTCGACGAGCAATTTAGCGGATCCCTGTCAAGCCACTTTTACTCAGATCACTAACTCGGCACCGACTCTCAATCCAGCGAATATCACCGTTACGTACATCTTGACAAACGGCACTACCAGCACGCCGGTCGGTCCGTTTACCGGCGTGACCGCGAACACATGCGCGAGCGATTCCGCATTATTCGGTGCTGGAGGCCAAGTTACGGTACAAGCAACCTATCCGGTTACGATCGGATTCTATGGCGCCAGTATGACTGCATCGACGCTTACCGCTACTTCAGGAAGTCGTTTCATCTACACCAACTGAGTTTGCTTATGAACCTTAACCCAGAAGTGAAGTACGAGGATAATCCCATGAAAATGCTCAATGTGTTTTTTGTCCGGAGAGTGCTTTTCGATCAGCGTGGACAGGTGCTCCCCTGGGTGGCCTTAGGTTTGACCGCATTGATCGGTGTGGCCGGATTGACGATCGACGTTGGCCATGCTTATGTTGTTCGCAGTCAGCTCCAGAGCGTTGTCAATTCAGCGGCTCTGGCGGGTGTCAGCGGCATATCCTCCAACACTGTGTCCTCCGTCGTGAGCACGTTCGAGGGACTGAACAACAACCCCAGTTGGACATCGACGGCGGCTTCGAAAGCCGGATGGACTGTGACCTCTCCCCCTCCGACGGTATCGTGTGTCAACTTTATGATGCCGCCGGGTCAATCCTGTACGGGCAGCAGCGTCCTCAATAAGGTCCAGGTCACGGAGACTGTCGGCGTACCGACCTTTTTCATGAGAGTCTTTGGTATGAATTCGTTAACCGTGAAGGCTACCGCGACGGCGGCTCCAGCGGAAGTCAGACCCTGGATCATCGAGATCGTTTTGGATACAACGCCCTCGATGACCGATTCAGACAGCAACTGCACCGGCGCATCCACGGCAGAGGAGTGCGCTTTGATTGGCGTTCAGGGGATGCTGGGTAAATCGAATCCCTGCCCTCTGGGAGCATCGTCCTGCACTGCTGCAAATTCTAATGTCCGCTTCGGACTGATGACCTTCCCGAATATTCGTACGTCGGATGCTCCGGATAACTACAATTGCAGCGGCACCGTGCAGTTTATGCCGTATAGCACGCCCGTTATCCCCGCGGCTGGATCAACTACTCCGTATTCGGATATTACGTATACGAATGCGACGATACAGTGGAGTAGTGGGGGGACGAAAACGTCCACGCTGGATTTGACTTACCAGCCCACATGGGGCGCCAGCGATGCAGATAGTAATGGTTTCTATACCAACTATTACTCTTCCACCGACGGCGCCAATTTGAACCCATCCTCTACGCTTGTGAAGGCAATCGGACGCAATGCCGATAGCGTCAAGCCTTGCTTGCAAATTCCGGCAGGCCCTTATCCTCCCGATATGAATGGTGGCGGCACTGCTTTTGCGCCTGTACTCTATGCGGCGCAGACGGCGCTCCAGGCGGAACAGTCTGTGTATCCACAGGTGAATGGCGTAGCCACCCGCACCGCCATCATCTTCCTCAGCGATGGTCAGGCGAATGCTCTATCGACGATGTTCGTGCCAGCGGGCACGACGGTTACCTCGGGTGGTGTGAACTCGGGTGGGAAGAGCGTGATGAATGACGTTCTGGGTTCGTCTCCGAATTATGTACCCGCGGGCGTGACTGGTACGTATCCATCCGGCTTTGACGCTTGCCAGCAGGCGATTCAGGCAGCCCAGTATGCCGCTACGCAGGGAACCAGGGTGTACACGGTTGCCTACGGTGCGGAGAATGGCGGATGCCTGTTCTATGCGAACGGAACCAGCGGCGGTAAGAACAATTCTGCGGGCAGTGGCGGTGGTTCGGATGTCAATCCACTGATGAGTTTGGGAACTTTGTACGCTCCCTTCTCTTCGATTACCGATATCATGCCATGCGCGACGATTCAGGATATGGCCTCGGATATGGAGTATTTCTACTCCGACGCCAACCAGGAAAAAGGCGCCTCTGGAATCAATGGAGTGGATGCTGGCTGCACGAGCACCGATCATCCGTCGTTAACCAGCTTGAACGACATCTTCCAGGGAATCTATGGATCATTTGCGGCTGCGCGGTTGATCCCAAACAGCGCTACCTAGCCCTCTCGAAAGAAGATAATCAATCGCATCCCGGCTGGGTCCTTCATTGGACTCCGCTGGGATGCGTTTTTATTGCAATACGGGTATTTACTTGACGCCACCAGATGCTGCATATCGCGGATTGACCAGGTTTCACATGGTGCTGGACCAACCTGCACTGCCTGCTGAGCCAGTCGATTGGATAGCCGACTGCGAGGCTGCTACTAGGTAAGCGTCTTGTCTTCCCACCCTCGACACGCGCCCTTTGCCTTGCAACGATGGGGAGATGGAAACGACGAAGGTGCGCATACGGCACGCATACGGCGCCCTACACATGACGAAGCCGCGCCCACTAAACGAGAGCTATCATAACTGGATGAAATCCGGGGGTACAGCTTCAACATAACTGCTGTATACCCCTTCGGCAGATGCCTATCGACGGAAACGTATCGAGCTAGCCTCTGTGCGATGGTTTCGTCGAGAATTTCGCGCACGGTCAACGAAGGGATCACAATGTGTTCGCTCATTTTGGGAGTGTAGGGCGGCTCGATTGAAGCCGTGCCCTGTGATGACTGGGATCAAAAACCAGCGTCGCCTCTGGCGTGAGACTGCCCACGTCGCCACCACGGCCAGCGATACCCCGATCAGCAACCACGTGAAGTCACTGCTGCTGAAATCCTCAAAGAATCGAAGGTCCTGCACGTGCATCAGCGCCAACTCGTTGCTCATTGCGATCCCCATTTTTCCTTCGTAACCCGAATTCATTGCTCGGCACACAGACCTGGGTGACGTGAATTCAAGTTGACGCTATATGCGAGAGGCGGTCTGCTCGATAGTGGACACCTCGCGCCGGTTCACCTGCAACAATCGGGACGGGACTATTATTTTCGCTTTGCCAACATAAAGAATCTGCCCCAGGCTGTCGAGCAGAACCTGGGGCAGTTCGTCTTCCCGCTTAGTTGGTCTTCGCGCTTATTGATCGTTCCCTTGTATCAATTCCGTTGAAACTGCCGTCAAATATCCAAACAGGCCTTCTGTGCCCCCACTGGGACCGGCTGTGAAATAAACTTCAGCTGCGGGAGCTCCCGCAGCGTTGCTGTTACCGGTGCCGCCGTTTCCCGGACTGATTGCCCAGATCCCATTGATCGCAATCGGATTCCCAGCAGAGTCTTTCAGAAGCCCATCCAGCCGGCCGGAGACCAGATCGTAAGCAGCGATGTAGCCGCTGGATACAGTCGTCCCTCCGCCGGCAAACTGCCCGATCAGCAGGTCGTGGCTGTAACGTCCAAAGTCATTCGGCGCGAGAGCTACGCCCCAGGGAGCGTTCAGCCATTTTCCATGTTCCAGACGCTGCAGCAATGCGCCATCGGAAGAGTAGATGTCCACATAGCCCAATCCAGGACCATCGGTCTCGTGCGTTTGTCCCGGTTCATGCCAGGCGTAGGTCACCACGATGTTATTGCCGATGGCCTGCACATTGAAGGGCGAATACCCCCACGGCAGCCAATCGTCATCGAAGTGTTCCTCATTGAACTTGACGCGTTTGAAGCTGCTGTCGTAGACATCCACGCGGCCTTTGGTGAAGTTGGCTGCATAGAGATACTGGTTGGCGCCTATGAAGGCGCTAGTCAGGCCCGTGTAGCTGGAGCCATCGGTGGTCTTGACCGAGGCTACCGCGCCCGCCGTTGAATTCCAGCCCACAATGGTCCCGTCCAGCGTGGAAAACAGAAAACGCGCCGGTGTGGCCCCGATCAGCAAAAAGCCGGTCGCGCTGCCGCTGTATATCGTTCCGGTCGGTGTTCCCATATTGCCGGCGACGACGGGCGGAATCGTTACCACCAGGCCCTCCTTTACACCGGCGCCAGTGTAAAGCGTGCTCAACCCCGTTCCGTTATCCGAGACCCACCAGGGAGAGCCGGAACTGCGGCTTAGCCCCCAGGGATTGATCAGATCGGGATCGGTTACGGGCGCCATGCCAGATACGCTTGAAACAAGGTTGGTTTGTGAATAGTGCTGTCCGAACGCGACAGCTCCCGCCAGAGACAACGTCAGCACTGTCCCGGCCATAAGACGCAGAAATGTCCTCACGTGAGACCTCCTGGTTGCGGTTAGGCCTCTCTGAGCCTGGATTTTCTTTGCTCACCTGGGGTCGCACTGGCTGCCCGCTTCGACGCAAAGATGAGGATTCCATGCGCAGAGAGGGTTGTTCGAGGGAGCCTTTGACTCCGAAAGCGATTCTAGGACAAACTGGCCGAAAGTTGCCTCTAGATAGTCATTAAATGTTGAAAATAATCAGTCCTTCAGAGGGATCGCGGCAAAGTCGACCAAGGGATCGTTGACCGCCCCGTTGCCGGTGGGCGTGGCGTCGTCGTTCATGAGCGCTGTTTCTCCTTTTCGCGTCTATCCGTTACAAGCACAATGGGCGGAAGCTGGTAACCTGAATGTTGGGAAAATACGCTGAGAAGAGCCGGTGCATCTTGATCCGGCGGGCAGAGGCATGGCGGAATTCGTAGTCAAATTGGCCGACGAGCGCGGCCGCGTGCAGGAGCAGGTGCAGACGGCGGCCACTGCCGAGGAGCTTCGCGCCCGCTTTTCCCATGCCGGCTATCATGTCTTCTCGGTCAAGGCCCGGTCGGGATTTGGCGGATTCAAGCGGCGGAAGGTCAAGCTGGAGCCGTTTCTGATCTTCAATCAGCAGTTCCTCACGCTGATTCGCGCCGGATTGCCGATTCTCGGCTCTATCCAGATGCTGGCCAAGAATCAGAAAAACGCACACTTCGCCGCGCAGTTGGACGATGTGGCCGCGAGAGTAAAGACCGGCGACGCATTATCTTCCGCGTTTGAGGCGCAGAGCGGTTTCCCTGTCATGTACACCACCACGCTTCTGGCCGGCGAGCGCTCCGGCAACCTGCAGGAGGTGCTCGAGCGCTACGTCACCTTCCAGCGCACTTCGCTCACGTTCCGCAAGAAGCTGGTCACCTCGCTGATCTATCCCGGCGTGCTGCTGACGCTGGTGGGCGGGCTGATGTTTTTCATGTTCGTCTTTGTGGTGCCGCAGTTTGCCGTGCTCTATGAACAGATGGGATCGCAGTTGCCGGCGATGACGATGGACCTGCTCGCCTTCGGAAAGTTTCTGCACGCCAACATTATTTGGATTCTGCTCATCATCGGCGGCACGGCCTTTGGCGGCTATCGCTTCTCGATCACCGAGCAAGGTCGCGACACCATTGACGACTTCCGCATCGGGCTTCCGATCTTCGGCAAAATCTGGCTCAAGTATCAAGTCGCGCTCTTTGCCCGTACACTTTCGACGCTGCTTACGGGCGGGCTGTCGCTCGTGCCGTCGCTCGAGACCGCAGCCCGCTCCATCAGTTCGCGCCGCGTCTCGCGCGCGGTCATCCATTCCATCACCACGGTGCGCGAGGGCAGGAGCCTGGCCGAGGCGCTCACCCAGACCAAAATCTTTCCCGATCTGGCCGCCGAGATGATCTCCGTCGGCGAGCAGACCGGCGCCTTGCCGCAGATGCTCAACTCCGTTTCCGAGTTCTTCGAAGAGGATGTCGCCACCGCGCTCACTGCGTCTCTGGCGCTGATCGAGCCGGCCATCCTGATCATCATGGGCATCGTGGTGGTATTCATTCTCATTTCGCTTTACCTGCCCATCTTCTCGCTGGGGCAGGGAACTGGAGGTCAGGGGTAAACCATGGCTGACGCAGCACTGCTTTCCGTTCCGCTTCCCAGTGGCCCGCTTTCCAGCGCTCCGCTTCCCGGCTCTCCGGAAGAGCGCGCCCAGGCGGAACTGCTGGCCGCGCGCTACCACGCCGAGTTCGTCGATCTGAAGAATTTCAAGATTCAGCACGATCTGCTGCGCACAGTTCCAGTCGAATTGATGTTCCGCTATAACTTTGTGCCCATAGAAGCTCAAAACGACGCGCTGGTGATTGCTGTCAGTGATCCTTCGCGGCTGATGGTGCTGGATGAAATAGCCGGCCTGCTCTCGCATCGCATCATTCCCCGTGTGGCCACGCTCTCGCAGATTACCGATCTGCTGAAGAAGACCGAGCAGTCGCAGCGCGTGCTGGACGAAGCCAGCGAGGGGCTGACCTTTGATGTGCTCACCGGCGACGATAACTCGGACGAAAATATTTCGATTGAGAAGCTGACCTCTGAAGAAGACATCAGCCCCATCATCCGCCTGGTTGACACCACCATCTTCACAGCTCTGGAGCGGCGCGCCTCGGATATTCACATCGAGACCTATGACGACTCTGTGCACGTCAAGTACCGCATCGACGGCGTGCTGCAAGAGGCCATGGCGCCCATCGCGCGCGAGCATCACACCACCATCCTGTCGCGCATCAAGATCATGAGCGAGCTGGACATCGCCGAGCGCCGCGTGCCCCAGGACGGCCGTTTCAGAGTTAGATATAAGACCCGCTTGATCGACTTCCGCGTCAGTATCATGCCGACGATCTACGGCGAAAACGCCGTGCTACGCGTGCTCGACAAAGAGTCGATGAGCGAGAAGTTCCACAACCTCACCCTCGACGTGGTGGGCTTCGCCGACGCTGACCTGAAACGCTTCCGCGCCTACATTCGCGAGCCGTACGGCATGGTGCTGGTCACCGGGCCAACCGGCTCCGGCAAGACGACGACTCTTTATGCGGCGCTCAACGAGATCAAAAGCGACGAAGACAAGATCATCACCATCGAGGACCCGGTCGAGTATCAGATTCGCGGCATCACGCAGATTCCCGTCAACGAGAAAAAAGGGCTAACGTTCGCAAGAGGGCTGCGTTCGATTCTGCGCCACGATCCCGACAAGATTCTGGTGGGCGAAATCCGCGACAACGAGACGGCGCAGATCGCCATCAACTCCGCGCTTACTGGGCACCTGGTCTTCACCACCGTTCACGCCAACAACGTGGTAGACGTGCTGGGCCGCTTCCAGAATATGGGCGTCGAGGTTTACAACTTTGTCTCCGCGCTCAACTGCATTCTGGCGCAAAGGCTGGTGCGCACCATCTGCGAGCACTGCGCCCGCCCGGTCAGCTATAGCGACGGTGAACTGCGCTCGAGCGCGATGGACCCCGCCGAGTGGCGCGGCTTCCAATTCCGCGAGGGCCAGGGTTGCATGGAGTGCGGCGGCACCGGCTACCGCGGCCGCACCGCGATTCACGAGCTGCTCGACCTGACCGATCCCATTCGCGAATTGATTCTGGAAAAGAAGCCCAACTCCGAGGTGCGCAGGCTGGCCAAAAAGGAGGGCATGAGCTTCCTGCGCGAGTCCGCGCTCGATCGTGTCCGCCGCGGCCTCACCACCCTCAAGGAGATCAACAAGGTTACCTTCATCGAGGCCGCGCGGTAGGAACAAGCCGCCAGCTTTCAGCTATCGGTTATCGAAGAATATTGCGAGTTTCAGACGTTTTGCGGTGAGGAAAGATTTACGAACGAGGAATGCGGAGCTGATAGCTGAAGGCTGCAAACTGATAGCTCGCCGCAATGGAAATCGAGGGAACAAAGGAATTGAATTCGATTCTCAGCAAAGCCAAACTCGGTTCTCAGCCCAGTGCGCGTCCGCCGGTGGCCGTCGAGATATCGCCGCAGGGCGCGCTGGCTGCCGCCACGCCAGCGCCAGGCCAGCCGCCCGTCTATGCCTTCGAGCCGCTGCCCGAGGGTGCGCTGATCCCCGGCATCGGCGAACACAATCTACGCGCGCCCGAGCTGATTGCCAACGCGATGCGCGCCGCACTTGGCCAGGTTTCTCCGCGCACCCACTCCATTACGCTGGTGGTGCCCGACACCGTCGTTCGCGTCTTCGTGCTTGACTTCGATTCGCTTTCCTCCAAGGTCGCCGAAGCCATTCCCGTGCTACGCTTCCGGCTGCGTAAAATGATTCCCTTCGATGTCGAGCACACCGGCATCAGCTATCAGGTGCTGGTCGAGAACAAGACCGAATGCAAGGTGCTGGCCGCCGTCATCCCCGGCCTGATTCTGGCCGAGTACGAGGCCGCCGCGCGCCAGGCCGGCTTCGAGCCAGGAGCCGTGCTGCCCACCAGCCTTGCGGCGCTCGGCGCCGTCGAATCACCTGATCCGGTATTGACTGCCAACCTGAGCACGCATGCGCTCACCACCTCGATCACCAACGGCCAGGACCTGCTGCTCTATCGCACCCTCGACCTGCCCGAAGACCCCGCTCTGCGCCTCCAAGAAGTTCAGCGCGGCATCGCCGTCGCCGCCGCTTACTATGAAGACAAGCTCGGCGCGCCTCCCAGCCGCTTGTACTACGCCGGTGTCGGAGGGAGCGGCAACAGCGCGGCCGAGGACTTTGCCCACTGGATCGGCTTCCCGGAGTTGACTGTCATCGATCTCGCGCCGCGGCCTGAAACCGGAGCCGCCACGCCGCTGGGTAATCTAATCAGCCTGGCCGGTGTGGTAGGCGCGCTGGCGGGAGCAAGATAAATTATGTGGATAACTGCTAATCTCGCCACTCGCCCCTATACCGATCTCGGACCGGCCCTCAAGTTGCTGCGCATCAGCATGGCCGTGTTGGTTGTGATTGCCATCGGACTCGGCCTCGGCCTGCGCGCCCTGCACCAAAAGGCCGAAGAGGCGCGCGCCACTGAGTTGCGCGTCCAGAAGCAGATCGACGCCATCAACATGGAAGAGCAGGGCTACCAGGCGATGATGCGCCAGCCGGAAAACGCCCAGTTGCTCGATCAGGTCAAGGCGCTCAACAAGATCTTCGACGACAAAACCTTCTCCTGGACGCTGGCCATGGAAGACCTTGAAACCGTTCTGCCCAGCGGCGTGCAGGTGGCCAGCCTTGATCCGGTCCGCGACTCCAAGGACGGCCACATCACTTTGAAGCTGCGCGTCGTCGGACCACGCGACCATGCCGACGATCTGGTCGAGAACCTGGAGCACTCCAGGCACTTTCTGCTCCCTCACATTGTCAGCGAAAGCTCCGAGTCTAGCGGCGACCGAAATCAACGTTTGGAGCCGGTGAGCACCTCGAACCGCTTTACCTTCGAGCTTCTGGCAGATTACAACCCGGCTGTTTCCGTCGACCGCAAGGCGGAAAGAAAGCAGGAGAAGCAGCAGAACAAGAAGTCCTCGGCAGACGGAGAGCGCATTAGCCAGTCAGCGCCGCCAGACGGTGCTGTTCATCCCGTGCCCAAGACCCTCCCGTCGCACATCAGCCCGGTCACGCAGCAGGCCCCGCTAGTTCGTCCGGTTCAACCACAGACAGCTCTCGGACAGCGGCCCCCCTGGTTGCCTAACAATGGCCTTCAGCGGCTCAGGCCCAATCGCACTCAGAATCAGAATTCGATCCCTAATCAGAATCCGGGAGGTCAGCAATGAGCAGCCGCACTCCTTCCATCTGGCGCGAACGCCTGCTCTCCCCCCTCACCTGGCACTACGCTGGTTTTGCCCTGCTGCTGGCCGCGGTCATCGGGCTTTCCATTCGCTTTGGCATGGATTGGGTCGCTACCAATGACAATTCGACCGGCGCCTTGGCCGCCAAACAGATTCAGTTGAAGGCGCTTGATCTGAAAACCGCTCCTCTGCGTGGCCTCGACAAGCGCGTTGAAAACTCCCGCGTCCAAATGAAGGCCTTCTACGCCAAGCGTATCCCGCACAACTACTCCGCCATTGACCGCAGCTTCGGCGATCTGGCGGTCAAATCCGGCGTTCGCCTCAGCAGGGTGCAATACACACAGGGCAAGCCCGGTTCCTATCTCACGGAGATCTCCCTGGACGCGAGCATCACCGGCGATTACCCGCAGATCATGCGCCTGGTCAACGGCCTGGAGCGCGACCAGAGCTTCTTTGTCATTCGCGGCCTCACGCTCACTGGTCAGCAGGGCGGATTGGTGAACCTGCGTTTGCAGCTTTCCACATGGCTCAGACCGGCCGATGCTGTGGCCAGCGGATTGCCCCCCACCCCCGAAGCCGACGATGCGCCCACTGCTCCAAAAGGAAAGGAGGGCGAATAGTCATGGCTTTGCAGAAGGGAACAGAAGACAAGAAAAAGATTTATCTGCTCATCGTTCTTGGCGTGATCCTGATTGGAGCATTCGTCTACACCATTAATTACCTCTATGGAGGCCCCTCCACGCCCGTTGTGGCCGTCGCGCATCCCGCCTCCCCGGCCAACGCACACGCGGTCGCTGCTGCACCCTCTGCCGGTCCTGATGCGCATAAGCTCTCCAACGCCGACATCGATCCCACGCTGCTCCTCGACAAGCTGGCTCTGAGTGAAGACATCGAATATCTCGGCACCGGCAGGAACATCTTCTCCGCCGAATCGGCGCTCCCGCCCGCGAGGATTGAAAGTCCTTTAGTCGGCGCGCGCCCCGGCCAACCCGGGGTCAGCGCGGCTCCGATTGTGCCGGAGAAGCCCAAGCCGCCCGCCATCGACCTGAAGTACTTTGGCTACACCCAGGCCAAAGACAAATCGCTGCAGGCATTTTTCGTTCA
>JBEKDX010000043.1:0-16790 GCA_050014135.1 Occallatibacter sp.
CGCCCGGTGCGGTAAGGCGCTTCGGCATGGATCGAAATGCCGCGCAGAAAAATCGGCTTGCCATTCAGTAGTATCTCGGTGCCGCGCGTCTCAATCGTGCGAAAGCCTATCAGTTCGTCAATCGAATCCTGCCCGGCACTAATCTTGACGTGATAGAGCTTCGGCGTCTCCGGTGACCAACGCTGCAACTCAGATGCAACCAAATGAATTTGCGCGCGTCCATCCTCGGCGAGAACGCCAGAGCCGTCGGAATGGAGTTCGGGAATCTCGACCTTCACCTTGTCACCGACTTTTCCGCCTTCCACATGAATCCAACCTTCGATGTGCGCGAGATGAATGGAGCCGACGACGCCGAAGTCGTTGCCGTGAGGCGAGAGTGTTGTCTCTGGCATTCGGCTCAAATGCACATCATACTGATCGATAAACGTCTCCGGCGCCTCGATCAGCGAGACCGAGCGCGTCAGCCCGCCATAATTCCACCAATCGGTTTGCAGCGTCGGCATATTATCCTCCGCGCGCGTGTTATCCACCGCGGCCACCACAAAGTTCGCGCCCGCGTGAATCGCCGCCGTTACCTCACAGTTGAAGCTGGTGTAGCCGCCCTCGTGCTCGCAGACCTTCTGCCCGTTCACCCAAAACCACGACTTGTAATTTGCCGCGCCCACATGCAGATAGACGCGCGTATGCTCCTTCGGCTGGTAAGTGAAGTCGCGTTCGTACCAGATCGGCCCCTCATAGAAAAATAGGGACTCGCGCTGCGTATTCCAGTCGGCTGGCACCTTCAACTTCGGCGCCTTCGAGAAGTCATACTCGGTAGGAAACGGATCGCCCGGCTTCGCCTTCTGGTTCATGAACCAGCCATTCTTCTTCTCCTGATGATGAAAACTGAAGAGGCCGGAGAAGTACGGATCGACAATCGTCCCCCAGTCGCCATCCAGCGAGATCGCCGGTCGCCGGTCTGCTCCAGCCAGCACAATCGGAGCGGGCGCCGGCGCGGCCCAAGCCACGCTAGCGGCCAGCATCATGACACAAACGGCAAGTGGAGCAATCCCGCGGGATGCGGACGAAGCGGCAGGTACAAACGAGCGAACTGACAAACATTTCATCTTGAAGCCTCGCAAATTGAGTTGGAGCCATCGCATGACAAAGCGCGGCCGGTGCCTGATATCCCGTTCTTGGAGCCTGGGAAATCACAAACTCCGCGCGCGAAGTCATCCAGTCAGCGAAATCAATATATTATCGCGTCGCGCTGCCGGGTGTATATTACACCGCGGCTTTCGCCGCCTTAAATACAAATGGGGACAAGCCCAGCGGCCCATCCCCATTCTCTTGCAGCAAAACTTTTCTCTTACGATCCAAGATACTCCACATGAACATAAGTGCCGAGCCGCACGTTGTAAGCCAGGTACCAGCCCTCGTGATCCGGGTCCTCATAGATCACAATCTGGTCCGAGTCCCACAGCCACCCGTCGCAGAAAGCAGCGTCAAAGGCTGCAACATCCCAAAACCAGCCGTGGAACCAGAAGCGTCCCGGTCCGCCGCCCTCGATGCGCCAAACGTGCCCGCGCCCAAAGCCGCCTGTGAAGCGCCCATGCGCAAACGGGTGATCGAGGTGATAGTTCGCGTCTGCGCGCCCGGTGTCGTGGCCCACCCAGTTCTTGCCATCCACGTGCGGGACGTTGGGGTGGCCGTCCTTGTCGCTGTAGTTCAGCTTCGGCTCGGGCGCATGAGGCGTGCCCGTGTACGCCTTTGGCCCGTGTGACGGGATCGCCTGATGCCCGCCGCCAGCGGGATGCGAATCCCCTTCCTTGTGCTGAGCAAACGCTGGAACAGAAAGAACCAGCAAGGTAGCCAATGCAAGTTGAATCGGTTTCATCGGTTCCTCCAGATGATGAGCAAGTCACTTCCATCAACATTAGATACAAACCCGCCCCAGACAGGCAAGTTGCGTTTTGATTCTGTTAATACAAATGTATAAGTACCGATCATTCACAAAAATTCTGGGCCCCATCCTTGCGACGTTCTTGTCTTTGTCGCAAGGGTGGGATACAACTCAGTTCGCCTATCCCCGCAGCCACCCATACAGCGGAAACTGATTCGCCAGCTCAGCCACTTCCTTGCGAATCTTCTCGAGCGCCGCATCATCATTGCGTTGATCGAGCGCCTTGGTGATCCAGCCTGCGATCCGCTTCATCTCCGGCTCTTTCATCCCGCGCGTCGTCAGCGCCGGCGTCCCGATGCGAATCCCCGACGGCTTCAGCGGCGGATTGGTGTCGTACGGAATCGAGTTCTTGTTCACCGTGATCCCCGCTTTGCCCAGCGCCAGTTCGGCCTCCGAGCCAAGAATCCCCTTCTCGAAGACATCCACCAGCATCAAGTGGTTATCTGTTCCGCCGGAGACGATGCGGTATCCCGCCTCCTTGAGCGCCGCGGCCAGCACCTTTGCGTTGGCCACAATCTGCGCCGCGTAAACCTTGAACTCCGGTCTCAGCGCCTCGCCCAGCGCCACCGCCTTGGCCGCCACAATATGCATCAGCGGACCGCCCTGCTGACCAGGGAAGACCGCCTTGTCTACCGCCGCAGCCAGCGCCTGTCCACAGAGAATCAATCCCGAGCGCGGTCCGCGCAGCGTCTTGTGCGTCGTCGTTGTGGTGATATGCGCGTGCGGTACTGGCGATGGATGCACTCCGCCCGCGACTAGTCCGGCAATGTGCGCCATGTCGAAGACATACACCGCACCCACCTTGTCGGCAATCGCCCGCATCCGCGCAAAATCCCACAGCCGCGGATATGCCGATCCGCCCCCGATAATCACCTTCGGCTTCTCCCGCTCGGCAACCTCTTCCATCTGGTCGTAGTCGATCAGCTCGGTGTCGCGACGCACGCTATAAAACGTCGGCCGATAGAGCTTGCCGCTGAAGCTCAGCTTATGCCCGTGGGTCAGGTGCCCGCCGTGCGCCAGATCAAGGCCCAGAATCGTATCGCCCGCCTGCAGCACCGCCGCATACGCCGAGGCATTGGCCTGCGAACCGGAGTGCGGCTGCACGTTGGCGTGCTCCGCGCCGAATATCTGCTTGGCCCTATCCCGTGCCAGGTTCTCCACCACATCGGCAAACTCGCAGCCGCCATAATAGCGCCGCCCAGGGTATCCTTCGGCATATTTATTCGTGAAAATCGAGCCAGCCGCCTCCAGAACCGCTTCAGAGACAAAGTTTTCGCTGGCAATCATCTCCAGCCCCTCGTGCTGGCGGAGGGTTTCGTGGGCCAGTGCGGCAGCTACTTCGGGATCGGCTTGTGCAAGAGGAAGCGAGATGCGATCGGTCATATAGGAATTTTAGACCCTCACACGCCCATTTTGACACACGAACTGTGTCGCGAAATTTTCCTCTCGTGAACCAGCCCGAACTTGTCAGCAATTTGAAGTTCAGCCGTCCACTCGATTGCGTCGAATGGATGAGATGCTCGTCCATCATCTAGATCTGAAGGGACGGCCATCGCCGTCCTGAGAGAAATCCAAGTATCGGCGGCCTTACTTTTAGCAGCAAAGTTGGGAATCCTCGACACAGTATTTGCCCAGATCACGAGCCTGGCATCGCGCGATTTGCCTTCTTCTTCGTCATCCCACTCCCCCTGCGCTACCATAAAGAGAAGGTAGGGTGATCGTATGTTCGTCGTTGTTTGGCACTTCGAGATTTCCGAGGAGAAGATTCCCGCCTTTGAGGCCGCTTATTCGCCCGATGGCGCCTGGGCGCAACTCTTTCGTACCTCCTCCGACTACCGCGGCACCGAACTGCTGCGCGACGCTTACATCCCCGGCAGCTACCTAACCATCGACCGTTGGGCCAGCGAAGAAGCCTTCCGCACCTTCCGCAAGGACCATGACAAGGAATACGAGGCCCTCGACCGCGCCTGCGACTCCCTCACCGCCTGCGAAACCCGCATCGGGGCCTATTCCGTCTGAGCGCGCGCAACCAATCCGCGGCAGGATGAAACAGCAGCAGTAATCTGCTAACTCGCTAACTTGCCAACTCCGCGCAGCGGAGGCTAACCCGCCGTACTATTTCAAAAAAACAGCGGGGGCCCAATCCATTTCACGTTTTTTGTGAAATGGGTGGGATACCTCAATCTAATTTCGAGTCATGAATCACCCACAATCCCGAGTTTTCCGCTCGGACTCAACCAGCATAACCGTACCTTCTCCGTCTCTTCGCTTTATTTCTCTTTCATTGTCCTTCCAGCCCTGCTACAATCCCATCGAACGTCTTCCTTGTCTTGGTTTTTCCTCACCCTTCCTTGAAGGGGAGCGGGCAAGGATGCCTAAAGGAGCCTCCCCAATGGCAATCGCCGATGAACGCAGCAAAGCCGTAGAAGTTGCCCTCGCGCAGATCGAAAAACAGTTTGGTAAAGGGTCGATTGTCCGCCTCGGCTCCAAAGAAGCCCTCGTCCCGATTGCCGTCATCTCCACCGGCTCCATCAGCTTTGACGCCGCCCTCGGCGTCGGCGGAATCCCCCGCGGCCGCGTTACGGAGATCTTCGGACCCGAGTCCTCGGGCAAAACCACCATCACTCTGCAAATCATCGCCGAAGCGCAAAAAGCCGGCGGCCTGGCCGCTTTCGTTGACGTTGAACACGCCCTTGACCCCGCCTACGCCAAAAAACTCGGCGTCGATATTGATAACCTCCTCGTCTCGCAGCCCGACAGCGGCGAGCAGGCCCTCGAGATTACCGAAACCCTCGTCCGCTCCGGCGCCATCGACGTCCTCGTCGTCGATTCCGTCGCCGCCCTTGTCCCCAAGGCAGAGCTGGACGGCGAAATGGGCGACTCCCACATGGGCCTGCAAGCCCGCCTCATGTCCCAAGCCCTACGCAAGCTCACCGGCACCGTCTCCAAATCCCGCACGGCTCTGATCTTCATCAATCAAATCCGCGAGAAGATCGGCGTCATGTTCGGCAACCCGGAGACCACCACCGGCGGACGGGCTTTGAAGTTTTATTCCTCGGTCCGCGTCGACATCCGCCGCATCGCCGCCATCAAGGACGGAGACGCCGTCACTGGCAACCGCACCAAGGTCAAGATCGTCAAAAACAAGGTCGCCGCTCCCTTCCGCGAGGCCGAGTTCGACATTATCTATGGCGAAGGCATCAGCCGCGAGGGAGACGTTCTCGATCTCGCCGTGGCCAACAACATCGTCGAGAAGTCTGGCGCATGGTACGCCTACTCCGGCGAGCGCATCGGCCAGGGCCGCGAAAACACCCGCACCTTCCTCAAAGACAACAAGGAAATCTTCGCCAAGATCGACACCGAGCTGCGCAAGCGCCTCGGCATCGGCAGCGCCAAGGCCGACATCCCCGAAGTCCCACCCGCCGGCCCTGCCGAAGCCAAAGAAGCCGTCCGCAGCCGCAAAGGATAGCTGCTGCACGTCAAGCGAATCTCCCAGGTCTCAAATCGAGGCCTGGGCACTCGGCGTTCCTCGGCGTTTCGGGGTTTTCACCCAATTTGTCGTAGCCGATTCGTCAGTGGAGGTTATTCCGCCGAATCAATTGATGGCTCCAGCTCGTTTTATCCAGGATCGACAGCTCACGGTTTGGTCTTCCGTTCCATCAATTGCCGCTTTCATGAGACGAATGAAAATGCTCGAGCCAGGAGCATTTCCAACACTCCGGTATAGTGTCTTCGCTGGCGAAGCCCTGCCTTGGTCATTAGCAGAGGTATGGCAGACCGCTGCTCCTGATAGCATTGTCGAGAATCTGTATGGACCGACAGAAGCAACCGTCTATTATCGCGGACAGCCGGTTGCCACGCAGGTGCGTAACTCCGGCGGCGTGAAGTTCGCCGACGGCTACTATGTGCTGACAACTCTGGTGGACACCACCGGCTACTCGACCGCCGTCGCGGCCAAGTACCAGGCTTACCTCATCGCCGAAGTTCCCATCAAAGTGGGCGGCGAGAAGCTGGCGGCGGGCGTCATAAGCATGAACGCGGCTCGGCATCCGCGTTCATGGCTTTTGGGGTTTTGAGTTATGCCTTGGCTGGAACGGCGGCGGCCAGGCGTTCTTTGATCAGTTCATGTCCGCGAGTTAGTAAGTCAGACAGCGGCAGCTTATCGGCATCCACTTCGGCGAGGAGGGCGCGCTGGACAGCGTACTCTTTGTTCACAATGCCAGCTTTGGATTGCAGCAAGCGCCAGGACTTACGCCGCTCGACGCAGAACATCACTAACTGACGCGAGAGTGAGCGATACTCGGTTTTGCCGTTTTCTTCGTACTGAATGAAAACTCCAAAGTCGGGGATAAAGGCGCGGTGAGCTGGGTCGAGATAGCGACGATAAACCACATCCTGTTGCGTGATGCGGACCAGCATATTATCGAGCGGAATCAGCTTGGCCGCGGCTTCGGACTTGATCTTCTTCAGGTGATTCCGGAAGCGAGCCTCGGTCACGCACCAGTGAGCGACGGTGTAACGCGAGCTGTCGCCGGTAACTTTGTTTTTGGTCTCGTACCAATCAAGATCAATCGAGGGATTTCCCTTGAGGTCGAGAGCCTCCTGATAGGTTTCTCCGAGGCGTGGATTGAAGACAAACTCTGGGACGCCGCGCGAGTCGCGCACGCGCTGCGCTTGAATCAGCGCCATGTCGTCGGCGACGCCGTGCTCTGGCTGGCAGGTGGTGAAGGCTTGCAGGAACATCGTCCCGCGATACTCCAGGCCGTCGAGAATCGCGCGGTAGAGCTTGGGCGCGTTGGCCATTGAAACCTGCGCGACGAACGGCGAACCGTGGCCGGCGAGGAAGGTCTCCGCCACGGTTTTCTTCTCGGTGTTCTTGCCTTGCGTAGCCGCGCCGAAGACGTTCATGTCGCTGCCGCCTAGCATCGGCGTCGAATCAGAGTTCTGGCCGCCGGTGTTGGAGTAGACCTGCGTGTCGAGCATCAGGATCTTCACGTTGGGCCGGTTCTGCAAAACTACTTTGGAGGTGTTCTGATAGCCAATGTCGCCGATGCCGCCATCGCCGCCGACGGCCCAGACCTTGGGCAGTTCGACAATCTCTTGATCGGTCATCAGCGCGTCAGTAAAGTGGCTGAGGCGGTAATACTGTTCAGCGTCGATAACATTGGTGTCGCGAGTCAGCAGAATGTCGGCGAGGCGCTCGGGAATGACGGAGCGGCGCGCGTGATCGACGATGAAGCTCTCGCCCATCAGCCAGCCGACGGTGACACCGTCCTGGAAGAGCGAATTCATCCACGGGTAGGGGTGTGGGTTGTTGGGCGCGGTGGAACCGTAGACGGTGTTGCAACCGGTGTGAGCGGCCATCGCCATCACGCTCATTCCGTTGGCCAAACGGCCATCGACGGCTTGCAGGTTCTTGTGGTTGAAAGCTTCCGTGAGCAGCACAGCGGCGATAGCTTCGACTAACTCACCATCGCTGATGGGTCCGTGCTTGGCCTCGTAGGTTGCAATGCGCGCCTTGGTGTCCTTTTCGTCTTCGCCGCCCAGACCGAGAATCAAGTGAGCGATGGCCTGACGAAGCAGATCGTACTCGGCCTGGTTGCGCGTCTTGAGAACAGCGAGGCGAGAGACACCGCGTTTTTCCAGATCGCCGGCCTTGGCCAGGAAGCGGTCGCTCTTGGCGTGGAAGACGGGGCGCATATATGCCTCAGTGACCGCGGCGATGGAGCGCAGCACGCTTTTTTCTCCGCAGCCGGCGCAGGCGCCGTCGCCGGAAACCAACGCGTCATAAGTCGAACGCACCATCAGCATATTGCGCAAGGTCGCTGTCTTCGAGTCCACGGGATTGGCGGAGTTATAGAGGCCGAGAAACTTCTGCGAAGTGTCGGGCAGCAAATCGAGGAAGTTAGTGCCGGTGGTGTGCTCGGCGTTGACCTCTTCGGTTTCAGGAACCATCTTGAGCGCCTGATGATCGCCACAAGCGGTAACGCAAGCCGCGCAGCCTTTGCAGAGATCGGATACAAAGATAGAGAAGATGCCGCCCGTGCCGGGAGCCTTGCGCTCGGGCGAGGAGAAGATGGCGGTAACTTTTTGATAAGCCATCGGTACTTTATCGAGAATCTCAAAAAACTGCTGCTTCGACTTAGTGGAAAAACCATCCACCGAGTTAGTAACTTCGCGGAGAATTGTTTGCAGTGGCGTGCCGGTTTTTATCTCCGCGGTCATGCGCTCGCGTGCTTGTTTTTCAATCACCGGCAGAGCGGCCAAGAGCTGCGCGCGATCCTTCGCGTCGGCCACATAATAGGAGACTGCGGTACGCAGCAGAGTGTTCAAATCTTGCGCGGTATTGGGCAGCGCTGTGTCAGGGCAGACGGAGATGCATTCCATGCACTGTGTGCAGTTCTCGGCGATGAAGAGCGGAGTTTCGCGACGGGCGACATACTTCGAGGCCGTGTCGCCAGTGGCGGCGGCGATCATGCCCACTGCTGCGAGCGGCGAGGCGGGCTGGTTGTAACCGAAGTGCGAGCGGAACTCCGCGTCGAAGTCAGCTACTCTGGCCAGCGGTACGCGCGGCTCCTGGCCGGCGGGCAGCGCATGGGAGCGACATCCGGAGCCGCAACTGGAGCCAGCGGCAACAGTTTCCAGAATCGGCATCAGCGCCGCTCCGCGCAGGGACGAGTGGTCTGCCGCCGAGAGCGCGCCAATCTTGATTTCCGTCACCTGATCGAAGCCCTGCATCATCACTTCCATGTTGGAGTCAACCACGGCCTCGCCGAGCTTGCCGAACTTCTTGACGTATTGCTCGCGGACCACGGCGCGATACTGCTCCTGCGTGATGCCGAACTCCTTCAGCAGCGTGCTGACGCGGAAGAATGCGCCGAGAAAGGCATTGCCCTGCATGCGCAGTTGCAAGTCTCCGCGGTCGGTGGCCTTTTTTGCAATTTCAAATCCGGGCAGAGTGAAGACGCGAATCTTGTTGTCGATGATCTGCTTGCGCGCCCACAGCGGTAACTGTTCCCAGGCCTGATCGCCTTGCTGATCGGACTCCCAAACCAGTGATCCGCCCTCGGCCATGCCGTCGAGCGGGTTGCAGTGAGTGAAGGCCTTGGGGTCGCAACACAAAACCACAGTAACATGGCGCAGGTCGCAATTAACGCGGATGCGGTCCTTGGCGGCGACCATGAAATAGCTGGTGGGTGCGCCTTTTTTCTCCGAACCATACTTGGGATTGGCGCTGACGTGGATCACTTCCTTGGGATTGCCTAGCTCATCTTTGAGGCCGTCGCGCTGATAGATCAGATCGTTGAGATCGCCGAGAATCGCACCCAGATTTTTCCCGGTGGTGATGGCGCCCCAGCCGCCAATCGAGTGAAAGCGCACGGCGACGGCGCCCTCGGGCAGCAGAGATGGAGTCTCGTCGCCAACTACCGCGTAGGGATGGTCAACGCCCAGAACAAAGAAAGTAACTCCATCCGCCGCGGTTTTTCCGTCTTTGCGGGCGCGGCCAGCAGCGGCAAACTCATACGCGCCGATAATGTGCTCGGGGCGGAAGTCGCGCGAGCCCAGGCCGTAGCTGCCGCCATAGATTTTAGGAACATCTGCGAGAGAAAGCCCCGCGGTCTGAATTGCCTTGGAGAAGGCGGTGCGAATATCGCGGCCCAGCGGATTGTCGCCGGCCAGAGCCTCATCGGTGCGTTCGAGGATGATGACATTCTTCTTGCCCTTGAGCGCGGCCACGATGGCGTCTTCAGGGAAGGGGCGAATCACATTGACGTGAATCGAGCCTACGCTGGCCGAGCGCGTCTGGCGCAGATAATCGACGGCGGCCTCGATGTTTTCAGCGGCCGAACCGAGCGAAACAAATACGGTCTCGGCGTCATCGGTCTTGTACTTGCTGATAAGTCCATAACTGCGGCCGGTCAGTTCGGCAAATTGCTTGTAGGCTTCTTCGAGGAATTCAAGAATCGGCTCGGCGAAGTTGTTTCTGCGCGCGACGACGCCGTTCATGTAGTGTTCCTGATTCTGCACGGGCCCGAGCAGGATGGGGTTGGCTAGGTCCAGCATCTTGGGAACGCGGCGGCGCGTTGGGCCGAACAGAGTGCGCTGCGCCTCGGTGGGGCAGTCGATGATATCTTCGGGCGCGCCGAGGTACTCGCGGATCAATCCTGACTCATGTTTGTAGAAGGTGCGCTCCAGATGCGTAGTCAGGAAGCCGTCCATGATGTTCATGCCGGGCGTGAGCGAAAGCTCGGTGACGCGGCGCAGAATCAGCGCCTGATCGGCGGCCTGCTGCGCGTCCTTGCCGAAGAGCATGATCCAACCGGTGTCGAGCGCGGCGTAGATGTCGTCGTGGCCGCAGTGCACATTGAGAGCCTGCTTGGTGAGGGCGCGAGCACCCACTTCCAGCACCATCGTCGAGGCCTTGCCGGGTGCGTGATAGTACTGCTCGACTCCATACACAACACCCTGGCCGCTGGTGAAGTTGACCACCCGCTTGCCGCAGACCGAGTGGGCGATGGCTCCGCCCTGGGCCGCGTGTTCGCCCTCGGTTTCAATCGCTATCGTATTCTGTCCGAAGACGTTCAAGTGGCCTTCGGCATAAGCCTGCTGGAAGAGCTCGCCGCCCTCGGTGGAGGGTGTAATGGGATAAAAAACTCCAGCGTCGGCGATGCGCGTCTCGGTGTGGTACGAGACCAGCTGATTTCCATTTGCGGTAACCCGGATGCCGGGATAGCGAGCAGCAGTCATGAATTCCTCTCTGTGATTCCCGTTCTTTGATCGGCAGCATTGCGATGCGCCGTGAGTTGGTCCATCGAGCCACTAAGAGCCACTGGTAAAACTCCGAAATGCCGGAAACATTCCTCAGGGGCTAAAGCCCATCATTTTTGTCACGCATTTGCGGCACGACTCAAGTCGTGCCCTTGCAAAACCTGAGTCTCACCACAGACCGCTCTCGGAGCGCCCTGAGTCAAACCTCACTTGCCAGTGTAGAAGCCGGGATGGAGACGAGGGAACCCAAGGGGGGGCGCACCTCAAAAACACGGCTTGTCTACTAGTATGCGCCTCTCAGTGAAGGACGATGTACCATCCTGCGAGACGGAGTATTATTCTCCCCGGCTGTTCTCCTTCCGTCCAGCCTCCGAAAAAGGAAGCGCGGGCGGGTAACCGGGATTTCCGATGCTGTCTATCTTTTTGGATGCGCCAAAATAATCTTCGATTCCGGGTGACGGCGGATGTAGCCTTGAATGACTTACCATGTCGGTGAGGATTTTCCGCGATGAAATCTGTTTTGAATGTGCGCTTGCCTCTTTTGGCCGTCTTGGCCGCCGTTCCGTTCTTTGCCAGCCCCTCCTGCGCGCAGAGCGCCGCTGATGCCGCCAAGTTTGCCGCCTCGCTGCCGGCCGAGTCGCAGGCTGTGATCAGCCGCCTCAACAGCCTGCGCGAGTTGCCCGATGGCGTGTGGAAGATGCACGCCGGCGACCTGGCGCACGGCGAGCAAGTGAATCTGGACGATAGCGGCTGGCAGGTTGCCGCCAAAGGCTCCGCCCCCAAGGAGGCGCTCTGGTTTCGCCAGACTTATCAGGTGCCCGACACCCTCGGCGGTTACGACCTGAGCGGCGCGCGCATCTGGTTTCAGTTTCACGCCGAAGCCAACGGTCCCATGCCGGAGATTCTCTACTTCAATGGCCGCCGCGTGGCGATGGGCGACAACCTGGAGCCGATTGTATTGCTCGATCAGGCCAAGCCCGGCGACACCATCACCGTCGCCGTCAAGCTGCTGCACACCGTGGACACCAAGAGCTTTCAGGGCGCGACGCTGAAGATCGACTTCGCCGAAGGCCGTCCTAACCCAGAAGATCTGCGTGAGGAATTTTTGTCCGCCGCACTGCTGCTGCCCTCGCTGGCTCCGGAAAAGATATTTCTGGACTCAACCCAGCCGATCGACATCCTCAATTTGGCCATCAACAAGGTTGACTTGAACGCACTTGACGCACACGATCAGGCGAAGTTTGACGCTAGCCTTTTGGCCGCGCACGCCAAACTCGAAGCCCTCACGCCGCTGCTCCAGCAGGCCACCTTTCACCTCACCGGCAACTCGCACATCGACGCGGCGTGGCTCTGGCCGTGGACGGAGACGGTGGACGTGGTCAAGCGGACCTTTGGAACGGCGCTTCAGTTGATGTACGAGTATCCGCAATACACCTACACGCAATCGGCGGCGGCCTACAACGAATGGCTCGCCGACAAGTATCCCGAGATGAACGCCCAGATTGCGCAGCGCATCCAGGAAGGCCGCTGGGAGATCGTCGGCGGAATGTGGGTCGAGCCGGACCTGAATATGCCCGACGGCGAATCGCTGGTGCGCCAGTTGCTCGTCGGCAAGCGCTGGTACAAACAGGCCTACGGCGTGGACGTGCGCGTCGGCTGGAATCCGGACAGCTTTGGTTACACCTGGCAGTTGCCACAGATCTACAAGAAGAGCGGCGTGGATTATTTTGTCACACAAAAGATGGCCTGGAACGACACCAATCAGATGCCCTTCAAGTTTTTCTGGTGGGAGTCGCCGGATGGCTCAAAGGTGCTGAGTTACTTTCCGCACGACTATGCCAACGACAACTTGAACCCGGTGCGGCTGGCGCGCGACTTTGCGATTGCACGCGCGCTAACGCCTGGATTGAGCAACATGATGGATCTCTACGGCGTGGGCGACCACGGCGGCGGACCCACGCGCGCGATTCTCGACGAGGGATTCCACTGGGCTTCGAAGGGTACGGGCTTTAGCCCGTACGGAAAAACCCAAATTGAAAAATGGGCTTTAGCCCCTGTAACACCGCACATCGAGTTCGGAACGGCGCTGAGTTACTTCTCCTCGCTCGAAAAACAGATTGCGCCGGAGAGTCCCGTCTGGAATTACCAGTCGATTGCAAAGGGCTACACGCCTCCGCCAGCGGTTCCCGGCATGGTGAGCATTCCGACGTGGAAGAGCGAGCTGTACTTCGAGTACCATCGCGGCGTGATGACCACGCAGGCCAACCACAAAAAGAATATGCGCGAGGCCGAGGTCGAAGTGCTGGACGCAGAGAAGTGGGCCTCGCTGGCGTGGCTCGATGGCCGCGCGTATCCGGCAAAAGAACTCACGGAAGATTGGAAGAAGGTGCTCTTCGGCCAGTTCCATGATCTGGCCGCCGGCTCGGGCATCGGCGTCATCTATAAGGATGCACAAAAGGATTACGATGTCGTCCGCTGGTCTACGAATGAGATGGATGCCGGGGCGCTGGAGGCGGTTGCGGAGAGAATTGACACTGAGACGAAAGACCCAATGGCGATTCCCGTCGTCGTCTTTAATCCGCTTGGATGGGAACGTTCGGGTGAACTTTCGATAACGGCGCACGTAAATCCT
Organism: Occallatibacter sp.; assembly: GCA_050014135.1. GTDB lineage: Bacteria > Acidobacteriota > Terriglobia > Terriglobales > Acidobacteriaceae > Telmatobacter. Next base: position 13,344 of record JBEKDX010000043.1, read on the forward strand.
AAGTTAGGTTATCCAATCTTGTTTGACACAACTACAACCAGGTGGACACCATTACCGGCCCGCATTGTTTCGTGGGACTCAATGTCTGGAAGGGTTGAAATTGAAATTCATGTTTCCGCTGTTCCACCGATGGGATATAAAGTAATTGCGATTCAACAGAACCGCGAGATGATCATCGATTTGCCCGGCCCAAAAAAGTCGCAATCATCTCAATTTATCACGATTGAAAATCAGCATCTTATTCTTCAGTTAGACAAGACTACGGGATGTATTACAAGCCTCATTGATAAAGAATCAGGCATTAATACAATTGCTCCGGGTGTTTGTGGAAACCAACTTCAGTTCTTTAAGGACACTCCCAAGGACTACGATGCGTGGAATATTGATACTCTTAGCAATCGGATTGACGTTCCACCAGCTACACAATCTGTTGAATTAATCGACGGTGAGTCTGATCCATTTAAACGCCCTGGCGTGAACTATCCTGCGCCGTCGATTCGGATAACGCATACTTGGCAAAACTCGAAATTTGTTCAAACGATTCGTCTGATTGGCGATCAGATCGACATTGACAACGACATCGACTGGCACGAGTCGCACGTACTGCTCAAGGCGGCCTTTCCGCTTGCCGCCTCTGCTCCCTTTGCCACTTACGAGATTCCTTATGGCACCATCGACCGGCCGACGACGCGCAACAATAGTTGGGAAAGAGCGCAGTTTGAAGTCGAGGCGATGCGCTGGGCCGATCTCTCTGGGCCGGACGCGGACGGCAAGATTCACGGCCTGAGCGTGCTGAACCAGACCAAGTACGGCTACGACGCGGTGGGCAACGTGCTGCGGCTGACGCTGCTGCGCTCGCCCAAATGGCCCGACGCCGAAGCCGACATAGGCCACCATCACTTCCACTATGCGCTCTATCCCCACGCGGGAACGTGGAAGGAGGCGCTCACCGTGCGCCACGGCTACGAGTACAACTATCCGCTGACGGCGGTAGTGACGACGGCTCATGCCGGCTCGCTGCCCCCGTCGCACTCCTTCGCCTCGGTCGAGCCGGAGAATGTTGTCTTGACCGCCGTGAAGAAAGCCGAAGACGCGAATGGCTTGATCTTCAGAGTTTATGAGTGGGCGGGCAAGGAGACGACCGCCGAGTTTCATGTTCCGCCCGGAGCGACGGGCGCAACCGTCACCAATCTGATGGAGACGCCGGAGGGCGCGCCGCTGGCTGTGGTGGGCGATGTGGTCACGGCGCCGATTCATCCCTACGAGATTCTGACTATCCGCGTCGATTACCCCAACGGCGGGCCGAAACAGTAGGGAGTTGGAGCAAAGCAGATCCTTCGACTTCGCAACACTCGCTCAGGGTGACAGATCGAGAGCTACTTGAGCCCGGCGAACTCGGAGCGGTGGCGGCTGTAGAGGAAGTAGATCACCAGGCCGATTACCAGCCAGATCAGGAAGCGGTACCAGGTGATGATAGGCAGCCCGGCCATCAGCAACAGGCAGAAGACGACGCTGAGCACCGGTATCAAGTGGCCAAAGGGTACGCGGAAACCGCGACGGCGCTCCGGTTCGCGGATGCGCAGCACGATCACTCCAATGGAGACCAGCACGAAGGCGAAGAGGGTGCCGATGTTGGAGAGATCAGCCAGGGTGCCGATGTCGAAGAGGCCCGAAGGAATGGCCACCACGAAGCCCGCCACCCAGGTGGAAAAGGCTGGGGTGCGGAAGACCGGATGGACATTCGAGAAGACCTTGGGAAGCAGGCCGTCGCGGGACATCGAGAACCAGACGCGCGATTGACCGAGTTGGTAGACCAGGATCGAAGAGAGCATGCCCATGATGGCGCCAAAGAGAACGACCAAGCGGACCCAGTGGAGCGAATGCGCGCCGGGGAGCACGGAGAGCTTTTTGAGCGCGTTGACGACGGGAGCGGCATCACCCACCATCGACTGCCATGGGACGAGTCCCGTGAGGCAAACGGCGACGGCGACGTAGAGCACGGTGCAGACGACCAGCGTGGCGATAATGCCGATGGGCAGATCGCGCTGCGGCCGATGGCACTCCTCGGCGGCTGTCGAGACCGAGTCGAAGCCGATGTAGGTGAAGAAGATGATCGAGCCGCCAGTCAGCACGCCGCTCCAGCCGTTAGGCATGAAGGGATGCCAATTGCTGGGATGGATGAAGCCGATCACGGCAAAGACAAAAATCACGAGGGCGATCAGCTTGAGGCCCACCATTGCGTTATTAGTGCTGGCCGACTCGCGAATGCCGCGCACTAGGATCACGGTGAGCACCAGGACGATCAGGAAGGCGGGAATGTTGAAGCCGAAGTGCCAGCCGGGGTGGTAGAGCCAGTTGCCGGCCAGGTCTTGCAGGCCTCCTGGCAGATAGGCGGGTGAGAGCCAGATGGGCGAGGGATGCAGGCCGAACCAATCGAGCAGATCGACAATATGGGCGGCGAAGCCGACGCTAACGGTCATGTTGGAACCGGCGTACTCTAAAATCAGGTCCCAGCCGATGATCCAGGCGATCAGCTCGCCCATGGTGGCGTAGGTATAGGTGTACGCCGAGCCGGCGATAGGTATCATCGAGGCCAGTTCGGCGTAACATAGGCCGGTAAGCGCGCAGACGATGGCGACGAGAAACAACGAGACAGCAATCGCCGGACCGGCTCCTGGCCGCCCGGCCAGCGCCGTGTGGGTGATGATATAGTGCGCCAGCGGCGTATTGGGAATGCTGGGCGCATCGAACTTTTCGCCGGAGATGGCGGTGCCGATGACGGTGAAGATACCCGAGCCGATCACCGCCCCGATGCCCAGCGCGGTCAGCGACCACGGGCCAAGAGACTTTTTTAGCCGATGCTCGGGCTCTTCCGAGTCGAGGATCAGCTTATCAATGGACTTGCGCGCAACCAGTTGGTTGAACAGGACAGTTCTCCTCATCCCGCAGGCGGCGGGAAGCAGTGAATTGCAGAGACCTGCCGGCTTGAGGAAGCCGGTGTGGGCTGGTGGCTTCCCACCCTTTCGCAATGAACGCGAAAGGATGGGGCACGGAGCGTTCCTGGGCATTTATCCGCGCAGAATCAATCGGACCGGCCCGAAACCGCGTCTTTGTACCTGCAATCTCTTAACGCTTGGAGACGCCGCGGGCCAGCTTTTTGACCTTTTTCTTTGCGGAACCGCGCGGTTCTGTCCGCTTGGCCTTGGGAGCAGCCTTCTTGCGGGCGGCGCGCTTCAGTTTCTTCCGTTCCTGGGTATCTTCAATCTTGGTGGTGTCTGCCACTTGGTTCCTCTTTCACTCGAAGCTCTAGAAGCTCTCCCGCACTGCAGGCGGATGTGAATTTTAGAATAGCAGGGTTTGCGCGACGGCGAAAGCAGCGTGCGCGAAGGCCAAAGCGATTGTATGAAGGGAAGTCCTCCACGGCATCGTAACGAATTAATTAACTGC
>JBEKDX010000044.1:0-16709 GCA_050014135.1 Occallatibacter sp.
AAAGCGTGGACGTAAGCACAGCCCCGCCAAGGCCAGCAGCAGATAAAGTGCGTTCAACCCCGCGTACTCCCAACAGAAGCGCGTCTCGGTGTGGTGGTGCTGGTAAACCCACCAGTCCAGGTCAATGTCCATGTTTTCCACGCGCGGGCGCAGAGCCATATCGGCCACCCGGCCCAGCGGCAGCCAGAGGTAGTAGCGCCATGGATGGGCCGCGATGCGCTCATCGGCCAACTGCCCGAAGCGCGCATCCACATCCGGCACGATGTCCTTGGCCTGGTCCCGGAGGTTGTAGTCATCCGCCAGCGCCGCAGTCTCAGCGTACTGTTGGGGCGAATCGAAGGCCCGGCTAGGCAGCTTAGTCAGATCCAGCCGCTCGCCCGGAACCGGCCAGTAGACCTCGTAGGTCGAAACGTAGTCCAGGCACCAACTTTTTACCCAGCGCTGCCAGCCGGGATAGGTCTCCTGGCCAGGGTCGTTGGCATAACGCGGGGCAAGCGGCTCAAAGACGTGGAAGAGCTGCCAGTTACGCCAGCTCCAGGCGGCAAAGGGGGCAAGCGCCAGCAGCACGCAGACCACGGCCATGCGGATCAGGCGGACCGCGCTATTTGAAGTACGCGGAGCATAAGCGCCGTCCCTACGGGACTCCGGAAAATTTTTGGTTGCGCCTACCCCACGCTGAAGCGCGGGGCAAATGACGACTGCGCCTACGGCGCGGGTGACATTCGGAGATTCCTCTATCCCCGGCATCTCTTTCCCGCGCCTCAGTCCAAACACCATCGCCGGCGCCAGTGCGACGCCCAGCAGCGCACCGTCGGGCCGAAGCAGGGCCGCATAGGTGATCGCAAACGTAAAACACAGCGCCGGAGCCCACCCTGGCCGCTCGCCGAAGCGCGCCGCCGACCACAGCGCCAGCGCGATCATGAACAGCGTCAAAGCCTCGGTCAGCGGTTCGGCGGCGTAGATGGCGGTAAACGGACAGAGCGCGGCCAGCCACAGTGTGCAATGCGCGGCCCCAGCGCGTAGCGGGACCGGAGCAATGCGCCGCGCGAAATCGGCCAGCAGCAGGCAGCCGGCCAGCTCCAGCGCAATCTGCGTGTACGCAACCCAGGCGTAATTTTCCAGCCCGAAGAGACGGAAGCACGCGGCCAGAAAGAGTGGGTAGCCGGGCAGCCGAATCAGCGTCGAGTGCAGCACGCCGTCGGAGCCTGTGATCGCATATTGACCGTGCAGCAGCAGGTTTTTGGCCAGGCCGCCGTAGATCAGCGAGTCGCCGTTGACCTCATAAAACCTTAGCATCCACAGGCGCAGACCCAGTCCGGCGGCCAGGGCCAGCAGGACGGAAAGAGTTGCAGCCGGGCGATGAAGAATCCGGCGCAAGAGTGTCGATTGACTCATGGAGGCAGCTTCCATACGATTCGTAATGTATAGCGTAGACTGTTTTACAGGTTTTCGCGCCCCGATTTTTGCAGAGACGGCTCTTACAAAGAGGATTTTCCAGGACATTCATGCCCGATAGACAGATATTCTTCGATCCACAACGTAAGCGATGGAAGCGGCTGCGCCGCATCCTGGATGTGACGGCCGTGGTTACCACACTGGTTCTGGCTGCTTTCATCTTCAATGTGCTGCGCTATCAACAGTTACCGGAGCTGTTGCTGCTTACTCCCCGGCACAACTACAAGGCATTGCCGGACCGGCCGGTGTTGCTGCACGGAGCAAAAAACCAGCGCCCCGCGCGCCGCAAATCCAACCGCAAGCCCTCCGACATTCCCTTCAACACCGGTGAAGGTTTGCGCGCCGCCTACTACGTCCAGAGCGACGAGGCCAGCTACTCCTCGCTCAAGGAGCACGTTCACCAGATCGATCTCCTCTTTCCCGATTGGCTGCACGTGGACGCCCCGCAGGGAATGCTGCTGGGAATCAACAACGACACCCATCGCGAGTTTCCACTGATTGACGGCGCGACGGTGCATGATCCCGACGATCTGAACAAGGTCAAGCGAGTCATCCAGGCAGCCAAGGAAGATACGGAAATCTTTCCTCACCTGAACAACTTCAACCCCAACACGCAGAGCTGGGACCCGGCCATTGCCGGCGTACTGGCAGATGGGAACAAGCGCGCCCTGCTGCGCCAGCAGATTGTCAACTTTTTTGCCGCGATGCCGGCCTATCGCGGCCTTTCGTTGGACTTTGAAAGCCTGCCTGACAGCGGCAGCCAGAGCTATCTGCTCTTCATCCGGGAACTTTATGCCGACCTGCACGCGCGCAATCTGCGGCTCTACGTCAACACCATGGTCTCCACCACAGACGAAGAACTGAAGCAGATTGCCGGCAACTCAGACGGCATTATCCTGATGAATTACGACGAGCACCAAACCACCAGCAATCCGGGCCCCATCGCCAGCCAGGATTGGTTCGTCAATAATTTGACCCGCGCGCTCAAAGTCGTGCCCAAGGAGAAGCTGATCTGCGCCCTGGCCAACTACGGCTACGACTGGACGCTCTCGATTCCCAACCCAAAGGACCGCAGGCACCCCAAGCCGAAGGTGCTCAACACCGAAGATTTTGCCGTCTCCGAGGCCCTACAGCGCGCCTCCGACTCCGACGCCGATATGGATCTCGATGACGACAGCCTCAATCCGCACTTCGAGTACATCGACGAGGACTTGAATCAACGCCACGTGGTCTGGTTCCTGGATGGCGTTACGGTGCTGAATGAGCTGCGCGTCGCCCGTGCACTTGGCCTGCAGACCTTCGCTCTCTATCGCCTGGGCGAGGAGGACAGTTCGCTGTGGAACGTCTGGGACAAGCCCAGCAGTCCTGACGCGCTGCAGGCGCTCGGCCAGGTGCAACCCGGCCACGATGTGGACACCGAGGGCGACGGCGACATCATTCGTGTCACTGGCCTGCCCCAGGCTGGCAAGCGCACAGTCGTTGTAGACAGCGACGAGCCTGATCCGCGCAAGAAGCTGATCATCGATGAGCACATGGAGGTGTATCCGCGCACGTACACGATTGAGCAATACGGCTATCACGCGAACGAAGTTGCGCTCTCGTTCGACGATGGTCCCGACCCCAAATGGACGCCGAAGATTCTCGATATTCTTCGCGACAAGGGCGCCAAAGGCACCTTCCTGATGATCGGCGACGAGGGCCAACAGAATGTCGGCCTGATGAAGCGTGTGGTGCGCGAAGGCCATGAGATTGGCAACCACACCTGGAGTCATCCCGACATAAGCGAAATCTCCAACAATCAGCTCGATCTGGAGATCAGATTCACCGAGCATCTTTTCGAGAGCAAGCTGGGCATTCAGCCGCTCTACTTCCGCCCCCCTTACGATATCGACGAGGAGCCGGACACCGACGACGAGGCCGCACCGGTAGAAATCATTCAGAAAGCCGGCTACACCATCATCGGCAGCAAGCTGGACACCAATGACTGGAATGAAAATCCACGCAAGACGCCGGCCGAGATGACCCAGTCGATCCTCGAGCAGTTGGAAATCATGAAGGTCAAGCCGCAGTTTCGCGGCTCCGTCATCCTCATGCATGACGGCGGTGGCGACCGCTCCGCTACCGTGGCCGCGTTACCGGTGCTGATTGACGCGCTGCGTGCCCGCGGCTACTCCATCGTTCCCGTCTCCACGCTACTGGGCAAAACCACCGCCGAGGTGATGCCAAAACTGAGTTGGAAAGTATACCTGAGCACTCTGCCCGACTCCATCGCCTTCTCCAGCATGGCCATCATCGGCGAGTTCATCGTGATGGTCTTCTTTTTCGGCAACATACTCATGACCGGTCGCTTGCTGCTGGTGGGAATCTTTGCCGTCATCGACCGCCTGCGCCGCCCGCACCGCGCGGCTTCGCCGGGCATCAATCCCCGCGTGGCGGTGCTCATCCCAGCCTTCAACGAGGAAAAGGTCATCGTGCGCACGATTCGCTCGGTGCTCAATTCCGACTACGCGAACCTGCACATCATCGTCATAGACGACGGCTCAAACGACAACACCTGTGAGGTTGCCCGTACGGCGTATGCGACTGAGATCGCTGCCGGGCGCGTCCAGGTGCTGACCAAACCCAACGGCGGCAAGGCTGCTGCGCTGAACTTCGCACTCGACCGCCTGGTTGAAGAGGTTTATGTCGGCATCGACGCCGACACCGTTATTGCTGCGGACGCCATCAGCAAGCTGATCCCCCACTTCGAGGACCCGCTGGTTGGCGCCGTCGCCGGAAACGCCAAAGTCGGCAATCGCGTCAACCTTTGGACCCGCTGGCAGGCCCTCGAGTACATCACCAGTCAGAACTTCGAGCGCCGGGCACTGGATCTATTCAACGTCGTGGTCGTGGTTCCCGGAGCCATTGGCGCATGGCGCACAGGACCCGTCAAAGCCGTCGGCGGCTATCCCATCAACACCGTAGCTGAAGACGCCGATCTGACCATGGCTCTACTCGAACAGCGCCTCAAGGTGGTTTATGAGGATCGCGCGCTGGCCTTTACCGAAGCGCCCATCGACGCCAAGGGCCTGATGCGGCAGCGCTTCCGCTGGTCTTTCGGGATTCTGCAGGCCGTCTGGAAGCATCGGCTGGCCTTTGTCCGCAACAAGGCCATGGGCCTCTTTGCTCTACCGAACATACTCATCTTCCAGATGTTGCTGCCTCTGGTCTCGCCATTTATCGACCTGATGTTCCTCTGGGGCATCGTCAACTATTTCATGGATCGCCACTTCCATCCCCTGGCAGCCTCGGCGGCGAACTTCGACAGGCTGCTGGTCTACTTCCTCGGCTTCCTAGTCATCGACTTCATCACATCCACAGTGGCCTTCTCGCTGGAGCGCCGCCATCCCGCCAACAAGGGTGATGGCTGGCTGCTTTTCCACATTTGGCTGCAACGCTTCGCCTACCGGCAGGTCTTTTCCATCGTGCTCTTCAAAACCCTGAAGCGCGCCATCGACGGCAAGCCCTTCAACTGGGACAAACTGGAGCGGACCGCCAGGATGAGCAAGCGTACCGAAGCGCTGACAGAGACGCTTTAGCGGAAATGAGGTTTGAAAGGCGGCGGATTTTAAGCCTGCACTGAGCGAGATCTAAGGATGCCGTAAATGCAATTGCACAGTTTTTAACGCTTCCCACGATCATTCTGCCGAGTCAAAGAGCTATCATCAGAAGGATAGGGATCAGGGGCACACCCCTCACCCGAATGCCCTCGAAACTGCTGTAGCTGATCCACGACAACTGTCATGATGGAGTTCATGGTGCTAATTTCCCGTATTGTGGCTGTTTTTTTTGTCTTGCTGCTCTCGTACTGCACTGCCTTGGCACAGGATCCGACTCCCGCGCCGACTGCCACGGCTACTCAACCTGCAGTCACCTCGGCTGAAAGTCCGGAGATTCGCGACTTTCAGAAGATCGAAGATTCCTGGGCCAACGCTATCAACCAGCGAGACCAGTACGCCCTGGAACTGGTGCTTTCGCCTTTGTTTGTGGATGTCTCCGCCTCGGGCGACATCACAACGCGCAACCAGCAACTGGCTCAATTGATTACCCTTGAAGACAAGTCCCTGCATTTGGAGCAGCGGGTGATCACAGTGCGTATGCTGGGTGACGTTGCGGTGGCCAACGGCACGTACGTGCTGCATCACAAGGCCATCTCCAGTTCCAACCAAGTGGAAGAAAAAGGCGTCTTTACCCATGTCTTCGAGCACGCGCGCGGCGGCTGGATGTGCATCAACTCCCAGCGCACCGTGCTGCGCGAGGACTCCAACGGCAAGAGCAAAAGGCCGTCCAGCGCCGAAATGCCCTTCCATTTTAATCCCTTCTCCAAGGGCGACAAGGGCAATCAATAGGCAAGGGTCAGACCTGCGCCGGTCGATTTCTCGCTGTACCCGAACCAGTCTCGGAGCCGTATCAGGGGATTGCAGCCGCTGCCTTGCGGTGCGTTTTTGCTGTAAAGCGCCCACTTGCCCCGTTTCTTTCTTCCGACTTCCTCAAGCGCTTTCCTTTATTGCCGATATCCTCCTCAAGCGCCTGTCTGGTTCTTCCGGCTTGAGATCGAGCCGTGCGGGCGAAGGAAAGGGCTCTGCTCTGCCATGAAGCACTCCTCGCTAGGTTTGCGCCTTGCCGTCTATACCATGCTGGTGGTTTTCATTACCTGCCTCATCTTTTCTGTCATTACCTGGCGCATCGTTTCGGCGCGGGTCGAAGAGGAGGCGGTGCGGGAGTCCGTCCTCCAGTCGAATGAGGCGATCAGCCGTCTGGCGACCATCGACCAGCTCTCCAGCGCCCAGGTGGAGAGCGCCATGCACATTCTTGAGGACCAAAGCCGGCTGAAAGGGGTGCCCTCGCTCAAGGGAAGCGCCGTTGTCGCCGGCAAGACTGTTCCCGATCTCCACATGGGAGGCGAATCTCAGGTGATGAATTTTGCCATGGTAGACCACCTGAAGGAACTGGCCGGTGGCACGGGTACACTCTTTGTCTGGGACGGAAGCAGCTTCACCCGCGTGACCACCAGCGTCCTCAAGCCGGATGGCTCGCGGGCGGTGGGTACGGTACTTGATCCCAAAGGCAAGGCCTTCGCCGCTCTGAGCCAGGGCCAATCCTTCAAGGGTGTCGTGGACATTCTGGGCGTGCCTTACACCACCAACTACCAGCCTATGTTGGACGGCGACGGCAAACTGGCCGGTGCCTGGTACACCGGCTTCCGGCTGGACTCGATCACATCGCTGGGCAAGCTGATCGAGGAGGCCAGCATCCTGGACCATGGCTTCGTGGCGCTGCTCAAGCCCTCGGGAGAGATCGTCTTTCATGGCAATCAAGTCACTACGGATAAATTGGCGCGGCTGCGTAAAAATCCGGTTGGTTGGGTGATACATGAGGAGAGCTATCCGGCCTGGGGATACACCGTTCTGACCGCTTATCCGAAGTCGGACGTAACGGCGCGTATGTTGCGCATAGCGGGAATGCTGGCCGTGGCGGCAGCGATTCTGGTGGGCGTGATCGTGGTGTTGCAGTTTTTGCTGCTGAGCCGGCTGGTGCTGCGCCCAGTGCTGTACTTGACCGATCGGCTGGCCCACGCCGATATGAATACCCGGATCGAGATCGAGCGGAACGACGAGATCGGCGCTCTGGCCACTGGCTTCAACCAGTTTGTCCTGCGGCTTCGGCACGCCCTGTTGCAGGTGCGCGATGGCTCGGCGGCCACAACGGCCAAGTCCGGCGAGATTCGCGGCATCTCTGACGCCGCCGTAGCTCGCATGAACGAACAACGACGAAGCGCCGAAGATGCCTCAGGCGCCGTGGACCAACTCTCGCGCGATATCGCCCACTCGACTGGCTACACCGATGAAGCCTCTGAACACGCCCGGACGGCAGCCCAGGCAGCCCGCCAGGGAGGCGAACAGGTAGCCGCCGCCGTCCATCTCATCCAGGGACTCAGCCAGGACACCCAGCAAAGCGCCAACCGCGTCGCCACTTTGAATGAACGCACCAAGCAGATCGGCGCCATCGTCGGAGTGATCGAAGAGATCGCCTCGGGAACCAATCTGCTGGCCCTGAATGCCGCCATCGAGGCGGCGCGTGCGGGAGAACATGGGCGCGGCTTTGCGGTGGTGGCCGGCGAGGTGCGCCGCCTGGCCGAACGCACCGCCCAGGCCACTCGCCAGGTGGCTGACCTGGTGAGTGGCATCGAGGAGGAGACTGGACAAGTCGCCAGTGGGATTCTGAATGCCTCAGAGCACGCGGCCCGCAGCGCCGAGGCCGTCTCCAGCCTGAGCAGCACCTTCGACAGCATCGAAAAAATCGTAGTCGAGGTTCAGGAACGCGTCGAGCAGATAGCCAAGGACGCGCACCATGAGGCGGTCGCCGCCCGTCAGGTGAGCGACTCGATGCGCCAAATGGCCGCCAACGCAAAAGACAACGCCAGCGGCACCGAACAGGTGCTGGCCGCGGCCGGCGAACTGTTGAGCACCGCCGGCACGCTCGATGGCCTGGTCCAGCAGTTTCAACTCAGCGAATCGTGATTCCGGAGTCTCTCCGGGTAGTCATCTCGATGGGCGTCTTTTATCGCGATGGGATGATTCGGTGGCTTCCGAGGCTACTCCGGCATGAGCACCACCTTGATCGCCTCACCCGACGGCCTCGTTACTAATTAATTACCTGCAAAATCTTTACGCCAAAATGCATATTTTAGGGGGGGGGTGGGGGGGGTACCTCAGGCTGGGGTTAGGGGTCAGGAAATTCCCGGGGCTGTGGTCGTGGTTCATGCTTCCATTGTGCGCTCTGGGATGGTAATTATCTGCAAACCACCGTTCGACTTCGCTCGAGGCAGGCTCTGCGATGCAGCAGACTGCGCATACGCGACCTGGAGTTTGTCGTATCACAGGTCCCAAAAGCGGGACCTCCATCCCACGAACGAAGAGCTGTCCGTGAGGACCCCGTAGCTGGAGCACCCTCCAATTAAGCTGGCACGTACCGCTCGATGGAGATGTTCTTTGCGTGCGCTCTGGTCCTGGACACGTCATAGGCAAGCTGCATACGAAGGAGGTGGTCCATCTCCTGGCCGAAGGCTTTTTCTATGCGCAGCGCCATGTCGGGTGTCAGGGCGGAGTTGCCGTTGAGAAGATCGGAGAGTGTGGCGCGGCGCACCTGCAAAATTTCCGCAGCCGTTGACACGCTGAGGCCGAGCGCTCCGATGACTTCGGTTCGGATCAGGTCGCCTGGATGGGGCGGGTTCTTCATGGGCATTTCGGTCTCCTCAGTAGTAGTCAATCAGGCCAATGTCACCTCTATCATGTACGGTATAACCGTACACGTCAAGCAGAATGGCGGCGGAATACGGGCGCGTGGAACGAATGTGGACGGTTTCCTACCCTTCGTAAAATACGCGAAGGACAGCATCCGCTGAATATACTAGTTGTTGATTTTCCCAATTGCCTAAGCATACGATAAACTCAGTTCCCGATGTTGATAACGAGGTGCACCGATGGACACTACGCTGAAAGCCGAAATTCAAGAAATTGTGGAACTCGTAAAGACCGTGCCAGAACCGCTTCAGATCCGGACCCACGAACTCCTTTTGCAAGACCTTCTCGACCGCATGAGTGGACGGAAGCGCCTCACTAAGCCCGATGAGAGCCGCGACGAGGATAAAGAGCTACGCAATGATAAAGCGACGAAGAATAAGAGCGAGTCAGAGGGGCTCAACCCCAATACGCTACCGATGCGCGTTAAAGCGTTCATGAAGAGGACGCAAGTGACGGACAAACAACTCGATCACTTGTTTCACATCGAGGGGAATCAGTATGAGCCGATTTGGGAGCTGAAAGCCACCACATTCGCCAAAACTCAAGTCGATATTGCGCTATTGCAGTCGCTTCAACGGGCACTAACCTCTGGCGAGTTCTCTTTTGACCGCGAGAAAGTCAAGGAAGAATGCAGAAATAAGAAAAGCTACAACATGAAAAATTTCAATGCAAACTTCCAAAACAGCGGGAAATATTTTACAGGATTAGAAAAGGATGGACTCGTGTCACTCACGGATGAAGGAATGACTGCGCTTGCTGCACTTGTGAAGGAACTAGCAGGTGTGAAAGATGGCGACTAAGCAAGCGGTGATTGAGTCACTTCGCTCATTGCAAGACGGTCTTTCTGAAATCGAGAAGATCATCCGAACGACCACCACGGTTCGGCTAGCCCCCTCGATTTTTCGGACGAGTGTTGACGATGTTGTCCGGCTCTGGGCAGAACGTGTGGAAACGGATATTTTGAAGTTCGGCGTGGACGAAAAAATCTGTGCGAAATACCGAGACGGCCTTCGCAAGCTCCATAGTCTCGCAAGTAAGCGGAACAAAAGTAAAAGCCACCATCAAGCGATCAAGGAGCTACAGGCGGACTTCCATTCTGATTTGCTACAGCCTGTTATGTTCCACGGCGGGGCCAACCCAAGCGAAGCAATAAAGAAAATCATTGCGGAGATTCCCTATCCCGACCAGAAAGGCTATCTCGAAGAGGCGCTCCGATGCATCGAATCAGACTGTAAACGTGCGGCGGCAGTTCTCGGATGGTCGGCTGCGATGCACCACATCCACTCAAAAATTGAAGAAATCGGATTCGACCAGTTCAACAAGAAAGCGGATGAGATGTCGAAACAGACCAAAGGTCGTTTCAAAGGCTTCAAGTCGTTCGCGCCCATCGAATCAATCAGCGACCTTCGAGAAATTCCTGACCGCCGTATCCTTTGGGTCCTTGATGGCATGAGTATACTTGAATCAAACCAACGTCAGCGGCTTGAATATGGATTGGATATGCGAATTCAGGCAAGTCATCCTGGTGACGCCGAGGTCACGCTCACAAATCTGGAATCCTTCTTTTCAGATCTATCAACCCTCGTTTTTAAGAATCCTAAACTCTCTGTGTAGAAGTCATCTCATAAATGCCTTTTTGATCGTATAAAGCGTCCCTCAGGGGCTAAAGCCCGGGCATTTTTTACGGCTATGCGGCACGGCTAAAGCCGTGCCCTTTCAAAACATCGACGCGAAGCGGTCTGCCTGGACGACCAGTCCTTACCAACCTCTCGTCTGCAATTGGTCTTTTTCTTCGATGGCGGCGGCGGCTAGGCCCTTCATGGTTCCGGTGACCTGCTCGCTGACTTCGGCGAGGATCTTGGCGTCGTTGAAGTGGGTGGTGGCGATGACGATGGCTTTGGCGCGGCTGACGGCCTCGGCGCGCTCCATCGGATCGTTCTCGACATCGAGGGGGGTGGCGTTGCCTTTCATGAAGATGCCGGAGCCGACGAAGATGGCCTCGGCGCCGAGTTGCATCATGAGAGCGGCGTCGGCGGGGGTGGCGATGCCGCCGGCGGAGAAGTTGGGCACGGGCAGCTTGCCGGTTTGGGCAACCATGCGGATCAACTCATAGGGAGCCTGGTGGTCTTTGGCGGCGCGGTAGAGTTCTTGCTCGGAAAGCACGGTGAGGGCGCGCATTTCGCTCACGATCTGGCGCATATGCTGGACGGCGTGGACGACGTCGCCGGTGCCCGCCTCGCCCTTGGTGCGAATCATGGCCGCGCCTTCCGCGATGCGGCGCAGGGCCTCGCCGAGATTGCGCGCTCCGCAGACAAAGGGCGTGGCGAAGGCGTGCTTGTCAATGTGATGAGCCTCGTCGGCGGGGGTGAGGACCTCGCTCTCGTCGATGAAATCGACGCCCAGCTCCTGAAGAATCTGCGCCTCAGCGAAGTGGCCGATGCGGGCCTTGGCCATCACCGGAATCGAAACGGCGGCGATGATCTGCTTGATCAGCGCGGGGCGGGCCATGCGGGCGACGCCGCCTTCGGCGCGGATCATCGCGGGGACGCGCTCGAGAGCCATGACGGATGTGGCGCCGGCCTCTTCGGCGATGCGCGCCTGCTCGACGTTCATCACGTCCATGATGACGCCGCCTTTGAGCATCTCGGCGAGGCCGATTTTGAGGCGCAGGCTGGTGGCGGCGAATTTCTGGCTTCCGTTTGAATCTGACATGGAGATTGACCTCGCTTGAGCGCGGCCGGGGTTGGATGGAGGCCCGCAGACCGCTTATTGATCTCTATATGCAAGTGTAGCAGCGAAGCTGGCGGCGGGTTTTGTGGAGCGGGACGGGGCGGAGACATTCTTAGCTCCCGCCAATCCTTCTGACTCGCTTCTGGTCACCTTTCTGCTTGATTTCTCAGCGAATGGCCGCCATCCATCCACTTCCGCCTCCGCCGAATGCTCCACCGCCGTCTTTCGCGCCGCCGGTCAACGCTCCGCCGCGCGCGCCGGAAGCGGCGAAGACGCCGGAGATGATTGCTGAACAGGCGTTGGTGCCATCGCCTCATCCGTCGGCGGAAGAGGCCAAGATTGTGCTGACTACGGCGCTGGCGCGGTTGCCGGTGGAGCTGGATGTGGCAATACCCGTGCGGGAGTTCCGGGTGCGCAACCTGTTGACGCTGGAGCCGGGACACGTTATCGAGACGATGTGGGCGCATGGAGAGGATATGCCGCTGGCCTCGGGCAAAGTGCAGTTGGCGTGGAGCGAGTTCGAGGTTGTCGATTCGCAGTTGGCGGTGCGCGTGACCCGGCTGGCGTGAAAAGACGGGGAGTAGGGACTGAGGGTGGAAGATGATGCATCTGGGAAGCGCGAAGCGAGAAACGGACGGTGGAGTGGCCGGCGGTCTGGCGGGCTGGCTGCTGGGGCGGTTGCGCTCTGGAGTACGCCGGCAGCCACGGCTGGAGTTGCTGGAGCGGATTGCGCTGGCTCCGCGGCAGTCTCTGGCGCTGGTCGAAGCCGAGGGGCGGCGTTTTCTGGTAGCGACTTCGCCGGAGGGCGCGCCAGCATTTTTCGCGCTGGATGAGCGGACGTCTCCGGTTCGGGCGTGGCCAGCGGCGAAGGCCATTGCACAGCTTCCGGGCGCGGCGCGGCCCGCAGCGCGAGCTGCCGCGAGGGTCTCATGGTAGCTTCATGGGCGCTGCTCAGCATGGCTGCTCCGGCCTCGGTGCCGATGCTGCCTGATTTGAATGCTCGGCTTCACCCCGGGGATTCGACCCCGTGGACGATTCTTGTTGTCCTGACGCTGATCACGCTGCTGCCGGCGATTCTGATGGCGATGACGCCGATGGTGCGGCTGCTGGTGGTCTTCCACTTCCTGCGCCAGGCGCTGGGCACGCAGACGGCGCCGTCGAATCCGACGCTGATGGGTTTGGCGCTGATGATGACCTGGTTCCTGATGACTCCGGTGCTGAATCAAGTGGACCAGCAGGCGGTCGAGCCTTATCGCCTGGGGCAGATTACCGGCATGCAGGCCATCGACCTGGGCGCGCAGCCGATCAAGCACTTTCTGCTGAAGTACGCTCGCGAGAAGGACCTGGCGCTGTTTACCGCTGCAGGGCAAGTGGCGCGCCCCAATACGCCCGACGATCTGCCGATGCGGGTGGTGGTTCCTGCCTACATTCTCTCCGAGTTGAAGGCCGGCTTCGCCATCGGCGCGGTTTTGTTTCTGCCGTTTCTTTTGATCGACATGGTCACGGCCGCGATCACTACTTCGATTGGAATGTTCCAACTTCCGCCGGTCGTGGTCTCGACGCCGTTGAAGATTCTGCTGTTTGTGATGGTGGATGGCTGGAACCTGCTGGCCAGCTCGCTGTTGAAGAGCTTTTGAGTTGTTGAAGTGCACGGGAAAGGATGCCGATGACGCCCGACCTGGTAGCCGAACTGCTGCGCCAACTGATGAAGGAGGCTCTGATTCTGGCCGCTCCGCTGCTGGTGGCGACGATCCTGATCAGCTTTGTGCTGAGCCTCTTCCAGACTCTTACCAGCTTGCAGGAGCAATCGCTGACCTCGGTGCCGCGGCTGGGGGCGATTGCGATGATCCTACTGGTGGGAATGCCGTGGTTTTTGGCGCGGATGGCGGACTATACGCGGTTGCTGCTCTCTGATTTTCATCGCTATCTGGGGTAGCGGAGTTAGAGTTGTTAGCCGCGCTTCGCGCGTGATAGCGGAGTTCGTGACTATCAGGCATCTAACCCTGCTAGCTCTGTTAACAACGCTAACCCCGCTTCAGAGAAAGGACACCATGCCGGATTGGACGAGCTTTTTGAGCGCCATGACGCTCGCCCTGGTGCGAGTGAGCGGGATGGTGGCCTTTGCGCCTTTCTTCTCTTCGACGGCGCTGCCGTTGCGCACCAAGGCGGTCTTCGTGGGCGCGGTGGCGTTTCTGCTGGCGCCGGTGGTGGCGACCTTGCCCAACGCGCATCTTTCGCTGGGTTTTTCCGCGCTGCTGGGCGAGCTGGCGGTGGGGCTGGTTTATGGACTCACTCTGACCCTTTTGACCGAGATGATGCTCTTTGCCGGACAGATTCTCGGAGTGCAGTTCAGCTTCTCGATGGTCAATCTGCTGGACCCAACTTCGTCGATTCAGACGCCTCTGTTGGGCGACCTCTTTCAACTGATGGGCACGCTGGTGGTGATTACCGCCGGACTCGACCGGATTCTGCTGGCCTCGATGGTGCGCAGCTTCCGGGTGGCGCCCTTGGGCAGCTACGCTCTGGCGCCCACCGCGGCTCTGGAGATTGTGCGCGCCGCGGGAGGAATCTTTCTTGCCGCTCTGGAACTAGCCGCGCCGGTGCTGGCCGCGACCCTGCTGCTCGAGGTAGCCGTGGCGGTGCTGGGCAAGCTCAGTCCGCAGTTGCCGGTAATGATGCTGACGGTGCCGATGAAGACGCTGACCGGCTTTATGCTCTTGACCGGCTCGCTGGCTTTGTGGCCGCGCTTCATCGAGGCGCGTTTCAGCGGGTTGCTGGATATGGCGGAGCGGCTGATTGGCCCAGCGGGCAACGGCGCTCAGGCGATCGCGCACGGGCTGGGAGGATAGGCGATGCCCGGAGAGCCCACAGAACAGGCAACCCAGCACCGGCGTGACAAGGCGCGCAAAGAAGGCGACATCCTGCACAGCCGCGAACTGTCGTCCGCGGCCGGAACCCTGGCTGGGGTGATGGTGCTGGGCGCGATGGGCAGCCATCTGCTGATTGTCTGGCGAGGAACTTTCGCCGCCTTTCTCGATCTGGGGCAGCCGGCCCGCTGGGAGCCGTCCGAAATTCAGCCCACGCTCTATGCCCTGCGCAAGCTGACCTTCGAGATACTTGGTCCGCCGGCGGTGATGATGGCGGCCGTGGCGATGGCTGCCCTGGGGGTGGGCGTCTTGCAGACCGGCGGGGTGAATATCCATCCCGGCTCGGTGGGCTTCAAGCTGGACCGGCTCAATCCGGTCTCGAATATCAAGAACCTGTTTTCACTGCGCGCCGCCGCTCGCCTGGCCAAATCCTTGATCCCGGCGAGCATTCTGGCGGTCTTCGCCTATCAGCGCGTTGCCAGGCAGTTGAGCCTGCCGCCGTTTTCTACCGCGCGCCTCGAGTTGCTGGGCACGGATGTCTACGGGCTGCTATTGGCCGCCGCCTGGCTGCTCTTTGCCTGGTCGCTGATTGATTATCTGGTGGAGTGGCAGAGCCGCGAATCGCGCTTGAAGATGAGCCGCGAGGATCTCCGCGACGAGTTCAAAGAGACCGAGGGCAACCCGCAGATTCGCTCGCGCATTCGCAACCTGCAACGGCAGGCGCGGCGGAAAAAGGTCAAAAACGATGTCTCGAAGGCCGCCGTGGTGCTGACCAATCCGACGCACTATGCGGTGGCGCTGGGCTTTGATTTTGCCACCATGGAAGCGCCCAAGATGCTGGCCAAGGGGCGCAACCTGCTGGCCGAGGAGATCAAGGCCGAGGCCCGCTGGGCGGGGGTGCCGATCATCGAGAATCCGCCGCTGGCCCGCTCGCTCTACCGCTCGGTCGAGGTTGGGCAATCGATTCCGGTTGATCTGTACGCGGCGGTGGCGGCGATTCTCGCCTATCTCTACCGCCAGCGGCTGGAGGCCGAGATGCGCGAGCGCCGCGCGCGCGAGGCAGCGGCCAAGGCGCAAGCCGGGCCTAGCCAATATAGAGGAGGTCCGCAATGAGTACCGCCGCTTTGGCCGTAGGCGCCTTGCCTTCACAGTCGTTCCTGCAGCGGCTGCGCGAGTACGTGCTGCCTCTGGTGACGATCAGCGTGATCTTCGTGATGCTGGTGCCCTTGCCGGCCTTTGCGCTGGATTTTCTGCTGGCAATGTCGATGGCGGCCTCGATTGTCGTCTTTCTCTCCGCGGTGCAGATTCGCCGCGCGGTCGAGTTGAGCGTCTTTCCCACGCTTCTTCTCTTGCTGACCCTCTTCCGGCTGGCGTTGAATATTGCCAGCAGCCGCCGCATTCTGCTGCATGGGCAGGAGGGCACGGCGGCGGCAGGAAAAGTCATCGAAGCCTTTGGGCAGTTTGTCGTGGGCGGCAACTATGTCGTCGGCTTCGTGCTTTTTCTGGCCCTGATCGCGATTCAATTCCTGGTCGTCTCGCATGGCGCGGTCCGAACCGCCGAGGTCACCGCGCGCTTCACCTTGGATGCCCTGCCGGGCAAGCAGATGGCCATCGACGCGGATATGAACGCCGGGCTGATCGACGAGGCCGAGGCGCGACGGCGCCGCCAGGCGATCGCCCGCGAGGCGGAGTTCTACGGCGCCATGGACGGAGCCGCGCGCTTTAACCAGCGAGACTCGCTGGCTACCATCCTGATCACCGCCATCAACATCATCGCAGGTCTCTTGATCGGCACCCTCCAGCAGGGCATCGAACTGGGCGAGGCCGCGCGCACCTATACCGTTCTGACCGTAGGCGACGGGTTGGTCACCATCATTCCATCGTTGCTCGTCTCCGTTGCCGGCGGCATCACCCTCACCCGTGCCAATTCGGCGGGAATGCTGGGCGGCGAGATCCACCAGCAGCTTCTGGCCAAGCCGGCCACTCTCTATATGGCCAGCCTGGTCTCCGGCGCAATGTGCCTGATTCCGGGACTGCCCAAGCTGGCTTTTCTCTCTGTTGCCGCCGCGCTCTACTGGGGCGGCCGACACGCATCGGCGCGCGTACCGGCGGCTCCTCCAGCCGAGATGGGCGCTGTCGAGAAGAAGAAGGCCGAGCAGGCGCAGGGCTCCGATCTGGCTTCTCTTCTGCGTCTTGAAGAGCTGACCCTCGAGATCGGCTTTCAGTTGATTCCGCTGGTGGACGAGAAGCAGGGCGGGCAACTGCTCAGCCGCGTCCGCTCCCTGCGCCGCCATCTCTCCTCCGAGATGGGCTT
>JBEKDX010000045.1:0-16687 GCA_050014135.1 Occallatibacter sp.
CTGGTTGCGGCGGAAAGCGCCATCTCGGATGCCTTCCATCTGTCGAATTCGTCGGGCACGAATCTGAGCGGTTCGGTCGCAGTGCCCGATACGGGCGCCTGGCAGACATGGACGACGGTTACGGCTACGGTTACACTGCCCGCGGGCCAGCAAACGCTGACTCTGAACGAGGACAACGCCGGCTGGAATATCGACTCGATGGTCTTCTCGACAGGCGGCGGCGGTGGTGGTGGAGGCGGCGGTAACGGAAGCAAGATGTTTGCTCCGTATATCGATATGAGCATTACGGCGGATGAGAATCTCACATCAATACAGTCGGCATCCGGCGTAAATGCATTCACGCTGGCGTTTCTTGACGCGGTGGGCGCATGTGACATCGGCTGGGGCGGATTGGGCGGCGCACTGCCGACCGATACCCTCGCGGATGGAACTAGCATCCTGACTCTGGTACAGGACCTGAAAGCAGCCGGAGTCACGGTCGTCTTTTCCATCGGTGGCGCGGATGGCGTGGACCCAGCCGCGTATTGTTCGAGCGCATCGAGCCTGCAAGCTGTCTATCAGACTGCGGTAAGCCGCTATGGCATCACCTATCTCGATTTCGACATCGAGGGTGCGGCTACGGCTGAGCCGGAGCAGATCACGCTCCGTGATCAGGCGCTGGTAGGATTGAAGGCCGCAAACCCGAGCCTCGTCATCTCCTACACCATCCCTGTGGAGCCGACAGGACTGGTAGCCGGCGACGGCTTGAATCTTTTGACAAGCGCCAAGTCCGACGGAGTTGCCCTGAGCGTAGTCAACATCATGACGATGGATTACGGCTCCTCCGGCATCGAAATGGGGAGCGCCGCCACCGAGGCTGCTGCCGATACAGAAGCCCAGATCAAGGCGGCTGGGTTGAGCTCGACGGTTGGAATTACACCGATGATCGGCCAGAACGATACCAGCGGGGAGATTTTTACGCTAGCGGATGCGAGCACGGTGTTGAACTTTGCAAATGCCAACAGTTACGTCACGAGACTGGCGATGTGGTCAGTGGGCCGGGACAACGGCGGTTGCGCGGGAACAACCTATGCGTCTCCGTCATGCAGCGGCATCAGCCAGGGAACCTACGCCTTCTCGGATATCTTCAAGGCGTATTGAGTTAGTGCGAGATGCTGGTCCGCCACGCCATCTCTCCAAGGCAAGAGATGGCGCATCGGACCAGCATCTCCTTAACTATCCAACTCAATTCAACAGTTTCAGAACAATGATAAGGAGAACAAAAATGTATCGTAGGATTCCTCCAGGGTGGAATCCTACGATTCACCCTCTGTCAGTTGGTGTTGTTGATTCCGCTGGCGCTGCTTCACGCACAAGATACTTTGACAACCAGCACCCCTTTCAACATTGTCAATGAGAACAGAGGCTTGTGCATTGGCGCCTCCGGCCAGGGGACGGCGAATGGAACCGTCTTGCAGATGTGGACCTGCGCCAACGGGACTGACAGCAGCCAACTTAGCCAGGAGTGGATCTTCACTTCAGCGGGCAGCGGCTACTATGAAGTCGCCGACGCCAAGTTCGTTGGTACACGACCCAATAGAGACGCGGACGGCATCGAAGTTAATCCGGCGATGCCGTTGCCGCTTGCAGGCTGAGAGGACGAGGCCACCGTCATGCAATTTAGGGCGGCGGTCTTGCCCTCCGGCCAAATCGTGATTCAGTTCACTACGGCTACGGGCGAAATGGAACTCGACTCGAAGGAGAACGACGAAACCAGCCAGGTGGCGCATCTGGCCATCGGACGTTGACTTCGCTGGCCGCACTGCTCGACTTACTGTTTACCAGTTAATTAACTACACGTTCTATGAAAGCAAATCTGATAGGTATTTCCGCGATAAGACACTAATGATTAATCCATCTGAATTCAACGGGATGCTCATGCAACTGCTGAAAGATCTTCAGATAAGAATTCCAATCTTCCTCGTTGGGCATATCGGCCTTGGACCAACCCGATCCGGCAAAGTAAGTAAATGGTGCACCGGAACGCCGCTCGAAGATCATCAGAGCATGATTGGCCGCGGCCAGCGTTCTGGCCTTTTCGCCCGGCAGCGACACAAGAGCAGTGGCAATTCTTCCTGCCGAAGGGATTTGTGGCGTATCCCAGACGGAGGCAATGCTGTCGCCTGCAGGAAACGTGGCAACAGTCCCTTCGTGAATCGCGATGCCAGCAGCCACATTGAGAAGCTTATCTCCGTCAAACGTGAAGGTCGAAACGATCTTGTTGAGATGGGAACCGGCATCCAGGCTGATCCTCTTCGTCTCAGTAACGGTCGTTCCAGCAGCTGCCCACGGCGCATAGGAAATCTCGAATTCAAAACGTACAGGCCCCGCAGCGATGATGCTGACCGAGGTATAGTTCTTGGAGACAATCAGCTTGCCATCGTCCCAGACGGCGGTGCCTCCGCAACCACGGGTTTTACCCACGTCATAGGAGTCGAGGCCAATTCCGTTGTCTTTGTGATACGACAATGCCGGATTGTGTGTGAGAGCTGCTTCATGGTCCCGCTTGTAAAAGTCATTCACCACAAAATTCGGTATTCGCTTTGACCAGACATCGATTCCCGATGATATTTCGCCAGTGGCCTCCAATGCCGGGCCGTAAATACGATAGGCCACGATCTTATTCTCCCAAGCAAAGTCGTCCTTGCGCTCAGGAACTGTCCGGCCGAAGACCATCGCCTCTTGAGACGACGCGGTTGGGTCGAGACGGAATGCCACATTCAACACTCCGTTAGCCGGTAACTTGACGAGCAACAGCAGCGTATCCGGATCGGCGTCGGGCCTTTCGCTGAAAAGCTGGCTGGGGATGCGAAGATTGGTTGCAGCATCAGTCGCGACGAGAGATTGCAACTGGGCGAGGGACCAATGAAAATGCTGGGTAATTTGCAGAAGGGGAATCTCGACGACTTCTTCGCCGCGGGCTATGCTGAGTGGGTTGGTGAGGCGCAACTCCTGTGCAGCTGTGCAAAGCGGAAGCGAAACAAACAGAAACGACAGACAGGCCACTGCAAGCAGGCGGGTTGACCCGAGCAGGCCGCCGCAGCGTTGAGAAGACTGACTCCGATTTCCGATCAGTTCAGCCATGCGCGAAGATCCTCCATTGATCAGAGCGTTCATTGACGGCGCGAATCTTACTGCAGCCGTGGAATCCATAAGAAGAATGACGTTATTGATTCGATCCGAGATTACATCAGGTTTGACACGAGTGTCAAACGGCTGGATAAAGCCAGTGGAGTGTTGCGAGTTCGAGCTATGGCGGTAGGGGCCAGCTCCAGACTCAGGAGAACAATTAGCAAACGCAAGATGCTGCTCCAACTGGATATGATCGCCTTGCGGGGCGACTATCGCTCAACGCACTATACGGCGTATGCTTTCGACAGGTTGCGCTGCCCACTGGCTGTATGTATCCTTTACAGTATGCGTTGTTGGTATCGTTATTGTTTATTGGAGAGACAGTGAAGGATCTACAAACGATTTTGAAGGCTCCTGAAGCCGTTCGCTGGGATTGCATCAGCCTTGGCGAGGTGATGCTGCGATTCGATCCCGGTGAGGACCGAATTCATACAGCACGTACTTTGCGGGTTTCAGAAGGCGGCGGCGAGTATAACGTGGCTCGCGGACTGCGGCGTTGCTTTGGGCTGAGAACGGCCGTTACGACGGCCTTGGCGGACAATGCGATTGGGCGGCTGGTGGAAGACCTGATGCTGCAAGGCGGCGTAGATCAGGATCTGGTTCGTTGGACACCGTTTGACGGGGTTGGGCGTGCGGTCCGGAATGGCCTGAACTTTACAGAGCGCGGCTTCGGTGTCCGTGCCGCACTAGGATGTTCAGACCGTGGAAACACCGCGGTCTCGCAAGTCAGGCCGGGTGACTTCGACTGGAGGTCGATTTTCGGCAAAGACCTCGGTAGCCGCTGGTTTCATACGGGCGGAATCTTTGCCGCGCTATCTGATTCGACCATGGCCGTTGCAGGCGAGGCGATGGATGTCGCAAAGACTGCGGGGTCAGTGATTTCCTATGATCTGAATTATCGGGAGTCACTTTGGAAATCGATCGGCGGCAAGCCCAGAGCGCAAGAAGTGAATCAGGAGCTTGTAAGGAAAGTCGATGTTCTGTTTGGCAATGAAGAAGATTTCTCCGCAATGCTCGGTGTTGAGATTGAAGGCGTGGGGAAGCAGTTCGACGAACTGCCAGTGGCTAGCTACACGAAGATGCTCAATGAACTTGCACGAGCGTATCCAAATCTGAAAGTGATTGCCTCGACACTTCGCACGGCGCACACCGCGTCAGAAAATGCATGGGGAGCGATCGCGCTGCATAGTGGGGGAATCGTCCATGTTGCACAGCGAAACGTGGACATTCTGGATCGAGTGGGCGGCGGCGACAGCTTTGCTTCAGGGTTGATCTATGGCCTGCTTTCAGGCAAGGACGTGGAATGGGCCGTGCGATGCGGAGTTGCGCATGGAGCGCTCGCTATGACGACACCTGGAGACACGAGTACTGCGAGCCTTAATGAGGTGTTGCGTGTGATGGGTGGCGAAGCGGCCCGTATCGTGCGGTAATGCGTTGAGAGAGATTTGGATATGAGAGATTTAGACAGAGAAGGAGTTCTATGAAGATACTGCAAATGGCAGATGCAATCCGATTCCGTACCATGACTACCAAAGAATTGCGTGAGACGTTTCTTGTGGACGGCCTTTTTCAGCCTGGACAGGTCAGATTGACTTATGTCGATCTTGATCGCGCAGTAATCGGTTCGGCGACGCCAACCGCGGAGCCTTTGCGTTTGCCCACCGACGACGCTCTCAGGGCATTGTATTTTAC
Organism: Occallatibacter sp.; assembly: GCA_050014135.1. GTDB lineage: Bacteria > Acidobacteriota > Terriglobia > Terriglobales > Acidobacteriaceae > Telmatobacter. The sequence goes on from JBEKDX010000045.1 coordinate 4,864, forward strand.
CGAGCGGCGCGAACTCGGAGTACTGAACATAGGAGACGCGGGCAGTGTTACTGTGAACGGTATTCCATACGAACTCGATAAGTTGGATGCTCTCTACGTTGGCCGCGGAAATGAAGAGATCATCTTTTCAAGTACCGATAAGTCACATCCGGCTGAGTTTTATCTACTAAGTTATCCTGCTCATGTAACATACCCGACGCAGCTTATACGTTCGGCAGAACAGGAGAAAGCTACGCTCGGCTCTGCTGAAACCGCCAATCTGCGCGAGATTACCAGACTCATTCATCTGGAGGGAACGCGCAGTTGCCAACTGGTAATGGGATTCACGCAGTTGGCGGTAGGAAGTGTATGGAATACCATGCCGCCGCATACACATATGAGACGGTCGGAGGTGTATCTGTACTTCGATGTTGAAGCCGATCAGAGAGTAGTCCATCTAATGGGTCCGGGCAAGGAGACGCGTAACATCATCATCGCGAACAAACAGGTAGTCATCTCTCCGGGCTGGTCAATCCATGCTGGAGTTGGAACCAGAAACTATAAGTTTTGCTGGGGGATGGGCGGAGAGAACCAGGTGTATAACGACATGGACGCTTTGGCAATTGCCGATTTGCTATGACCGGAAGGGACCGTGCCTTGATATTTGAGAAATTCAGTTTGCAGGGGAAGATAGCGCTGGTGACAGGTTCTTCTCGGGGATTGGGCGCGGGCATAGCGATGGCCTTGGCCGAAGCGGGGGCCAGCGTGGCCATCCATGGCTCGAGCAAAGCACCGGAATCTACCCGGCAGAATCTCGCCGCACGCGGCGGGAATCACTTCGCTGTGGTTGGAGATGTGAGTGATGCCGCCGTTTGCGTGCGATTGATTGACGAGGTGGTGCAACATTTCGGGAGTATCGACATTCTTGTTAACAACGCCGGGACCATTCGGCGCGCGCCCGCAGCCGAACACTCGGATGAAGACTGGCAAACCGTGATTGACACAAATCTGTCCAGCGTATTCCGTCTAACAAGAAATGCGGGGAAACATATGTTGAATCAGGGTTCGGGAAAGGTCATCAACATCGCTTCAATGTTGACCTTTCAAGGCGGAGTGTTCGTTCCCTCTTATGCCGCGGCGAAAGGCGGCGTCGGACAACTGACGAAAGCCTTCGCCAATGAGTGGGCCGCAAGAGGCATCAATGTGAATGCCATCGCGCCAGGTTACATGGCAACGGACAATACCGAGGCATTGCGGAGGGAACCGGAGCGGTCGCGTCAGATTATGGAACGTATTCCAGCCGGACGATGGGGCTGCCCGGAGGATCTTGCGGGAGCGGTCATCTTTCTTGCATCAAGCGCCAGCGACTATGTGCATGGCCACGTGTTAGCCGTGGATGGCGGTTGGTTGAGCCGATAAACTTCACCAGTTAAGCCAATCAATTGCGCGTGCTGAATTGATTATTCCTATGAACTTTTGGGGTGACTCATGCGAATGACAGTTGTATTCTTGGCTCTTGCAGCAGCCGGTCTGACAGCCGCCGGCGCACAGACGCCTACCGTTGATCACTTTACGCAAAGTCAGTTGACGGAAAAGGCTCAGTCGTTGAACGCGAAGGCGCAAGGTTCTGAAGGCGCGGCGAGCGTCAAACTGAATGTGTATCCGAATCACTACACGATGATTTCGTTGCGCCACAAGAATGGCGGAGCGGAGATTCATGAGGCGTATGCGGACTTCTTCTTTGTCGTTCAGGGCGAGGCGACTCTTGTGACAGGCGGTACGATGCTGGATGGCAAGACGGTGAGTCCCGGCGAGATTCGAGGCACGGCTGTGCAGGGCGGGAGTAGAACAACTCTAAGTCAAGGAGATATGGTCCACATTCCCGCAAGCGTGCCTCATCAGCTCCTTGTGGCAGATGGCGGTACATTCATGTATTTTGTGATCAAGGTCAAAGAGAAGTAAGAAGTGTCACCAGGCGAACTTGAAGGCGCAGGTTTGGGATTCCAGCCGAACCTCGGATAGTCTGAAGGCACAATGAGGCCGGAGCGATGAGCAAAACGGAAGTATTGCAACGTATCAAGGATACCGGCCTGCTGCCAGTGCTTAGAGCTGCTTCGGTTGAAGAGGCTTTGACGCTGGCAAGGGCGATCGAAGCCGGAGGAATCACTGCGCTTGAAGTTACAATGACGGTTCCCAACGCGGTCGAAGTGATCCAGTCACTGGTGCGCCAGAGCGGCGATCGCATTCTAATCGGAGCCGGTACGGTACTCGATCCTGAGACTGCGCGCGCGTGCATCCTCGCGGGAGCGTTGTTCATCATTAGTCCGGCGCTCAACCTGAAGACAATCGAGCTTTGTCATCGCTATAGCGTTGCGGTGATTCCAGGCGCGCTCACGCCGACGGAAGTGGTTACCGCATGGGAGGCCGGCGCGGATGTCGTGAAGGTATTTCCTTGTAGCGCGCTGGGCGGGGCAAAGTATCTGAAAGCGTTGAAGGCGCCGTTACCTCAGATAGAACTTATCCCCACCGGAGGAGTCTCATTGACTACAGCCTCGGAGTTTCTGGCTGCGGGAGCATTCGCATTGGGGGTGGGAGCCGACCTGGTAAACCCAAAGGCCGTGGCAGATGGCAAGCCGGAGATCATCACACAAATTGCGAAGCAGTATGTGGAGATAATACGCAAGTCGAGAGCGCATGAAGATTAACCAATGGCAATAGCAAACCATTCAGATAATCTAGCTTGCAACATGGCGATAAGTGCGTATTGATTGTGAGGGGGACTCAATGGCTGGCTCCATAGCTTCCAGCAACGAGAGCGAAGATAAAAACAATGCCGGCTGGAGGAGCGGGCATGTGCGTTGGACGATATGCGCGATGCTCTTTGTAGCCACGTCCATCAACTACATGGACCGGCAGGTCATTTCGATTCTGAAGCCAACCCTTGAGCACAGCATTGGCATGACCGAAATCGGTTACAGCTACATCGTAAACGCATTTACGATCGCTTATGCGATCGGCCTGCTAGCAGCCGGGCGATTCGTTGACAAAGTCGGCACGCGTATCGGCTATATGGTCATCATGGCTGTATGGAGCTTATCCGCCATGGGTCACGCACTGGCCAGCACGGTGTTTGAATTCGGCATCGCGCGCTTCTGCCTGGGGCTCGGCGAATCCGGCAACTTCCCCGCCGCGCTCAAGACCACCGCGGAGTGGTTTCCACAGAGCGAACGTTCTCTGGCCACCGGCATTTTCAACTCCGGCGCCAATGTTGGAGCCATTCTCGCTCCGATCATCGTGCCTTGGGTAACGCTCCGCTATGGGTGGCATGCGGCTTTTCTAGTTACCGGCATATTCAGCACGATGTGGATCATCGTGTGGTACGCCAAGTACCGCAAGCCTGCGGACCATCCAACACTTAGCGGCTCAGAGCTACGCCACATCTATCAAGAGGCTGTAGAGAAGGTTGAACCATCCACGCCTTGGGTCAAGCTGCTGTGCCACCGCCAGACCTGGGCATATGTTACAGGAAAGTTTCTTACTGACCCTATCTGGTGGTTTTTTCTATTCTGGCTGCCTTCCTATTTCAGTTCGAGATTCAATCTTGATCTTTCACACCTTGGACTGCCGATCATCATTATCTATAACGCCTCGGCGGTTGGCAGCATTGCAGGCGGCTGGTTGCCGTCGCCCTTCCGCAAACTTGGGCTATCAGCGGCGCACGCGCGGTTGGGCGCCATGCTTCTCTGTGCCTGCCTGGTTGCCCCGATATTTACTGTCACTTATCTCCAGTCGGAGTGGGCAGCGATTGTGCTGCTCAGTTTGGCGGCGGCGGCGCACCAGGGATGGTCAGCGAATCTGCTCACAACACCATCAGATATGTTTCCGCGCTCCGCGGTCGGTTCGGTTGCCGGGATCGGAGGCATGGCCGGATCAGTTGGCCTCTTTCTTCTTTCCACCTATGCCGGTCACATTCTGCAACTGACGCATAAGTACGCAAGTTTATTTGCCATAGCTGCCAGTGCATATCTGGTTGCCTTGTTGCTGATTGTCGTGCTTGCTCCTGGACTGAAGAGGATAGAGTTGGTCTCGTGAGCCTTGGTTTCGCCGGGTGGACTGCTGGTGCCGATCAGTGATCGCGGCGGAAGAAATTGTGACGATGGGGAAGTTGGCAGGCTGGACAAAAGCAACGGTACACTCATTTCAAGAGCGTACGAGAGCTATTCGGTTCCTGAGCATCCGCACGACCGGCGAAGAATCAATTGGGCAGGAAAGAGTATCTTGGACGTCTGCATTTCTCGATGTGAGCCTTCGCGCAAGTTGGCGATCTTCTTGAATAACAGCTCAGCAGCGGCGCGAGCAATTTCGGTGGGAGACTGGCGTACGACCGTAAGCGGAGTTCCAAGAACTTCGGCGAGCTCGAAGTCATCGAACCCAACGATCGCAATATCCTCCGGTACTCTCAACTTATGAAGATGCAGGGATTGAACGAGGAAGACCGAGGAGATTCGCTTCACCGTGAACACAGCAGTCGGCCGGTCTTTGGCAGTCTTCCAGCGGAGAACAAGGTCGTGCATTGCCTGGAGCGTGTTAACGTTGCCAACGAGAATTGGCCGGAGGCCAGCGCCACGCATTGCAAGCTTGTAGCCCTCAATCCGTTCGTTGATGGTATAGCTTCCGGAGTTGAAGCCGACGCAGGCAATCTTCTTGTGGCCATGTTCGATCAGATGGCGGACGCCTTGTTCCGCGCCATCTCTGTTTTCCACCAGTACCGCATCCGCTTGCAAACCCGGCACGGGGCGGTCGAGGGCGACAACTGGAATTCCACTGTCTTGAAACGCTTTCAATCGCCTGCCGTCACTGCCTGAAGAAACAATGAGCAGTCCAGCAACGCGATGCTTTTGAATTGACTCAAGCTGCGTGTCCTCTACAACCGCGCTTTTTCCGGTGGCGACAACGAGAGTGTGATAACTGTGGCGGATGGCCACTTCCTGGACAGCGTGAAAGCAGCTGGCGAAGAAGTCGGAGAGATCGGGAACAACCAAGCCGATGGTTCTCCCCGTCCGGCCTTTCAGCATTCGCGCTGCATCGTTGGGAGTATAGCCTGTCTTGGAGATAGCGTTCATGACCCTGGCACGCGTGGATGCCTTCACACTTGGATGATCGTTAATCACGCGCGAGACGGACATGACTCCGACCTTGGCTTCTTTGGCAACATCGATGATCGTGGGCGGCCTGTTGCGCTGCAGCTTTCTCTTATTTGCCATTTTGCCAACCGTAACGATTCCTCTTTCTAGAACTGGTATCACCGCGGCGATGAATCATTGTTTTGCCAATGCATCCACTTCGGATGCCGCAAGCAGAAAACCGCCGACTCCGTAGACGTAACTCGCCGAAGGCTTGAACTTCCCGGGCTGACCATCAATAGGCTGAATCGATCCCAAGCGCCCATCCGCATAAATGTGCGCAAGAATTCCGGCCCAGGCGCGCGTGACCACAGGCGTAAACCGCGCCCGGTCCAGCACACCGTGGTTGATGCCCCACGCCAGTGAATAGGTGAAGAACGCGGACCCTGAAACCTCGGGTTGATCGTAGGCGGCGGGATCAAGCAACCCGCTGCGCCAAAGTCCGTCCTTACCCTGGATTAATGCGATGCGCTCGGCCATCTGCTTGTACTGAGCAATGTACTTCTCGCGGCCAGGATAATCGGCGGGCATTACCTCCAGCACTTTGACAAAAGCACCCATGACCCAACCATTGCCACGCGACCAGAATACTTTCTGCCCGTTATCCTGCCTCTGAATGAAATAGCGGCTGTCGCGAAAGAACAAGTGTTCCGCCGGATCGTAAAGGCTAGCCGAGGTCTGCCACCATTCGCGGTCCATATAGTCCAGATAGCGCCGGTCGCCGGTTGCAGCGGAGATGCGGGCAAGCACCGGAGGGGCCATGAACAACGCATCGCACCACCACCACAGCAGCTTGGAAGGATCATCCGGTCGCACGATTAACTGATCCAGAACCGACTTGGTGTCCGCCATCCTCACCGGATCGCGTTTCTGCAAATACATATCCATGTAAGATTGGCCCAGCGCCATATCGTCGGCATGAGGGAATCGGGAGTTCAGCAGCTTCCAATTGAAATGTTGCGCCATCCTCACCATCGCATCGTAATAGCGCGGATCCCCGGTGGTCTTTGATGTCGCCAGCATTCCGTCGTACAAGGCGGCAAATGTCCACTGCTGATTGAATTTCTCTTCCGAAGTGACAAGCTGCCAGTCGGCCACTTTCCGCGCGGCATTGCGTATGGCAGCATGGGTCAATGCAAGGGAAAGGTCTGTAGCCAACGGCCCAGGATCGTCCGGCGAATCTCCCACGGATGCCCGCTCCACCGATGACGGCGTTGTGGCCGGCAGAGCGTCAGCTGGCCGGAGCGGGGCCGCTTGGGCGCTTGCAAAGCCACTCACCGCGGCGAGCAGTAAAATAACTTGCCATACGCTATTGTTTGCACCCACTGTCTTCGCCATTCCGTATCCTGTCAATTCTGTCCACAAGAGTTCTGATGTGCGGGAGATTATCCAAATTCGAGCCTATTGAAGATGCGTTTCTTAAAAAGTTGCTCGAATAAACCGGAATTGTGTAAACCCTCCGCTTGGAAATGGTTCTCCACTGCCCGCCGCAAAGCCAAATGAAATAGGCAAACAACTGGCTCAGTCGAAAACCATACTGGACTATGATACAACAATCAAAAGATGCACGTTATCGTTATTGTGGAGGATATGATTCCTCTGGCACAAAGCCATAATGGAATGAGGCAAACGGTGAGTCACTTGAAACCTGCAATGGTCCACGGTTAGCTTGTCTTCAATGCATTTGTCTCAACCCGAGCAATCGCGTGAACTATGCACTCGATATGTTATCGAGACGAGGTAAAGAAGAATAGGATGCGCCACACAACAGAGTTCGGCAGAAGAGGGTTCTTGAAATTGGCGGCAGCAGGCGGGGTTACTACAGCCACCGGTCTTGCCTGGGGCTTCCCGCATCACGCAAAGGATTCGGCAGCTTTCCGGATGGTGGCGGAGACAGATCGGCAGAGGATTCTGATGGCTGCCGCGAAGTATCTCATGGAAGCTCCCCTTACCATTACAGCTTTTCCCACTTCTCGCAGTGCCGGTGGGTTGCACGATTTCTATTCGCAGGCCGACTACTTCTGGCCGAATCCGAAGGACCCGAATGGGCCCTACATCAACCGCGATGGTCAGAGCAATCCGGAGAACTTCGGCGAACATCGCAGAGCGATGATAAGGCTCTCGATTCAGATGCCAGCACTGACCTCCGCGTGGCTGTTGACCGGCGACCGCCGTTACGGACTCAAGGCGTGTGAGCACCTTCGCGCCTGGTTCGTGACTCCCGAAACTCTGATGAACCCCGACCTTCTTTATTCTCAGGCGGTTCAAGGGGTATCCACGGGCCGTTCCTATGGCATAATCGACACGCTGCATCTTGTGGAGGTGGCCCGGGCCGCAAGTTTTGTGATGAACAGAATGATGAGTTCGCAGGATAGCTCCGTGGTGAAGAACTGGTTCGCAAGCTACCTGAAGTGGCTTTCTCATAGCGAACGGGGAATGACGGAGCGCGATACTACAAACAACCACGCCTTCTGCTGGGCCTTGCAAGCCGCGGAATTTGCCCGCCTTGCAGGCGATGATCAGTCACGCGACGAGGTTTACCGGCGCTATCGGGAGATTCTACTTCCCGGGCAGATGGATGCCAATGGTTCGTTTCCCCGGGAACTGGCGCGCACCAAGCCATACAGCTACTCAATCTTCAACTTCGATATACTGGCGGGCCTTTGCCAATCCCTCAAGGGACTCACGCCCGCCCCTTTCACCTTCCGGCTTTCCGATGGACGAGGGTTTTCAAAGGCAGCGGAATTCATCTACCCGTATATTGAGAATAAAAACTCGTGGAAGTGGGCACAGGATGTAGAACATTTCGACGCATTGCCGGTTCGCTCGCCGGGCCTGCTGTTCGCGGGCGTCGCTTGCAAGGAGCAAAAGTATCTGGATCTCTGGAAGACGTTGAATCCGGATCCGACGGACCAGGAGATCATCCGAAATTACCCAATCCGTCAACCTATTCTTTGGGTCTGAAACGACCTACTGAAGAAACTAGTGGTATGCCTGCACTGGGCTATTCATCGGGCATTCACGGCCAGTATCGTGGGAGCTCCTGTCTTTCCATCGATAACGCTCACTCGCAGGACCACTTCGATGTTCCGATCCGAGAAGTCTTTTCCCAATTTATCCCTTAGCAGTTGCAGGTAATGGGGACTGGCAGCAAACTGAGCTGCCGCTTCGGTTCCATTGCGTCCTAGCCCTGCCAACACCACGACCCAACCGTCTGTTGTGGCATCGCGAAAGCGCGCCACAATAGCATAATCATCGGAGTTGGAGTAGGAAAGAGAACGGTCGCGCGACCAGTAGACTTGAGGTTGCGTTCGATCGACAATCGATTCGACCGGCTCTGGCGTGAATTGAAATCTCTGCGATTGCAATAGACGCATGGCCCATTGATTGTTATACCCGCCCAGCAATACCAAGGAATGTTCGCGAAGCTGGGTAAGCGGAGTCGAAGGTGAGGAAAGGAATTGCGATGAAGCTCCGAATCGCTCGAGCAGACCGCTGACTTCAACTATTCCGGAGGCAATTTGCATTGAGACAAAGGGGTACTCAATGTTTTTGTCCGCGGTGAACACTCCCGAGTAATTGCCCTGTTGGAAGACGACGCCACCGCTGCAAATCAGCACAGGGTTCTGCACTCGCGCCACCGGGCCCCAAAACTGCTCTACAACCGTAGGCGGGAGAGCGGTGCGATATCTCCACCGCACTCCCACGAGCACTGCAACCAGGATAATCACGGCGGCAACTGCCCACCAGAGGCGTCTGGCAATGGTTCTTCTAAATCTCCGCCGGGCCTGGCTGACTCCAATAGCCCCCTCCAGACCCGCGTTGGAAGTGTTGTCCACTAGAACTGTGGGCGCAATCCGTCCCTGTTCATGGGTTTTGCTGGTTGGCTCCACAAACTGGTGGCCATCATGCATTAATGCCCCGGCGGACCCTGCAATTTCCTCATCTTCATCGAGATCATTGGACCCATGCACGAACTCTGGAACATAGGAACCGGCCGGCAACAGAATTCGAATTCCGGAACCTCGCCCATGCTCCGAGTAGTAGAGCAAGAGCCTCTTCCGCACCTCGCCCGCGGTGTAACGCACAACCGTATCCGCATTGGTATCGTAGGTTGGCGGGCGGTCGAAGACTTCGACGCCAAGTGTCCGTTCCTTGAGCAGTTCGGATTTTCCCTCTAGTGTTTTCTCGACGACGTATTGCAGCAAGGCAGGATACCGCTTACTGCTGGAGAATTGCGGGCTGAAAAGGATTTGGTGCAACTCGCGAAAGATAGCATCCCTGTCTTCCGCAGTTTGCGGATGCCATGCATCCCGAGTTGCAGCGGCTCTGTTCATTGAATGATCCGTATGATACTCGCCTAATTTGATCTCTTGCAAGCACGTTTGTCTCTGGCAGAAACATGAACGTTAACATACACATTCCAAAAGAGATGAAGATGTCGCTAAGTGCCAAACGGTGAGTCACTTGCAGTTCATCGCAGGCAAAGCCGAATATGAGGCTGTTTTGTTTGCGCCTTAGGATTTGCGGCGAACCTTACAAGGTCGTCAATCTTCGAGGATGTGTTTGGCTCTGGTATGGAGAAGATTCAGCGAAGTAATTAGTTGAGAAGAGAGGCCCCTTGTTTGATTCGTCCCGACGGCAATTCTTGCTGAATGCATCCTTCACTGCTGCTGCCGGTCTGATTGCTGCGCCCCTTCGCGCGGTCACCATCAAGTCCATGTCGCCGGACGGTGTGCCGATTGTCTCGTCGAATCGGATCGATCATGGGTGGCAATTCCGGCGGGGATGTATTAACGGGGCCTGTGAGCCATGGGATTCTTCTGAGAGCAACCTTTGGACTGCAGTTGAATTGCCACACTGTTTCAACAGCCACAATGCGTGCGACCCTGACGAGCCATACTTTCGTGGTCAGGGATGGTACCGCGCCCGAATCGCCATCCAAAACCCATTCGCCGATGGAAGGACGATCTTGCACTTTCAGGGCGCAGGTCAAACGACTGCGCTTTGGGTCGGATCTACGCAGATAGGAACGCATAAGGGTGGCTATGATGAATTCGCCTTCGACATTACGGATGCCGTCCGCCAGCTTCCGCTTCACGAATCAAGAGCGGCAGTGCCAATCGCGATTGTTTGTGACAACTCTTCCGATTACGATCGGGTTCCGTCCGACCTGAGCGACTTTTGCTTGTATGGAGGGCTCTATCGGCACGTCAATCTTGTCTATTTGCCCTCCCTCGCGCTCGATACAGTTCATGTGTTGCCGACCATAACTGAGGATGGGTCCGCCCAAGTATCGGTGAAGGCGGGACTGTATAACATTCCGAACGCAAGCGTTGTATGCACGGTTTCCGTACAGATATCCGACTCGCATGGCCGCTCGATTCACGAGACGACGCAGCAGCTCTCAGCGTGGAGCGATTCCACTCAGATTGCTGACTTCACGGTGACGGCACCGGAGCTATGGTCTCCTGAGTCACCTCATCTATATCTCTGCCGTGTTACTCTCTCTAGCCCTGCCGGCCAAACTCGAATCGACGAGCGCTTTGGCATACGCCAGTTTGAATTTGTCGAGCACGGTCCATTCAAACTGAACGGAAAAAGGGTTCTGTTGCGTGGCACTCAGCGCCATGCCGATCACGCTGGCGTGGCCGCCGCAATGGGCGATGATCTGGTTCGCGAGGAGTTTCGCTTGATTAAGGAGATGGGGGCGAACTTCATACGTCTTGCCCATTACCAACAGGACCGGATGGTGCTCGATCTCTGCGATGAGCTGGGTCTGATGGTTTGGGAAGAAGTTCCTTGGTGTCGAGCCGGCATCGGAAATGAGGCATTTCAGCAGAACGCCAAAGATATGCTCACGCACATGATCGAACAGCATTACAACCACGCGTCGATCATTCTTTGGGGCCTCGGCAATGAAGACGATTGGCCCGATGAATATCCACGCGTGGACAAAGAAGCGATTCGTGCGTTTATGACGGAACTGCGCGATCTGGCGCATCGGCTTGATAGCTCCCGGCCGACTTCGTTTCGCCGATGCGACTTCGCGCGCGATATTCCCGATGTCTATTCGCCCTCGATCTGGGCTGGCTGGTATCGCGGCAATTACCGTGAGTACGAGCAAAGCCTGCTTGTCCAGCGCGATCTGGTCAAACGATTGATTCATGTCGAATGGGGCGCGGATAGCCAAGCCGGCCGCCACTCCGAAGACCCGGAGGTGGTGCTGCGGGGAGTGGCAACTGGCGAGGGAACCGATGAGCGCGGACTTGATTACCTGAAAAGCGGCGGCAGCGTTCGCGTCTCGAAAGACGGCGATTGGTCGGAGACTTACGCCTGCAACCTGTTCGACTGGCACCTGAAAACCCAGGAGAAACTTGATTGGCTTACGGGTTCGGCTCAATGGATATTCAAGGACTTCGCGTCTCCTCTTCGCGGTGACAACGCCATCCCGCGAGTGAATCAGAAGGGCGTCGTCGAACGGGATCTGACAAAGAAGGAGTCCTACTTTGTTTTTCAGTCTTACTGGTCCGCGAAGCCGATGGTTCATATCTATGGCCATAGCTGGCCAGTTCGCTGGGGTAAGGCGGGCGAAATGCGGTCCGTGCACGTTTACTCCAACTGTGATCAAGCAGAGTTATTTCTGAACGGAAAGTCCCTGG
>JBEKDX010000046.1:0-16356 GCA_050014135.1 Occallatibacter sp.
CCGACCATGGGATTCGATGCGCCTGCCTCGATACACTCAATTCCCAAAGACGGAGAGAACAGCACTTTCAGCGCCATGTCGCTGAACTGGAAAAAGTGCCATGGTCTTTCATGAGATCCGTAGGATAAGTGCGTTTCAACAAAAATAATCCCTCCGAGTTTTAACAACTTCGTGATTTCCGTCGCAACAACCCAGGGCATTGCAAGATGCTCAAACACCGCGCTTGAATAAATAAGATCGAATTTCTGATCAACGAAATAACTTGATAGCTTGTGTGCATCGCCAACGACATCAACATTCGGCCCTGGGTAGAAATCAAAACCAACATATTCAGCATTTGAAAATCTATTGCGAGCATCTGACTTGCCCGTCACTTCACGGCTACCAATTTCTAGAATTCTGACGCCTTCACGATTTCCAATCTCTGCCAAATACTGCAAATAATTCGCGTGGCAAGCAATGCGTGACATAGGAACCTTGCGATCCAGAAACATACGATCGGCATAGGAATTCAACAAAGCACCAAACCGGTATCCTGCGAACAACGCTTTCTTAACTAAATTAGTCACCACAGTCTCTCCATCATTTCATCTCAGATTGCCGTGCGCCCCATCCTTGCGCCTTATTTCTGGCGCAAGAGTGGGAAGCCAATGCCGTTTGACTTACACTCCGAAGAAGTAATCCACAACAGGTGGTCAGGCGGCCAGCGGCATGATCTTTGGCCGCTTCTTCTGCGATTCGATCCATAGATCGTACTGGAGTTGCGCTTTGGAGAAGAAGTCGGGAGAAAGCCCAAGAGCCTCGCCCAGTCAGATGCTGAGGTCCATCGTTACAACGGTATGGCCATTGAGGATACGCGAGATGGTGGCGCGCGCTACTCCGATATGCTGTGCAAGTTCGGTTGAGGTCACCGCGCCAAGGAACTCCCTCGGCAGTTCCCTTGGGCGGGCCGGGTTGTGAATCATCGTCAAATTCATGGCCCCTATTACAGCTTAACCGGAAACTGACCTACTGCCCGAGTTGAGTGCGGGAAAGCAGCCGTCCAGCCCCTCGCATTCTTCAACCCCCAGGCGGCCAGACAGCGCGATCAGAGCCAGCAGCAGCCAGGTGGTTCGGCTCTCTTCTACTGTAGCCGTCAGCGAAGTGATGGACCAGACCACGAGCGAGATGGCCAGCGCCCAGCGCAGCGGGCCGCGGGTTTGCGTGATCGACCAGGCCGCCGCAACCACAATGGCCGTAGCCAGAAAGAGCGCAATCAGGCCGCCGCCGACGGCAATCGACAGAGCCGTGTTGTGCGCCGTATCGATGGGCGCGGTACCAGCCGCCGAGACAAACGAGCCGGCCCCAGTGCCGAAGAAGGGCGCGCGGTGAAAGGCCTGCCAGCCTGCCTGCCAGATATTCCACCGCTGATTCAGGTCGCCACCCTGGAGCTGCTCGGAGATGGTGGCCAGGCGCTCAAAACTCCCTCGGGGTATGGTGAACCAGAGTACCGCTGCAATGGGAGGCAACGCCATCGCTCCGGTCATCACGCGGCGCGGATGGCCATAAGCCAGAAGAAAGCAGCTGCCGGCCAGGCCCGCCACGGCAGCCAGAAATCCGCTGCGCGAGGCCGTGAGCAGGACGGCAATCAAGCCCACGGGCAGGTAACCGACGGCCAGCAGACGCCAGAGCTGGCGCTGTTCGCAATGGAAGAGCAGGGCCGCCAGCGGAAAGCCGAGATCGAGAAAGCGGGCGACGTCGTTCGGGTCCTGCCCTGCGGCGGAAAAGCGAATCTGGGCGTTGGCAATCGCATCGGCAGAGGCAAAATTGGCCAACGTGAGCATCGCCAGCACCCAGGAACCAGCCACAGTTGCCCGCAGCAGCGCGCGCAGATCGCCGGCGGTTTCGGCAAACTCCCAAACCAGCCAGACGATCATCATCTCCTGGAAATAGGCGCGCAGCTTGGCTGTGGTCGCCAGCGGCTCGATGGTCCAGAAGTAGGTGCAGCAGAACCAGAGATAGAAGGCCAGAACCAGCCACTGCATCGCTCCTGGAAGACGCAGGTGGCCTGCCTGAAGAATCGCCGGAATCGCCACCAGTAGCAGCAGCAAACCAGCTATGCGCGCGATGTTGCCCAGCGGCTCGCCCAGGTCCAGGGAGTATTCCCAGGGAATCGCGAAGGCGAAGAGCAGCAGCAAAACCGAGGCAATGCGGCGCATCACGGCAAACCTCTCAGAAATCCGAATCGGAAGAAAATAACCGCGCGGGAATGAACTCGCGCCGAAGAAAAACCGCCGGAATCTGCACTGTCGCAAACCAGGCAAGCGCCAGCGGGAGGCTGATCACTCGGAAGGCAAAGAGCGGCAAGCTGACGGCCAGCACAATCAGGCAAAAGTCAGTGGTCCAGCACATCAGGCCAAGATTCTTGAGCCGCCCCTTTACGCTGGCGATCCACAGCGCGCCAACCAGAACCGAGACGGCATCCAAGGCAATATCCCAAGGCCACGACTTGAAGCCGCTGCCCACGTCGCCGCGCAACAGAAACAGAACAGCCCACACACCGGCGATGAGCAGGATATGAATCGCAAACTCGAAGTTGCCGACGGGCGCCTTCCAGCCGGCTGGTTGAGTCTCCGTCAAACCGGCGGCCGCTTTCACTCCAGCTTTCGGATGCAGTAACTCTTCGAGCCTCACTTCGCTGGGGAAAAAGACCATCAGAATTTGCAGTGCGGCAAACGAGATCAGTGCCAACGGAAAATCGATGACCTTGAAGTAGACCGGCAGAAAACAGATTCCCGGCAAAACCAGGCAGTAAGGAATCGACGCCCAGCGCGGCAATCCCGCATCGAGCAGGCGGCCTTCGACAATATAAATCCACATGAAGCCGATGATCGCCAGGCCTACGCGCATCTGCCATAACGCAGGCCCTGGGCCAGTCTCTTCCTGCAACTGGAAGAGCGCTGCGAAGAGCACGGCCAGCAGAAAAAGCCGCAGCAGAAACCGGGAACGACTAACTCGCCGGTTGTAGGCGACATCGACGCGCGCGCCTCCGCGGCTATCGGGCAATGGCTCCGGCCTGCTGGGAAAAAGCACCGTCGGAAGCTGAACGATGACAAACAGCGCGAAGGTCCGCGAGCCATCGGTGAGCTTGAGCGCAAAGGCCGCAAGGCACCCTGTAAAAACAACAAGAAAATATGGCCAGAATAGCCAGCGCGGCAATCTGGCATCCTGCAAGCGGCGCTCGATGCTCCTGATCCAGATGACGAGGAGGAGAATCATGCCAAAATCCAAGGGATGGGTGATGTTTTTGTTGTCGGGATGGTATTGCGCCAGTTGCAGTGCATCCCCGCACAGAGCCGCCACCAGCAAGCACGTCAGCGGGAAGGTGATGCGTCCGAACTGTTTGTATAAACCTGAGTGAGACAGCGCAAACTCCTTTCTCCGCGATAATGGAAGACCATCTCCTTTCCGTCTGGCGATAGCAGCTACTTCCACTGCGAATAAACCAGCGCGGCATAGATTGGAACGCCGGCTGCCGATTGGGCGGCCGACTCGAGGAACTTGTTCAAGAGATTCTTGCCCATCGAGTCGGGCACAAAAAGAATATCGCGGTCATGGACCGGCTGGTCGGGGTCCTGGCCGTGAATCATGCGCTTCAGGTTGAGGGTGGTGATGGTACGTCCGCCTTTTTGCTCGCGGATCAGCAGAGCCTTTCCGGTGGCAGCGTTCTGCATGGAGCCCCAGGCCAGCGAGAGCGCCTGCACCACGGTCAGTCCCTGCGCCGGATCGACCGGGAAGCCGCCGGGACGCACCACATCGCCAACAACATAAACCAGACCGGCGCGGCTGACCTGCACCGTATCGCCGGGAGAGAGCTCGGGATTGTGATCTACGCTGGTGTCGGTGCCGCTAGGGTCCAGCACCATCGGATGGGGCGTCTTGGGATCGTCGCGATGAAAGACGTTCACGAGGCGCCCTGCATTGGGCGAGAGGCCGGAGGCGGCGGAGATCAGGTCGAGCAGGCGATGGTGCAGCGTGTAGGGATAGACACCCGGACGGGCCACCTCGCCCAGCACACTCACATCCTGGCCGGCATACGAGATCACCAGCACCGAGACCTGCGGATGCAGCAGCATACCCTGAGCAACCAGCGCCGCCTCGATGGCGCGCGCGGCGCCTTGCTCGTCCAGCCCCTTCAATTGCACCTCGCGGATCATCGGTAAAGTGACCGTGCCCGTGGGCGAGACGCGCACCTGGGAATGAAACTCCGGGGTATGAACTTCGCTAATATCGAGAAAATCGCCGGCCGAGATGGGCGCGGACATCGGAGTTGCCGACTGCGTACTGGCCGGCGTCAGCCCGCCCTGGCTTGCGTTGGGAATATCCCACACCAATGGAGCATCCTTGGGATTGGGCAGCTTCTGCACCTGCTGCGTGTCGGGAAGGCGGACAACGCCGCCGGGCATTCCGGCGGTGCTGGGAGTGGGCGTCTGCGCCGGGCTGATTGCGGCGACGAGAACAATCGCAAGCAGCGCGGCAACTGCGCGAGTCACCGTGGGACGAATCGACTCCATCAGAAACGCGCCTCCTATCGCAAGCCACAAGCTGGCAAAGAGCGTAATCGCCATGTAGAGCGGCAGATCGGGCGCCACCGGCTTCACCGGCTGGCGCGCATAGTCCACCACTGAGATGTTGGAACCCTGGCTTCCGGCGGCCATGCCCGCCTCTTCCACCTTTTCCAGCACCCGCACATATAACTCATGACTGGCGTTTTCCTCCTCGCGCATCGCCGCGTACTGGGTGGCCGCTTCATTGGCCTTCAAGGCTTCGCCGGTCAGCTGATCTAGATTGTTGCGAACCAACTGTTCGCGGTCGGCGGCTGTCTGCCACGCGCTGCGGAATCGCTCGAGCAGCTTGGCGTCTTCGACTTTCTTCTGCTGCTCGAGGTCCTGCAACTGGCGGCGAACCTCGATGACGCGGGGAAAGTTGGGGCCGTGTTCGATGATGAGCTGGGTCTGTTCCTGCTCCAGATCGCTCTTGCGGGCGTGAATCTGCTGGATCAGCGCGGTGGCAAAGTTGCCGCCTTCGTCTTGCAGGTGCGGATCAGAAGCAATCACCAGCTCGGGATCGCCTTGCTGCGCGGCGCGATACTGGGCCTCACGCAGAATGCGGTCAGCCGAGGCGGTCACCAACTGGCTGCCCAGCTCATCAATCTCCAGCAAGGCCGTGGTGTGCTGGCTCTCGCCAGGTTTGCCGTTGGCCAGCGTCTCGGGGGTGGTCAGCAAATTGTGCTCCCGCTGGAAGACTGCCAGCCTCTGTTGATCTTTCTCGACGCGTGCCTTCAACTCCTTCAGTTGGCCCTCCAGCCAGCCCGAGGCTTGCATGGTGGCCTGCACCCTCGCATCGCTCTCCTGCTGACCGTATACGGCAATCAGCGCATTCACCACATTGGCAGACAGCGCCGCATCCCGCGAGCGGAAGCGAATCTGAATCAGCAGCGTGCGCGGCAGCGTCTGCACGCGCAGCCGCTTCTGAAATCTTTCCAGCAGCCAGGCCTGGGCGTCAGCAGCCGGCGCATCCGGTTTGAAATCGGGAAACTTGCTGGGAAAGCGGCCCATGAACCCCGGCGCCTGGTAGAGCTTGAGGCCGGCAATCACCCTCCAAGCCAATTGGTCGCTGCGCAAGACGTTGGCCAGCGTCTCCTGCTGCACCGGCGCGGAGAGAATCGAGGCTGAGCTAAACGGCTCGGTCACCTCGAGGCTCAGCGCCGAGGCTGGTGAGGTGCGCAACGCCACGCTGGCCACGGCCTCGTATTGATTGGGAGCTATCAGGCAATAGAGCAGGCAGACCAGCAGCAATCCCCCCACTACCGAGCCAACCAGCTGGCGACGGCGAACCAGCACCGCCCAAACCTCGCGCAGACTTCCAGGGGAGCCGCGGCCACCGGGGCAGGGCCTCGCCTCGGGCTCATCGTATGCATTGGCGTTAACTTCCGGCACGGCTAGGTAACCTCGATTCCTTCATCGCAAAGGCGGAGGCAAACCTGGGATTCAAAACGAACAAATACAGCAAATGAAATCTTCGCCAGTGTGCTTCATTGAAATCCATTCCGTCAATAGATTCCATCACGCACAAAAGTCGAAGCCAAAGAAACGCTGCATACACCACCGCGATTACTCCCCACCGCCGCCCCGGTACCACTCGACGGTGCGGCGCAGGCCCTCGCGGAAATCCACAATCGGTGCGTAGCCCAGCAGTTCGCCGGCCAAGCGAATATCGGCCAGCGAATCACGAATATCTCCGGCGCGGGCTGGCGCGTAGACGGCTTGACCGCTGTAGCCGGTCAGCTCGCGCAGAATCTCGAAGGTCTTATTCAGCGTGATGCGGCTGCCGGTGGCCAGGTTCATCATCCGGCCCAAGACCTTTTCCGCGGGAGCGGCCGCAGCCAGCAGGTTGCCGTGGACCACGTTGTCGATGTAGGTAAAGTCGCGGCTCTGCTCGCCGTCGCCGAAGATCGCCGGCGGCGGCGAATCAGGAGATTGTTTTGCGGCCAGCATCCGGCGGCTGAAGACGGCCAGCACGCCCGAGTAGTGGGAAGTAGGGTCCTGATAGGGGCCAAAGACATTGAAGTAGCGCAGCACCACCGTCTCGAGTCCGTATGCTCGGGTGAAGGCGCCCATGTAGTGCTCGCCGGCCAGCTTGGCCACGGCATACGGCGAGATCGGCGCAGGCAGCATCGCCTCATGCTTGGGCAGCGTCGGGGTATCTCCATAAACCGACGACGACCCTGCAAACACGACCCTCCGCACTCCAGCGGCGCGAGCGGCCACCAGCAAATTCAAGGTGGCGTCCACGCAATTGACGTTGGTGCTAACCGGGTCGGCCACCGAACGCGGCACCGAAGCCAGCGCCGCCTCGTGAAAGACAATCTCGACGCCCGCGCAGGCGCGCTCACAGGCGGCAGGATCGGCCAGATCGCCCTCGATGAATTCCATCGCTTCCAGGCCAGCCAGATTGGAGCGCTTGCCGGTGATGAAGCTGTCAATGCCGCGCACGCTCTCGCCGCGCCCGAGCAACGCCGCGGCTATCGAGCGCCCAATGAAACCCGCCACTCCGGTCACCAGATACTTTGCCAAAGAAATCTCCCCAAAGATTGCCTGCGGAGTCAGTCCACCCTCCGCAATGAAAAGGATACAACCGCAGGCATCGCCTAGTAGCTGCGCTGCGTCACAGCCGCCGGTTAAGGATTTGGCTCTACAATCAAAAACATGAATACTGCGACCGAGAGCCGGCTGGCTGGGCTCAAACAAGCAATCGAGAGCCGCAAAGCCCGCATTGGCATCGTCGGAATGGGTTATGTGGGCCTGCCGCTGGCACTGCAGTTCAGCGGCGAGCGCTTCCATGTGACCGGCTTCGACATCGCCGCGGACAAAGTGGCCACCCTCAACGCCGGCGGCTCCTACATCGTGCGCATTCTGCCCAGCGAGATTCAGGCGGCGCAAAAGGCCGGCTTCCGCGCCACCGCGGATTACTCCCAGATCGCCCAGATGGATGCAGTCATCATCTGCGTCCCCACCCCGCTCAACGAACACCACGAACCCGATCTAAGCTACGTCACTGGAACGGTCGAATCCATCGCTCCCTGGCTCCAGGAAGGCCAACTCATTGTGCTGGAAAGCACGACCTATCCCGGCACTACTGAAGAAATTGTTGTTCCTCTGCTCGAAGCAGGCAACCCAAGCGACCTGAAGGTCTCGCGCTCGCTCCTCCAGCCCGGAGTGCATATCGCCTTCTCGCCCGAGCGCGAAGATCCCGGCAATGAGACGGTGGCCCGGCATGACATTCCCAAGGTCATCGGCGGCTGCGGTCCGGCGGCTACCCAGTTAGCCACGGCCCTCTACGGCTCGATCTTCCGCCGCGTAGTGCCGGTCAGCAGCCCCTCGGTGGCCGAGATGACCAAGCTGCTCGAGAACATATACCGCTGCGTCAACATCGCACTTGTCAACGAGCTGAAGCAGCTCTGTATGCGCATGGGCATCGACATCCATGAGGTGATTGACGCGGCACGCACCAAGCCCTTCGGCTTCCAGGCTTTTTATCCCGGCCCCGGCCTCGGCGGCCATTGCATCCCGATTGATCCGTTTTATCTCTCCTGGAAGGCCAAGCAATTCGACTTCCGCACCCGCTTTATCGAGTTGGCCGGCGAGATCAACATCAATATGCCCTACTTTGTGATCGATCAGATCGCCAACGGCCTCAACGAGCAGCGCAAATCCCTCAAAGGATCGAAGGTACTGGTGCTGGGCGTGGCCTACAAGCGCGACATCGACGACCTGCGCGAGTCTCCCTCGCTGACCATCATCGAACTGCTGCGCGAAAAAGGCGCCAGCGTTGCCTATAACGACCCCTACTTCCCCACCGTGGGCCGCGGCCGCCACTACGACCTCAACATGACCAACACCCCGCTCGACAACCTCGCCCAATACGACGCCGTAGTCATCGTCACCGACCACTCGGATTACGACTACAAGGCCATCGTCGCGCAGTCGCAGCTGGTCGTCGACACCCGCAACGCCACCAAGGACATCGACTCGCCCAAGATTGTGCGCTGCTAGCAGAATCTATGCTGTTCGCTGTCAGGGCAATTGCATTTGAAGTATTGAAGGGTACGGGCTTCAACCCGTACATTCATGCGCTGAAAAAGAAAGTGGCTTTAGCCCCCGAGGGAATCAATTGCATAAGTGCCAGTTTGTTCTTTTGATGAAGATGCACCGAGCAAGACGCAACAATCGAGAACAAATCGGCGCAAGGACTGTCCCTCAGTGGCTAAAGCCTCGCTGATTTGGCAGTTTTCATGTACGGGCTAAAGCCCGTACCCTTCATTCCTCGCCCCTGTTTCAAATGCGATTGCCATGACAGTTCGCCATGCGGCGCGACAGCCCCCCAGCCCATCGTGTATCTTGGCTTCGGCTTCTTATGCTCCTGTTCACCGCAACTCTCGCTGAACCGCGACTCTTCTCCCTCGCCGAGAAACTGCTTCTCGTCGTGCTCGTTGCCGCCTCAGCCACCGGATTCTGGCTGCGTTTCCGCGTCGTCCTCGGCAAAATCCTCCAATCCAAGCCGGACGTCAGCTTCCATCTCTTTCCCATCGGCAAACGTATCTGGGAATTTGTCTGCGAGGTCCTCTTCCATGCCAAAGTCATTCGCCAGCGTCCGCTCCCCGGCCTGGCCCACGCTTTCGTCTTCTGGGGATTCTGCGCCTTTGTTCTTGTCACGCTCAACCACTTCTCCGTTGGCTTCGGAGTGGGCTTCCTCGACCCAACAGGCCGCTTTGGCCGCTTCTACTTCGATCTCGCGGCGGTCTTCGCCGTTGCCTGCTCGGCGAGCATTCTCGGCCTATTCGTTCGCCGCTTCCTCATCCGCCCAGAGTGGCTCGGAGAGCAGCTCTCTTACCAGTCCGGCGTCATCGCTTTTCTAATTTTTTTGCTGATGGTCACTTACCTGGCCTCGTTCTTTGTCGCCGAAGCCGACCCAGCCGCGCGCGTCCTTTGGTGGGTACACACGCTGGCGCTGCTCGCCTTTCTCCCCATCATTCCCCACACCAAGCACCTGCACCTGGTGCTCAGCCCCGCCACTGTCTTTCTCTCCCGAGGCAGCTTCAGCCGGATTCCCCCGCTGGCTGGCGACGAAGACTTCGGCCTGATCGACGGAACGGACCTCACCCGCCTCGTCAGCCTGCAAGCCTACTCCTGCGTCGAGTGCGGCCGCTGCACCGAGCACTGCCCCGCCGCCGCAACCGGCAAGCTGCTCAACCCCAAGGAAATTATTCTCGGCCTGCGCGGCTTTTTGAACGATCTCGGGCCAACGTCGGAAGAGCCGCTGCTGGGCAAATACAATCCCCCGCAGGCGCCCTTCCAATGCACCACCTGCGGCGCTTGCGAGTTTCAATGTCCGGTGGGCATCGAGCACCTGCCCATCCTCGTCGGCCTGCGCCGTGGCGCGGTCAACACCGGTACCTGGCAGGATGACTACGGCAGCAAGCTCTTTCTCGCTCTCGAGCGCGGCTCGAACGCCCACGGCCTTGCCACCTCCGAGCGCGATAAATTTATTGAAAAAGTCGGCCTGCCCATCTTTGACGGCACGCAGGAGTATTGCCTGTGGCTGGGCTGCATGGGCGGCTACGACCCCAAGGGCCGCGAAATCATCACTGACTTTGCCCGCATCATGAACTACCTGGGCACAAGCTACGGCGTTCTGCGCAAAGAGAAGTGCTGCGGCGATCCCGTCCGTCGCCTCGGAAACGATCTCGTCTTCCAGCAGCTTGCTGAAGCGAATCTCCAAGCCCTGGCCCAAACCAAGACCAGAAAAATCGTCTCCATCTGCCCGCACTGCGTCCGCACCATTCAAGAGGATTGGCGGGAATTCGGCGCGCCACCCACAGTCGAGCATCACAGCGAGTTCCTCGCCCGTCACGCCGACCAGCTACCTCGCCCTTCCACCATTTCCGCTACGAATTCCGAGAGCTTTGTAGCAGGGCACGACTTCAGTCGTGCCGCAACTGCCCCAAATTCACCGGGGGCTTTAGCTCCTGCGGCTGAAACCATCGTCTATCACGACCCCTGCTACCTGGGCCGCTATCGCAACGTCTACGACCAGCCGCGCGCGCTCGTCAACTTAGCCGGAGAGTTAGTCGAGACCCCGCGCAACCATGAAAGAAGTTTCTGCTGCGGAGCCGGCGGCGGCCTGGTCTTTCTCGGCGAAGAAACCGGCGAACGCATTGGCAAGGTACGCGCCGACGAGTTAGTCGCCACTGGAGCCAAAACCGTTGCCACCGCCTGCCCCTTCTGCAACAGCATCTTCCGCGACGCGCTGGCGGAATCTGGCGATGCCGCGCCGCAGTTGCTCGACATTGCCCAGTTAACCGCGCGAAGATTGCCTAAGATCGAGAGAACAGAATCATGAAAATCATCGTCGCCATCAAACAAGTCCCCGAGCGCGATGCGCAGATGCGCATCAATGCAGCCGGAAAGTGGATTGAAGAGTCCGGCCTCCAGTTCGCGCTCAACGAGTCCGACGCCTACGCCCTCGAAGAGGCTCTCCAGCTCAAGGAGAAGCATGGCGGCGAAGTCATCGTGCTGACCGCAGGCCCCGAGCGCGTCGGCCCCACCATCCGCGAGGCTCTGGCCAAGGGAGCCGACCGGGCGATTCATATTGACTGCAATGATCTCGGCGCGCGCGACGCTCTTGGCGTGGCCCGCCTGCTGGCCGAAGCCGTCAAGCCCGAGAGTCCCGACCTGATCCTCACCGGCCTGCAATCCGACGACCTCGGCCAGGGACAAACCGGCGTCATCCTCGCCGAACTCCTCGGCCTGCCCCACGCCTCGCTGATCTTGCACGTCGACAAAACCGATGCCGGCCTGACCGTCAAGCGCGAACTTGAGGAAGGCTGGTTTCAAACCATCGACCTGCCCACCCCCGCCGTGCTCACTATCCAATCCGGCGGCAGCAAGCTGCGTTACGCAACGCTGATGGGCATCAAGCGCGCCAAGACCAAAGAGCTGCACACGGTTGCGGCGGCTGAGCTGACCGCGCCAGCCGTCATTCTGGAGCGGATTGCTCTGCCGCAAAAACAAAAACCCACACAGATTCTCAGCGGCACTCCCAAAGAAGTCGCGGCAGCACTGGTAGAGAAATTGAAATTCGAAGCGAGGGTGCTATGAGCGGCATTTGGATCGTAATCGAAGCGCGCGATGGACGCGTGAGCCGCATCAGTTGGGAGGCCGTCTCCGCCGGGCAGAAGCTGGCCGCGCTTACCAATCAGGATTTCAACGCCGTTGTCATCGGCGCCGGGACGGAAGGCCTGGCCGCCGAAGTTATCGCCAAAGCGCTGGGCAAAATCGTGCGCATCGAGCACCCGAGATTGGCCGCATACACGCCAGACGGATTTACGCTCGCCCTGCAGCAATTCATCGAGAACGAACGTCCCGCGCAAGTGGTCTTCCCGCACACGTATCAAGTGCGAGACTACGCCCCCAAGCTGGCTGCGCGTTTCGGCCAGGCGCTGATCGGCGACGTGACCGCTATCAGCGAAGGCCCGGTCTTCACCCGCCAACTGATGCAAGGCCGCCTGAATGGCTCCTATCGCCACTCCGGCGATGGCCCTTGTTTTGTCTCGGTGCAAGCCGGAGCCTTCCGGGCCGATGCTGTCCAATCCGGCGCGGCAACCGTCACAGTCTTTACGCCCACGATTGAAGCCGCACAGATTCGCACCCGGCACAGCGAGTGTTTCCGCGGCGCGGCGCAAACCGTGGACCTTGCTTCGGCGCAGTTGATTGTCGGCGTCGGCCGCGGCATCCGAGACCCCGCCAACATCCCCTTGGCGCAGGAGCTGGCCACGGCCCTCGGCGCCGAGCTGGGCGCATCCCGGCCCATCTGCGACGCGGGCTGGCTTCCCATCGAGCGCCAAATAGGCAGCTCCGGCCAGACCATCGCGCCCAAGCTCTACCTGGCACTGGGCATTTCGGGAGCCATCCAGCACATGGTCGGCATCAAAGGCTCACAGTGCATTGCCGCCGTCAACAAAGACCCCGACGCGCCCATCTTCGAGGCCGCCGATTACGGGATCGTCGGCGATCTGATGGAAGTCATTCCCGCGCTGACCGAAGCCGTCAAAACGGCAAAGCAGTAACCAGTGCGTTCAACGCGTCACTTCCCTGCCCGCCACAAAGACCTGCGGCCTTGCGGGCGCAGCAATAAAGTAAGCCAGCTCGCGGTAATCGTCAAACTCGTGTATCAGAAAATCCGCCTGCTTCCCGGTCTCCAACGAGCCTACGCAATTACCAAGCTCCAAGCTCCAGGCCGCGTTGATGGTAGCCGCGGTGAGCGCCTCGGCGGGCGTCAGGCCCATCTGAAGGCAGGCCAGCGAGAACACAAACGGCATGGACGCAATCGGCGACGAGCCGGGATTGAAGTCTGTCGCCACCACTATCGCCAATCCCGCATCGACCATCGCGCGCGCCGGTGGATATTGCGTTCGACCAAGTGCAAAGACAGAGCAGGGCAGAAGCACAGGCTGTGTACCCGTTGTCCACAAGTGATGAATATCTTCATCTTCGATAGCTTCAAGGTGGTCGGCTGTGGCCGCACCCAGCTCCGCAGCCAGTGCCGCGCCTGTGCCAGACCGGAACTGCTCGGCATGCACGCGCAGCCCCATCCCCTGCCTTCGCGCCGCTGTCAGAACCCCGCGCGCCTCGTCCACCGTGAAGGCGTGGTCGTCGCAAAAAACGTCGCAGTATCGCGCCAGCCCCGCCGCAGCCACCTCGGGAATCAACTCCTCGGCAACCGAGCGCACGTACTCATCGCGCCGCGCGGCAAACTCCGGCGGCACGGTGTGCGCGGCCAGCAGCGTAGGAACGATTCTCGCCGGCCCCTCCTCGCCCAACCGCGCAATCACGCGCAGCATCTTCATCTCCGTCGCGCGCTCCAGCCCGTAGCCCGACTTGGCTTCAATCGTCGTGGTGCCTGAGCGCAGCATCCAATCCCGATGACGGCGCGCCGCCGCCAGTAACTCATCTTGAGAGGCCGCGCGGGTCAACGCGACGGTGCGCAGAATCCCTCCACCCGCCGCCGCAATCTCCTGGTAACTCGCTCCTGCAATCCGCTGCTCGAACTCCAAAGCGCGATTGCCCGCAAAGATCAGGTGTGTATGCGCGTCCACAAATCCCGGCGTCACACATCGTTCCTCGGCATCGATCACAACTGCATCCGCCGGAATTTTGCTTCGCAGCTCTGCGTACGGTCCAGCCGCCGCAATCCGCCCATCCCACACCAGCAGCGCGGCATTGGGAATGATGCTCAACTCGCGCAACTCCCCGCCGACACGCGGACGCGACGGTCCGGCTAGCGTGACTAGTTGGCCGATATTGACAACCGCGAGGACGTCGCTCAAAGCTGTTGCCCCGCCATCGGAATCCGAATCCCTTGCTCACGCGCCGTCCTCTGCGCCAGCTCATACCCCGCATCCGCATGCCGCGCCACGCCCAGCCCTGGATCGTTGTTCAGCACTCGCGCAATCTTCTTGGCCGCCAGCTCCGTTCCGTCGGCCACCGTCACCTGTCCCGCGTGCAGGCTGTATCCCATGCCCACGCCGCCGCCATGATGGAAGCTCACCCACGTCGCGCCCGAGGCCGTATTCAGCAACGCATTCAGAATCGGCCAGTCGGCCACCGCGTCTGAGCCATCGAGCATCTTTTCCGTTTCGCGATAAGGGCTGGCCACCGAGCCTGTATCCAGATGGTCGCGGCCAATCGCAATCGGCGCGGAAATCTCACCGGAGCGCACCAGCTCGTTGATCGCCAAGCCCATCCGCGCGCGCTCACCGTAACCCAACCAGCAGATGCGTGCCGGTAGCCCCTGAAATTCAAAACGCCCCCGCGCCAGCTTCAACCAGCGCGTCAAGATTTCGTTCGCCGGAAACAGCTCCAGCGCCAACTTATCGGTTCGGTCAATGTCCTTCGCATCGCCTGACAGCGCCACCCACCGGAACGGCCCAGCTCCCGTGCAAAATAGCGGACGAATGTACTCCGGCACAAAGCCGGGAATCAGAAATGCATCCACGCAACCGGCGTCAAAGGCAAACCGCCGAATGTTGTTGCCGTAATCAAAGGCAATCGCCCCGGCCTGCCTTAGGGCCAGCATCGCATCCATATGCACCACCATCGTCGCCGTCGAGCGCCGCACATACTCCAATGGATCGCGCTTGCGCAGCTCCGCCGCCTCGGTGAGCGTCATCCCCTTCGGGATGTATCCATTCAGCGGGTCATGCGCGCTGGTCTGGTCGGTCACCACATCCACCTTCACCCCGCGCCGCACAATCGCCGGCAGCACATCGGCGCAGTTGCCCACCAGGCCCACCGACAGCGCCCGCCCCTCGACAACCGCCTCATCGCACAATCGCAGCGCCTCGTCCAGATCCTCGGTCACTGTGTCGCAATAACGCGTGGCCACGCGGCGCTCGATGCGGCTGCGGTCCACGTCAATCGCCAGCACCACGCCGCCATTCAGCGTCACGCTCAAGGGCTGCGCCCCGCCCATGCCGCCCACCCCGCCCGTCACCACCAGCTTGCCCTTCAGAGAGCCGCCAAAGTGCTTCTCCGCCAGAGCTGCAAAGGTCTGAAAAGTTCCCTGCAAAATTCCCTGCGTGCCGATATAAATCCAGCTCCCGGCCGTCATCTGTCCATACATCATCAGGCCCTTGCGGTCCAGTTCGTTAAAATGATCCCAATTGGCCCACTTGCCCACCAAATTTGAGTTGGCGATAATCACTCGCGGCGCGCCCTCGTGCGTCGGAAAGACGGTCACCGGCTTGCCACTCTGCACCAGCAGAGTCTCGTCGCTTTCCAGTCGTTCTAGCTCGCGCACAATCGCGTGAAAGCACTCCCAGTTGCGTGCCGCTTTGCCGATTCCGCCATAGACCACCAGGTCCGCGGGCCGCTCGGCCACCTCCGGATCGAGGTTGTTCATCAGGCAGCGCAGCGCCGCCTCCTGCTGCCAGCTCTTGCAGCGCAACTGGCTACCCCGTGGCGCGCGAATCGTAGGTGCATTGATCGTCATAGCCGCTCCTCCCCGATAATCCTACCCAATAGACGATAGCGCGTACCCCTGCTCGCAGCCAATTCGCAACGACTTGCTCATTCGCCCCGCCGCTCGTTATCCTCTTCGTCATGCCCAGTACGCTTGTCGAATGCGTTCCCAATTTCTCTGAAGGCCGCGATTCAGCGAAAGTCGACGCCATCGTCGAGGCCATGAAGCTCCCCGGCGTTTTTCTGCTTGACCGCGAGATGGACTCCGACCACAACCGCTGCGTGATCACGCTGGCCGGCGAGCGCGAGGCCATCCAGGAGGCCGTCCTGCGCGGCGTCGGCAAGGCCGCCGAGCTGATCGACCTCACCCATCACCAGGGCGCGCATCCGCGCATGGGCGCAACCGACGTGGTTCCTTTCATCCCCATCGATGGCGTAACGCTGGAAGATTGTGTCGCCATGGCCGGGCACGTAGGAGCCGAGATCGCGCGGCGCTTTGCGATTCCGGTCTATCTCTACGAAGCTGCAGCCGCCACGCCTGAACGGCAAAATCTCGAAAATATTCGCCGCGGCCAGTTCGAGGGCATTCGCGACGAGATCGCCACCAGCCCAGCACGCAAGCCTGACTTCGGCGAGCCGCGCGTCCATCCCACCGCCGGAGCCACCGTCGTCGGCGCGCGCAAGCCTTTGATCGCCTACAACATCTTTCTGAACTCTACCGACGTCAGCATCGCCAAAAAGATCGCCAAGGCTGTGCGCTTCTCTTCCGGCGGCCTGCGCTACGTCAAAGGCGCCG
>JBEKDX010000047.1:0-16302 GCA_050014135.1 Occallatibacter sp.
CGATCCATGCCGAAGCGCCTTACCGCACCGGGCGCGCGAATACCGATAAGGACGCGGAGACGCTGCTGGGTTGGGCGAAGGAGCTAGGCTGCAACTTTGTGCGGCTGGCGCACTATCCTCACGATGAGTCAATGTTGCGCGCCGCCGACCGGATGGGCTTGCTGGTTTGGTCGGAGAATCCGGTTTATTGGGCGCTGCAATTTGATAACCCCAAGGTGCTAGCCAAGGCCGAGCAGCAGTTAGACGAGGAGATAGGAACCTCGCGCAATCATGCGGCGATCATTTTGTGGTCGATGGCCAACGAGACGCCTTCGACCGAAGCGCGGACGCACTTTATTGAAACGCTCGCTGAGCGGGCGCGGGCGCTGGATTCGACGCGGCTGATTACCGCGGCTCTGTTAGTGCGCGGCGAGGGTCACACCAAGATTGTGGACGATGCGCTGGGCAAGGCGCTGGACGTGATCGGAGTGAACGAATATATCGGCTGGTATGAACAGCATCCGGAGACAGCTGATGTCACTGACTGGCGGATCGATTATCAGAAGCCGCTGATTGTGAGCGAATTTGGCGGCGATGCCAAGGCCGGTCTGCACGGCGGCGAGAATGATCGCTGGACGGAGGAGTATCAGGCGAATATCTACCGTCATCAATTCGGAATGTTGAACCGGATACCGCAACTAAGGGGAATGAGTCCGTGGATACTGATGGATTTCCGTTCGCCGAACCGGCCGCTGCCGGGGATTCAGGATGAGTTCAACCGCAAGGGACTTATCTCTGACCAAGGAGAAAAGAAGCAGGCGTTCTTTATCTTGCAGAAGGCCTATGTGGAGAAAACCGTAGGCCGGCCGGAGTAAGAGCCGGTCCGCGAGGCTAATCTCTGAAACTATCTGTGCAAAAGCGGAAATGTGAGTTATGCTTGACTTATGGCTAATGACACTATTGTTGCTTTAATCGACGCCGAAATTGCAAGGCTCACGCAGGTTCGCTCCCTGCTGGCCTCGACCGGCAAAGTCGCCGCCCAGGTAGCAGAGCGTGTAACAGTGAAGCCGGTAAAGGCCGGAAAGAAGAAGGGCAAGAAGCGCCGCGCGCTTAGCCCCGAGGCGCGCAAGCGGATTGCCGACGCGCAACGCAAACGCTGGGCCGCCCAGAAGGCCAAAGTCAAGTAAGCAGCTCAGCATTTTCACTTCACGTACTCTGCTCGTGATGAACAGGGATGAATGGGTTCTAGTTATCCCACCCTTGGCGCAAAAAGTAAAGACGCGCCAAGGATGGGGCAACCAGGTAACTTGTACTGACCGTGAAAATGCATTGGTTTTGGGGCGAGTCTTCCCTCACGTCGCGGCCAATCAATCCAGCAGCTCCGTACTACAGCCCAGCCATCACCATCATGCGCGGCTCGGTCATCTCTTCGATGGCCGAGCGAATGCCTTCACGTCCCAATCCAGAGTTCTTAACACCGCCGAAGGGCATAGGATCAAGGCGCCAACTGGGCGTGTCACCGACGATCAGCGCGCCGACTTCCAGCTCGCGATAAGCGGTTAGGATGAGGCTGGCGTCGCGGGTGAGCAGGCCGGCTTGCAGTCCGAACTTGGAGTGGTTGACGTCGGCCAGCGCGTGCTCGAAGTCGTCGTAAGGCTCGATGACCACCACCGGGCCGAAGAGTTCTTCATCACGCACATTCATTCCCGGCTTGGTTGCGGTCATGATCGCCGGAGTCAGTACGGAGCCATGGCGTTCACCGCCGGCCACTAACTTGGCGCCGCCTGCGACTGCTTCCTTGATCCAAGCTTCGACGCGCTCGGCCTCATGGATGCGGACCAACGGACCGATCTCGGTGGCCTCGTCGGCGGGGTTGCCGACAATCAGCTTGGCGGCTGCTTCGACCACCTTCCACAGGAAAGTCTGATAGACGCGCCGCTCGACAAAGACGCGCTGCACGCTGACGCAGGATTGTCCGGCGAAACCGAAGGCCGCGTGCGCGGTGCGAAGGGCGGCTTGCTCGAGGTCGGGCCAATCGCCGTGAACGATCATCGCTGCGTTGCCGCCCAACTCGAGCAGCACGCGCTTGCGCCCGGAGCGAGCCTTCAGCTCCCAGCCCACCTTGGCCGAGCCGGTGAAGCTGATCAGCTTGATGCAGTCGTCCTTTTCGGCAAGCCATGCGGTGTCGGCGTTGCTGAGCGGCAGCACGGCCAGTGCCTCGCCGGGCCAGCCGGCTTTGAGAATCACTTCGCCCAGCGCCAGCGCGGTAAATGTGGTTTGCGGAGCCGGCTTGAGAATCACCGGGCAACCGGCAGCGATGGCGGGCGCGAGCTTGTGCGCAACCAGATTGAGCGGGAAGTTGAAGGGGGTAATGGCCAGCACCGGCCCGATCGGGAAGCGCTGCACCAGCCCCCAGCGGCCCTCGTTGCCCTCGGTGAGGTCGAGGGGAAGGCTCTCGCCCCCCAGGCGCGCGGTCTCTTCGGCGGCGGACTTGAAGGTGAGGATGGAGCGATCGACTTCGGCCCGGGCCAGACGTACCGGCTTACCGGCCTCGGCGACGATCAACTGGGCAAAGCGCTCCTTCTGCTCGATCAGCGCGGCGGCCACGTTCTCGAGGATCTCGCGGCGCTTCCAGCGGGGCAGGGCGCGGGCGCGGCGCAGACTGGCAACGGCGTGATGCACGGCCTGGCGTGCGTCGGCGCGGGTGGCGATGGTGACGCGGCCCACAAGCCCCTGGTCCCACGGCGAACGCACTTCCAGCGCCTCGCCCTCGATCCACTCCTTGCCGCAGAGCAAAAATCCCGTTTGTGTTCCTGGCCGCATCTTCATGGCTTGCCCTCCCCGTCCATCTCTGCCATGGATTCTACAGGGGTGAGGGGCAATACGCGCAGCCGATCGCCAAACTGCAGCGTTCTTGTCACAGCGAAGTCCCGGCGCGGTACACTGTTTCCCTATGATCCATGATGGGCGGAGCCGGAAACTTCCTTTTGACGCTGACGAGGCTATTGCGCATTTGCGGGCAGTTGATGCGAAGCTGGGCGCGCTGATCGAGCGGGCGGGCGAGTTTACGCTGCGGCTGGACTCGTTGCAGTCGCCGTTTGAATCGCTGCTGGAGTCAATTCTCTATCAGCAATTGAACGGCAAGGCCGCGGCCACGATTCATCGGCGTGTGCGGGAGTACTTTGACGGCGACCCGACGCCACAACTGCTGCTCGACACGCCGGATGAGGTGCTGCGCGCGGCGGGGGTTTCTGGGAACAAGGCGCGGGCGCTGAAGGACCTGGCCGCGCGGACGCTGGACGGAACAGTGCCGACGCACGCTGCAATTCGCAAAATGACAGACGAGGAGATTGTCGAGCGGCTCACAGAAGTGCGCGGAATTGGCCCTTGGACGGTGGAGATGCTCTTGATCTTCCGCATGGGACGGCCCGATGTGCTGCCGGTGACCGACTATGGTGTGCGCAAGGGCTTCGCGCTTACTTTTCTGCGGATACCGAAGACACGCGCGCTGGTTGCGGACGATTTGCCTCAAGCCGACGTTCTACTCAAAAGGGGAAAACGCTGGGCGCCCTTCCGTTCCGTGGCCAGTTGGTATCTGTGGCGGGCGTGCGATCTGGCTAAGAAGCCAGCGCCTCCCAGCCGATAACACCTACAATAAGCAAAAGCAGCTTATAGCTACTAGCCTCTAGCTTTTAGCCATTTCGACTGCATGTTCAGTGTCAGTCGGATCTGGACTTTGCAGTTTGACGAGCTGCAGCATGATTTCAGTATTTGGAGCTTTTAGCTAGAGGCTAGAAGCTAGGAGCTGTATTTCATGGCGGCAAATAAACGGTTTGTATGCATACACGGTCATTTTTATCAACCGCCGCGCGAGAATCCATGGCTGGAGACAGTCGAGACGCAGGACTCGGCTGCGCCTTATCACGACTGGAATGAGCGGATCTGCGCGGAGTGTTACGCGACCAATGGCGCGGCGCGGATCGTGAACAGCAAGAACCAGATCACGCGGATTGTGAACAACTATGCGCGCATCAGCTTCAACTTTGGGCCGACGCTGCTGAGCTGGCTGATGGAGAATGCGCCGCGCACTTACCGGATGTTGCAGGACGGGGAGCGTCGCAGCCGGAAGAGCTACAAAGGGCACAGTTCGGCGATGGCGCAGGTTTATAACCACATCATTCTGCCGCTGGCCAGCCGCCGCGACCGTATTACACAGATTCGCTGGGGGATAGCGGATTACCAGCGGCATTATGGCATTGCACCTGAGGGGATGTGGCTGGCGGAGACGGCGGCGGACAACGAATCGCTGGAGTTGCTCGCCCAGCAGGGAATCAAGTTCACGGTGCTGGCTCCGCACCAGTGCAAGCGGGTTCGCAGCTTGAAGGAGGGCGGGGGGTGGTCAGAGACAGCCAACGCCAGCGTGGACACGACGCATCCTTATTTGGTCCGCTTCAATTCCGGCGCTTCGATTGCGGTTTTTTTCTACGACGGACCGGCTTCGCGGGCGATTGCCTTCGAGGGGCTGCTGAATTCGGGCGAGAGTCTGGCGGGGAGGCTCAAGTCGGGCTTCTTGTACAACTCGCAGCCGCAACTGGTTCACGTGGCGACGGACGGGGAGTCCTACGGCCACCATCACAAGTACGGTGAGATGGCGCTGGCTTATGCGCTGCACCTGCTGGAAGAGGACCCGACGGTCAAGCTGACCAACTACGGGTGTTTCCTGGAACAGTTTCCTCCCGAGTACGAGGCGGAGATCGTCGAAAACACCTCGTGGAGCTGCGTGCATGGGATCGAGCGCTGGCGCTCGGATTGCGGCTGCAATGGCGGGCGCGCGGGCTGGAATCAGGCCTGGCGGGCACCGCTGCGCAAGGCTCTGGACGAGCTGCGCGACGCACTGGTTCCGTTGACCGAGCAGGAGGGCGCAAAGCTCTTCAAAGACGTATGGGAGGCGCGCGACGGTTACATCGATGCGATGCTCGACCACAGTCCGCAGTCGGTGGAGCGGTTCTTCCGCGAGCATCAATTGCGCGCGCTGACGGTTCCGGAGCGTGTGCGGGGCCTCGAATTGATGGAGATGCAGCGTCACGCGCAATTGATGTACACCAGTTGCGGCTGGTTCTTCGACGACATTTCAGGGATCGAGACGGTACAGGTGATCGCCTATGCCGCGCGGGTGCTGCAACTGGCCACGGAAGTTTTTCAGGAGGCAGCCGCCGCGCTGGAGCCGGCGTTTCTGGGGATGCTGGCCCTGGCCCGCTCGAACGTGGTCAAAGCCGGCGATGGCGCGAAGATTTACAGGGAGCAGGTCACCAGCAAGCAGTTGGGGTTGGAGCAGGTGGCAGCGCACTACGCGATCAGTTCGATCTTCTCTTCGTTTGCCGAGGAGACGGATCTATTCTGCTTCCGGGTCTGGCGGAATTCTTACGAGATGTATGCCTCAGGGCGGGGACGGCTGGCGATTGGCAGGGTAAAGATTGTCAGCGCTGTCACCGGCAAGCAGCAGGGCTTCTCCTTTGCGGTGCTTCACTTTGGCGATCAGAACATTACCGCCGCGGTGAAGGCTTACGAGCCGGAGGATGCGGCTAGCTTCGAGGCGTTTGCCAAAGAGGCCGCAGGACACGTGCAGCGCGCCGACTTTCCCGCGGTGTTTCGCCTGCTGGACCGCTATTACGGCCACATGGACTACTCGTTGACCTCACTTTTTATGGATGAGCAACGGCGCATCGTGGAACTGATTTTGAACTCGACGCTGACAGACATCGAAAAATCTCTGACCACGATATACGAGGACCACGCCAGCTTGCTGCATTTTCTCTCACAGGCGGGACTGCCCAAGCCTCCCGCTCTGACGCTGGCGGCGGGTTTCGCAATCAACGCTGGATTGCGGCGCGCGCTGGAGGCCGAACCCATCGATCAGCCGCTGCTGCGCTCCTTCCTCTCGCTAGCCAAGGCTGATCAGATTCCGCTGGAGACGGCGACGCTCTCGTTTATTGCCGATCAGCGGATGAAGCGCGCGATGGTCGAGTTGCAGATGTCGTCAGGTTCGCTGGAAGCGCTGGAGCGGGCGCTGACGCTGGGACGGATTCTGGTCGAGTTGCCCTTCGATTTGAATCTGTGGCAGGCACAGAACATCTGGTACGAGATACTACGGACCTCGCGCTATGCGCTGACCGCGCTGACTGCCGAAGACCGGCCGCGCTGGGACCAGAGCTTCAGCGAACTGGCCGCTTGCTTGTCGATTGACAGCGCGGCGGTGAGCGCGCAAACGCCGGTGAAGGCGGAAGGTTAGCGAGGCGCTTCAGGATTCTTCGGCCTTGAAAAGGCGCGGTTTCAGAGGCTGTGGAAGTACTTGGAATTTCCGGTGCAATTTGCGATAAGCGCTTCTCTGGAGCTATAGCCCGCTCTCAGAGTGCCGCATTCGCGTTAGTCAGGGCAAAAAAACATTCTCGCTTCACCTATTGACATAAGCAGCGCGTAGAAGACGGCTTTGTCTTGAGGGAAAAAGTCACTCGACTCGATGGATTCAGCGAACAAGAGAAGCGACAATGCCGGAGTTCAATCTGGCTGCGGCGAACGGACTTCTGCTGTTGAAGTCCGTTTTTCAATATGTCCACGATTTGCATCATATATTTTCCCTTTGAAATGAAATTCGGAATGGATTGATTCCATGCAGATTAAAATAATCTGCAAAATCCTTATGCCAAAATATATATTTTAGGGGGGGTGGGGGGGGGGGTACCTCAGTGGTCAGTGAACAGTGGTCAGTGGTCAGCAAAAGCCCGTGGCTCAGATCCTTGTTCATGGAATGATTGTGCGCCCTTCGATGGTAATTCTCTGCAAACCGGGCACGTGCTATCCCATCCTTTCCGCAAAGAACGCGGAAAAGATGGGATAGCACTCGGTGAAATTGCCCTAATTCACAGTCACGATGAAGGTGATCGTGGGAACTGGAGTGACCGCGGGGTTTCCGGTGCCTGTCACCGTGAAGGTGTACGCGCCGGAGGATGTTCCCTGATTGCCAGTGTTGGAAGGGCTGCTGCTGCCGCAGCCGGCCAGGCTGCCCAGCGCAGCCATCACCACCAGAACACCCAGCATCTGCCGCCAATTACGCCGCCGGGCCGGAATCCCCACAAAGACGAGCAACGCCAACAGAGCGCCACCGCCCGCGCCGGTCCATCCTTTACCGGGCAGCTTGGGATAGATCAGTTCACTGCTGGCGGGGGTAGTGTAGACAGTGACGGCGGTCGTGCCACTGGTCTTGGTGGCGGTCAGTTGCACCGTCGTGCTGCCGACCGAGCAAGTGGGCGGATCTGTCAGATTGGTTGGTGAGGTCAGCGCGCAGGTCAGCGTCACAGTTCCCGCATAGTCGTTCGACGCATTCACCGTGATGGTCGAACTGGTGGTTGCTCCGGGAGCGATCGAAGCCGGCGTGGTTGCGGAAAGGGAATACGATGCTGTCGCGCCCCCCGCGGTCCCCCAATAGTTGACGAGGTTGGCTGCATCCACGCTGCCCATGCCGGTGGCCAGATCGTAACCGGTGAGCGTGTTGTAGCCGCTCTCGAAGTCTGAGGTTGATGCTTTAGAGCCATACGCGCCGCATCCGGTTCCGCTGGTGCAGGGCACGGAATTATTGCCCTCGGTTACATCGTGAAAGATACAGTTGGAGCCACTGCACGAGCTGCCGTACGAACCGTTGTATAACTCATAGAGCGTTTGCGCCGCCTGGCCTAGCCGGCTGCCGGTTTTCTGTTCCACCATTGCCAGGATTCCGGCAAAGGCCGGCGATGCGGTTGATGTGCCGCCGTAGCCAGCGAGAAACCAATAGCCGTCCGATTGCGTCTCGCAATTCAGGGTTATATTCTGGCCATTGTAAGAGGATGTCTCATCGTCGCAAATCGCCCATGTTGCGTTGTAGCAGCCGTTGCCTGCCATCAATGAAACATCCGGCAAATCGCGCATCCCGCTAGAATCGACGGCACTGGTGCCAGTTTGCCATAAGGGTCTTTGATAGACCTCGCTCACTCCGCCGCTGCCGGCTACGATATTGGCGCCCTCCGCGCAGTTGCT
Organism: Occallatibacter sp.; assembly: GCA_050014135.1. Classification (GTDB taxonomy): domain Bacteria; phylum Acidobacteriota; class Terriglobia; order Terriglobales; family Acidobacteriaceae; genus Telmatobacter. The sequence goes on from JBEKDX010000047.1 coordinate 8,047, forward strand.
CGTCGATACCCAAGGAAGATTTGCGCTGATCAGGCCGTTGGGGTTCGTCGAATCATTCCATGTTGATTCCGGGATATACTTCGTTGCCGATTGGTAATAGGTTCCGTTTGTCGTGCTTGCATAATTTGTGAATGCAGAGCTGGTCAGCGCATAGAAATCTGTTCCGCCGACCGCGATGTTATAAGGCGTGGAGGCTAAACCGTTGACGCCCAACCCTCCGGTGGCCTCGGTAATGTTCTTGCCGGTTTTGGTTTGCGTATTGTCGCAGCCGGCCGAACCGCTGTCCCCAGTCGAAACCGTCACAGCAATGCCCTGCCCCGCCGCTTGCTGCCACCAACTGTTGACCTGTGTGTTGTCGCCGGAGCCGGATTCATTGTCCGCCTCGCACCCGCCGAAGCTCAGACTGAAGATGTCCAGCGGAGAATTGGCCTCGATCGCGGCCTCAATGCCGGTATAGAGATCGGTAGAAGCATAGTAGTAAATCGTCGCTCCAGGAGCTAATCCGCCAGCAAGTTCCATATCGATATATGCTTCGCCGCCGGGGCCGGAATCGCTGGCAGCGTATCCGCAATTACCCACACCGCCGGTACAAGATGGAGTGCTGGAGCAGGAAGCGGAGGTGGTGCAATAGTTCAAGACCGGAGCAGTTGCATAGGAACTGCCAAGAAACCGGCTCCGGTATTGTGTGACGATGCTGGATGTAATCGTCGCTTCGCCGCCGACGCCGATCTTCACGCCCGCGCCGGTATAGCTTGTTCCTGAGAAGTTAGCATTGAAGGAGTTTGGCGTGTCATAGATGGTTGCCGCGTCGCCCGGAACGATATAGAGGAAGTCGGGGCCTGTTTCCGTAAGTTCAGGGGCTGCATCGTTGCCCAAGTGAGCTTCTGCCGGCTCCAACCGTCTAGTCTGGGGGTTGATTTTGCCGGCGCTGGCGTGCGCAAGGTGCGGCCTGGGGCGGATGGTGTTCAGTTGCGCGACGCCCATCACGACCGGGGTCAGCGCCGAGGGAATCTGCGGGTCGGTGATATTCGAGTAGAACTGCCGATCATCGGTCTGGAAGGAGTGGATCGAAGTGTGAAAGGCGCCTTCGATCTGACTTACCGTTCCGGAGAAGGCGATATTGGTGCGGCCTTTCGCGACCGTCTCGATTGTCAACCCATGCGACCCAAGCCATGCCACGAGCTTCGCGATATCCGCATCAGCCGGTCCGTAGAGCTTGCCAAACTGCTCCGGGGTCAGCCACTGGTGGTAGTTTGGCGAGGACTTGTCCTGCAACTCGGCGAGGTACTGATCGAGCGCCGCCTGCTGCGCGGCCGAGCGCTGGAGGACCAGGCGCACGTGCGTCATTTGCATCGCGCCGTCGGCCTCGCCCTGGTCGAATTCAGACCGCGCCAATCGCGGCACGTTGCTTCGCAGCGTCGCCAGCGATGACTCGTCCACGATCGAGGTAATCCGCGCGGCAGCCGTGGAACTCTGGGCCGGCAGCGCCGAGCCGCAAAGCGAGGCTACCGAGCAAAGCAATGCGCCAGCCAATCTACCTAAAGGGAGTGCCTTTATTGAACGCATCGTGGTGAACCTGAACCTTTCCTGCGGAAATTAAACACCGGAAAACACAAAAAGTTGCGGTTCCAACGGGATTCCGCCGCTCGAGCAGCCATAGCCGGAGTGCACAATCATTGTAGATGCGGGAGTGGCGAAAGTCGACAATGCGGCTTGCAAAGGAATAGGTTCTTATAGACGAGAGCGCGGCATAAAGGTTGAGTTATCAGGAATAGAAAATCCCCGTCATAATTCGCGGCAGCAGAAAACCTATGAACAGGGGCTATCTGGCGGAGTCTTTCTGGCGCGTGGCCTTTACAGCCGAGAGAAGGCCAACGCCGATCATGATGACAGCGCCGACTACAATCCAATGCATTGGCAGATGCACCAGGTGCGCGGCGTAAGCGAGTCCAGCGATCATGATTGCGAATCCGGCAGCATAAATTCCAAACGACATACGATCTCCTTGCCGAGTCAACGGCGGTGAGTTATCTGTATTGCGGACGAGTTGATCTTCTCAGCTCACACCAACTGCGCTCTTCTGGCGGCTCGCGCGGGGCTGGGAGGAGGATCCAGGAGCTTTGGCCGGGATGCGTTCTCATCAGGGAGATCATCGCTCAACACCATGTTGAGCAGCGAAGTGTGAACCCGAATGCGGCCGTTGTATTCGATGTAGCCGAGCTTTCTGAAGCGATTCATGAAGAAACTGACGCGGGAGCGGGTGGTGCCGATCATTTCGGCAAGCGTCTCCTGGGTTACCGGCGGAAGCAGCGGCACCGGCTCGCCCGGCTGCCCAAACTCCGCCATCAACAAGAGAGTCCGCGCCAGGCGCCTTTCACTTGAATTGAAAAGCTGATCGACGAGATCCGCCTGAGTTCGTATGCCTCGAGTAAGGATGAACTTCATAAAGAAATCAGAGAAGGCGTGTTCCTCATGCAGCACGCGGAGCATCCGGCCTCTGTCGATCCGCATTGCGACACAGGTGGTGACGGCCGAGGCCGCTGTGGTTCGCAGCGATCCCTCTGTTGTCATCGACTCCTCGCCAAAAAAATCTCCAGAGTCGAGCATCGTAACCGTGGCTTCCTTGCCTCTCTTGGAGACGATGGTGAGCTTAGCCCGGCCACTTTGGAGATAATACACAGCGTCTGCCGAGCTTCCCTGTAGAAAGAAGGCCTGCTTTGCCGTATTACGGAGGAGGCTTCGTCCTGGCCCTTCAGTGGCGAGAAAAACAATGGGATCAAAGGAATTCTTCGTTTGTCCAGCCATAGAAGCGGCCTCTTTCCACGAATGAGACTGATCGTCTTTGCGCGCAGCGGCGTGATCGGCCTACTGGCAAAACGAGCAACGACTCGCACACTTGCCAGTATTGCACCTTAATCGGCAACAGTCTGAGCGATTCAGACCTATGAATGCATCGCAGCGAAAATAAAGGAAAGATTGAGAGGAATCGGAAACTTTCGCCGCCATCAACCGGCTATGGCCGATTGCGACGCGACGAGCCGTGCTGTTGCCAAAGAAACGAAGGGCGCTTCCGGCTGACGGAAGCGCCCTTCGACGAAACAACAGCCGCAAGTGCCGCTATTTCTTGGGCGCCTTGTAGTTGGTGTCGACCTTCTGTCCGGCCTGTTGCAGAATGCCCTTCACGTCCGCGGCATACTGCCCGGTCGGAGCCAGTTGCAGGTATTTCTGGTAGGCCTCCGCGCAGTCTGGAGGCAATACGATCAGGTGTGTCTTTTCGTCGACCGTAGCCTTTCCAATCAGTCCCTGACCCTTGAGGTAATAGGGGAGGGGCTGGGTAGGATCGGCCTTGATGGCTTCGTCCGCGGCGGCAGCCGCGGCGTCCGTGTTGCCCACCTGGGTGAAAATGATGGCTTCGTTCTTCAAATAGAGTGCCGCCGCCGTGGGATTGATCTTGGCAGCCGCGTCATAGGAAGCATTCGCCTCGGCGACTTTGCCGGTGCGCGCATAAATCTCGCCTAGGCCGGCGTTGGCCGCGCCCTGAGCGGATAGGCTCGGCTTCTTCGATGCAGCTTCAATCTCAAGCGTCTTCTTGTAAGCCGCTTCGGATTCGTCATACTTTCTCAGGCCGAGCTGCGCCTGTCCCAACACCGCAAAGAGAACGGAAGCGTCAGGCTTGGCCTGTGTGTCCCGGAGCATGATGGTTTCGGCCTCGGTATACTTCGCGGTCTTGATTTCGGCAACTTTACCTTCGATGTCCGCCGGGGAGGCGGAGGCGCCAAGAGTTTTAATCGCTGTTGCGCGCGCCGATTCAGCTTCCTTGAAATCCTGGTTAGCAGTTATGATGTCGTTGTTCAGGCCCTTGATGATCTCATTGGCTTTCATCACTTCTGAGTTCTTCTTCTTGAGTTCCTCCAACTGCTTTTGCTGCTCAGCAGGAAGTTTGTCGACGTAATCCTTGCGGGACATATCGACATCCTGGACCACATTCTGATCAGCAACAACCTTGACGCCCTCGAAGAAGTCAACCATCTTGTCAGCTGGCGTATCCTTCTGCCGGTAGACCAAGGTGTAGGTACCGGGAGCAGCTTCGCCGGCATAGTCGCCGTTGGTGGTTACCTCGAAGGTGTACTTGGCGGAGTGGCCGCCGTCGGTCGAGAGGATCACCAAGCCACCCGACTCCGCAGCGCCGGTCGGGTTGGAGACGTGGCCGTGAATTTTGCCGGTGGCTCCCTTGGGCGCCGCGGGCGTTTGGGCAAACACGGGCAAGAGGGCGAATGCCAGCAGGCCCAGCCAAAGTGAAAAATTGCGTTTCATCTACTTCTCCTTGGGAGCGGCGCTAGCCAGAGAACTCGCGCGCTCAAAAAAGTCATACCACCGAATTCCTGAAAAACCTGATCGCGCAGCCGTAATGCAGAAACCAGCGCGCTGACTGCCTACGAGCGCACATCCCAAGGTAAATCCCATGGGCTGCCCGGCACAAGAGCGCAGAGCTGAATATGCCACGCGCCGCGCCATAAAGCCGTATTCAGCTCTTTATGCTAATCCTGAGCGCGAGCGGCTGCTTGTGGCCTGTATCACACACTAGAATGAACTTATGGCAACCACGATTCGCCCTGCAACCCGCGAGGACATCCCGCGAATTCTGGCGTTTATCCGTTCGCTGGCCGCATACGAGCACGCGCCCGACGCCGTGACCGCAACCGAGGAGAGTCTGGAACGAGAGGGATTCGGCCCCAATCCTTATTATTCCTGCCTGATCGCCGAGCACGACGGCCAGACGGCCGGTTATGCCATTTATTTCTTCAACTACTCGACCTGGGTGGGGCCGGGAATCTATCTGGAGGACCTCTTCGTCGAGCCGGAGTTGCGCGGCCTGGGGATCGGCAAATTGCTGTTTCAACAAGTGGCGGCGATTGCGACGGAGAGAGGCTGCCAGCGCCTGCAATGGGCGGTTCTGGACTGGAATACGCCAGCTATCGAGTTCTACCGGGCGATGGACGCCGAGTTCCTGGACGAGTGGCGGAATGTGCGAATGAGCGGCGAGGCGCTTAAACTGCTTGCCGGAGTCGAAGACGCGGGTCCTTCGACTCCGTTTGTTGCAAAGAACGCGACAAATTCCGCTCAGGATGACACAGAATGAAGATTCGAGTAATCGGCGGCGGACTGGCGGGGACGGAGGCGGCCTTGACGGCGGCTCGGCTCGGCTGCCAGGTGGACCTCTACGAGATGCGAACAATGGTGGACGGCAAGCCGAGGCTGACTCCGGCCCACCAGACTACTGAGTTCGGCGAACTGGTCTGCTCCAATTCCCTGAAGAGCGAATCGCCCAACACCGCGCCTTGGCTGTTGAAGCAGGAGATGCGGCGGGCAGCTTCCGCGCTTTTGCGCTTTGCGGATGAATCGGCGGTGCCCGCTGGCCACGCGCTGGCTGTCGACCGCGTAGAGTTTTCCCGGCTCATCACCAAGGCTATCGCCGCCGAGAAGCGGATTCGCGTCTTTCGCGAAGAAGTCACCACTCTGGACTCCAACGAAAACGGCGCGGAACTCACAATTCTAGCCACCGGTCCGCTGACCTCTGACGGCTTGAGCGCTGAGATCGAGCGCATCACGGGCTCCGGGCAATTATCTTTTTATGATTCGATCTCGCCGATTGTCGAGAGGGATTCCATCGACATGGAGCGAGTCTACATGGCCGCTCGTTGGGAGAAGGGAACAGCGGATTACATCAATTGTCCGATGGACCGCGCCGAATACGATTGTTTCTTGGATGCGTTGCTGGCCGCCGATCCAGCCGAATCCAAAGAGTGGGAGAAACTCGATTACTTCCCACCCCATGCGCCAGATGCGGGCGCACGGGAGCCCCGGTACTTCGAGGGCTGCCTGCCCATCGAAGTGCTGGCTCGGCGCGGGCGCGATACGCTGCGCTTCGGCCCGATGAAGCCTGTCGGCCTGCGTGATCCGCGTACTGGTCAGACGCCCTGGGCCGTGGTGCAACTGCGCCAGGAGAATCTGCGCGCCGACAGTTACAACCTGGTCGGCTTCCAGAATCATTTGAAGTTTGGGGAGCAGGCGCGGGTGCTGCGTCTGATTCCGGGCCTCGAGAATGCGCGCTTCCTGCGCTATGGGCAGATTCATCGTAATACGTATGTCTGCGCGCCTATCGTATTGGACGAGACTCTGCGCTTCAAGGCGGAGTCGCGGCTGATGTTAGCCGGGCAGCTCTCCGGCGTGGAGGGGTACACGGAGTCGATTGCGACTGGACTGCTGGCAGGCATTTTTGCGGCTTGCCTGGCTCATGGAATAGAACCCGCGCCCGCGCCCCGCTCTTCGGCTATCGGCTCGCTGGTGCATTACATTACACATGCAGATGCAAAGAATTTTCAACCTGCGAATATGACCTTCGACCTTCTGGAGCCGTTGGAAGAGGAGTTGCGCAAGAAGGTTCGCGACAAGAAGGAACGCCACCGTTTGCAATGTGAGCGAGCGCTCGGAGCGTTTGATGCGTGGTTAGCCTCCCAACTTCCAAAATCAAATTCTTGAGCGTCCGGCAAGGATGGAAGACCGGCTCAGGATTGACCCTGCTACGAACTGCCATTGTTTCCGTAATCCAAGAATCCATTTCTTGTGTCACTGAGAATTCGCATTACGGCTGGCGGCGGAAGTTTCAGGATGGAATTTCTCTCTTGAACCGCGCGCTGCAACGCGAACCTTGTACTCTATAAATGGTCCCTATCTATGCGCACATCCCCAATCCTCGCTTCCCTTCTCGTTAGCATCTCCGCGCTGCGGATTGCATCGATTGCAGCCCCGGCGCAGTCAGCGCCGCCCAAGGCTCCAACCGGCGCGGCTCACCTGGTGCTTCCGCCTGTGCCGAAGGCGCTGCTGCCGGAGAGATTTTCCGGCTGGGTAGCCGTGCAGCCCAAGAAGATTTTGAGCGACGCGGCACAGGCCGACGCGGCCAACGCGACGGCTCTCAAGGAGTACGATTTTACCGGCGCGGAGCAGGCCGATTACAAGCGCAGCGGCGAGACGCTGAGCCTGCGCGCCTTGCGTTTTCACGACGCCAGCGACGCCTATGGCGCATATTCGTTTTATCGCCAGAATGGATGGCCCAAGGAAGAGATCGGCAACGGAGCCACCTCGAACCACAACCGGGTGCTCTTCTGGGTGGGCAATGTAGTCGTGGATGCGAATTTTTCGAGCATTGGACCGATGTCTGGCGCGGAGATGCGCGAGCTGGCCGGTCAGTTGCCCGCGGCGGAGAGCGGCGAGGCGCTGCTGCCTTCCGTGCTGGCCGACCTGCCCAAAACCTCTTTGAACGGACAGACTACGCACTATGCCGTGGGAGCGGCGGGATATGCAGGCGCGGGCGGCGTGCTGCCGCCAGAGCTGGTGGGCTTTGATCGCGGAGCGGAGGCGGTTACCGCCAACTACTCGCTGCGCTCGGGCGTGGCCACGCTGACCATCATCGACTATCCCACGCCGCAATTGGCGGCAGCGCAGGAGGCCAGGCTGCGCGAGTTCGTGAATGCCGCCAAGCAGGCGAACCCACAGACTCAGGCGGGCTGGCCCAAGCCGCTTCAGGATTCCGGACTGGTCGCGCTCGAGGTGCGGCGCAGCGGGCCGCTGGTGGCGCTGGTCAGCGGAAACGCCTTCCCCGACGAGAGCCATAAACTGCTGGCCGAGGTGCACTACGAGTCGGAGTTGACATTGATTCCGTTGCCCGCCGAGTCCGAGGTGGCGAAGACCGGAAAGCTGCTGATGGGGATCACTCTGCTCTCGATCATCGTCTCGAGCGCGGCGATTTTGCTGGGATTTTTCCTTGGCGGCTTCCGTGCTCTCTACCGGATCTCACGCGGCAGACCGGCCTCCTCGGTCTACGATGTCGAGTTCATCAGCCTGCATCTGCGCGACTGAGGGAAAAGAGAATTTTGCTTGCTCATCTGCGAGGCCCGTCAACCGAGGGAAGGTGGGGAAAAAACCTGCAATAGACAGGCAAAAAACCCTAAGAAATACCCGGTAAAGACGCTATATTACAGAATTATAAAGGCGAAGATATATCGAAGAACCCCCCTGTGCATTTCTCGTTTCCCGTTTACTAACATATTGACTTAAAAGTACTTATTTCTCCTTCGATTTATCCTTGACACTCCCATCCCCCGCTCCTACTATGCAGCCAGAAAGTTCTGATGGTTTTGCCTCCGTTGGAACTATTCTCCCTGAGGAGAGAGCTGCCCTGTTGCCGGGCGGCTCTTT
>JBEKDX010000048.1:0-16270 GCA_050014135.1 Occallatibacter sp.
CTTGGGAGCCATCAATCCAGCCATCGATTCCAAATCCTGCCGGTTGATCGCTCGCACAAAGGCTCGCGCAACGGATTCTGGTGAATCGCTCATGGCGATATTGTATTGTGCCGAGGTTACTGGCAAGTGCTCCAGGCGCAGCGTTTTTAATAAATGCAACGGATGATCTGAACTTCTCAGGTGTTGTTTCTCAGGCAGGCCAGCACATCCAGCTTTCTGACTCGGATGGCGGGCATGACGCCCGCGATCAGTCCCGCCATGCTGCAGAGGAGCACCGGGTAGAGAAAGCCTTGCAACCCGTAGTACGGCACGAGGTCGCCGGCGCCGTCGATTTTCTGTTGCAGGATGTGCGCCGCAAATGGCGCGGAGCAAGCCGCCATGATAATTCCGGCCAGCGCTCCCACAATTCCCAGCAGCGAGCTTTCCAGCAGCACCATGGTCAGAATCGTGGATTGCTGAGCGCCCATCGAGAGACGAATGGCAAACTCGTTGCTCCGGCGCGCGGTGTTGGTGAGCATGACATTCACCACGCCGACAAATGCGATGGCGATGCAGAAGAAGGCCTGCATCTGTCCGTACATCATGAAATTCGCGATGATGCTGCGGCTCTTTTGTATCTTGAACTGCGAGGAAGAGAGAAAGTAGGTTTTGGGTCCGCGGCAATTATCCAGCGCGAGATGCAATTCGCTTACCGTTTCGCTCATGTATTCGGGAGCGCTCCAGGCCACCAGAATCTGTCCCACCGTTCCGGCGGGGATCCACAGCTCCTGTGCGCCCCGGTAGGGCACGGTGATGCGGGCGCGCATCACGTCGTCGGCATCGGGCGGGTCCGGCGTCACTCCCACCACATGGAAGGAGCGGTTATCGATCAGGATGGTAGGGTCCTTGTCGACGTCAATGCCTAGCACCTTGACTGCCGATTCGGTCAACATGCATTCCCAAACGAACATCTGGCTTCCGCCGTCAGAAAAACCCTGGCCGTGGATGGGTAGAAAAAGCGGCTCGCGGCCCAGCTCCGGCGTCACTCCATCGATCGCCATCGTGCGGTTGATGTTGCGGTAGATCACCGTCGCCGTGCCTTGATACATCGGCTCGACCAAGCGGGTATGGTGGAGCTGGCTTTTGACAAAATCAAAGTCCTGGCCGGTAAACTCCGCGGTGAAGCGGGTTTTGAGAATGGCGCTGTCGTAGTGGGCGGGCAAAGCAATGATCCAGTTTCCCATCAACTGCTCCATGTCGCGCCAGAGATAGATTCTGGCTCCATCACCGAGAAAGAAAGTGAGGGACAAGGCGAAGGAGCCTACAGCCATGGTGAGCAGCGTCAGGCAGAGCTGGAATTTGTTGATCCACATGCCCTCGCTGGTCATCGTCAACAGGCACAGCGCGCGCGCGGTCCAGCCGCCTTGCATTCTCGCGATTGGCTTATCAGCAGGCATTGAGTAATCCGTCCTTGATGTGCACGATGCGATCCGCGCGTTCGGCCAGCACGGAGTCGTGAGAGACCATAACCAGCGAGCGGTGCGCTTGCACCAGGCCAAAGAGAAGGTCTGAAATCATCTCTCCGGTTTTGGAATCGAGCGTGCCGGTCGGCTCGTCCGCCAAAACCAGAATCGGGTTGGTGACCAGGGCGCGGGCGATAGCGCAGCGGATGGTCTCGCCGCCGCTCAACTGGTTGGGAAAACTGTTGATGCGATGAGAGAGACCAACCTGTTCGAGGGCGTTGCAGGCCATCTCTTTTTGCAGATCAGGCCACACGCCGCGATGAGCCAGCGGCACGCAAACATTCTTCAGCGCGGTGAGATTGTGAATAAGCTTTCCATCCTGAAAGACGATTCCAATGTCCTGCCTGATGGTGGAATCCCACCACCGGCCCTCGCGGCTGACAGGAATTCCGCGGAAAGAGTAATCGCCGCTATCGATAGGCGTCAGCAGGGCAAGAATATGGACCAGCGTGGATTTTCCCGATCCCGAGGGACCCTGGATCGCAGTTGAAGACCCCAGGGGAATATCGAGGTTGATATGGTGCAAGACCTCGATACGCGTGCCTCCGGCATACCAGCCTTTGCAAACATCGCGCAGGCGGATCAGCGGCTGATCGACCTTTACCTCCTGGCTCATTGGCTTCCATCCAATCGCATCCGGACGGCGACTTGCATTCCGGGGCGGAGCCAGGACACGGGCTGTTTGAGAGCAATAATCGCCTTGAATCGCGGATGGCCGAGCGCTTCAGGAGCCAGGTTGCCGGGTTCGAGATAGCTGACCGTGCCCTCGACCCTCTCCGAGCGCGCAAAATCGAGGGCGATCAGCGCTGTGCGTCCCGGCTGGACGTAGGCGACCTGGTGCTGGAGAATCTCGACTTCGATGGTATAGGTGCTCTCGTCCCACAGCTCGCAGACCATGGCTTCATAACCGGGCCGTTCAGCGTCCAGAATGCGATCGACAATGTTACCCGCAAAGGGCGCGCGAATCTGGTCATGATCGACGCGCGACTGCGAGGCTCCCAGTTCCCGCTCGGTGGCGCCGGCCATGCCTTTCAGCAGGTCAACGCGATGCCGCAGTTGCTTCTCGCGCTCGCTTCCCTTGGCAATTTGATCTTGAAGATCATTCTTCTTGTCGAAGAGAGGATCGCCATCCCCGGCGCTGGAAAAATCGGGAACTTCGTCTTCGAGCTTTTTCAGCTTCTCGATGCGTTCCGTGACCCTCTGCAAGGCGGCGCGTTGCAGTGCGAGATCGAGCGTCTGGCTTTCCAGTTCGTCGCGCAGCGACTGATAGTCATTCTGGCGCATGGAAAGGTCTACGTATCTCGAGGTAATGGTAGGGTCTGAGATGCGGGCAAGCGGCTGACCGGCTTTGACGTGGTCGCCTTTGGAAACCATCACCGCATCCAGCCGCTCGCCGGGTTCGAGTTTCAAGAGAAAGCGCCGAGCCGGAAGAACGATTCCCTGGTTTTCAATGAACCCGGAGTTGGAGGCCGAGGGCGAAGGGGCTGCCGCGCGATTCTGCGCGTGCAGCGGGGGCGTGGGCAGGAGTACTACAACTGCGCAGATGCAGACGGCCAGCGCCAAGGCTGAAGAAGTTTTACGGCATTGCATTGAAAGCCTCCCCATTAAAGGGTTTCTGAGAGATCCAGCAGGTAATCCGCGCGGCGGGATAGAGCGCGATGTACGCCAGCAGCCGGCAAGCGGCAAAGCCGGCGCGGCCCGAGGCGTGCAGGCCCCAGGCAATCGTTGCCGTCAGCCAGTAGAGCGGGCGAGAATCGAGTAGCCGCCCATCGGCGGGATCGGCCAGTAGATAATGCCTGCTGACCCTTAGCCAAAGAATCCGGACAAGACTCGCGAAGCGGCGCTGTTGCAAGGAAAATCTTCCCGAGGCAATGACGGAGCAGTCGGCGGTCACGTTAAGAAAGCGATAATTCCACGCGGTCGCGTCCAGCGGGAAACTGGGAAACTGCTCATCGATATGCTGCCGGCAGAACTGCGCCACCAGGCCAAGGGCGTTGGCGGTCTCCAGACGCCGGGCCTGAAACTGTACCCACTCCAGGTCGATCTCGTCCTTGCGCCGGGAGACCAGCGCGGCCACATCGAGGAACCAGATGAAGCGGGAAAAATAATGGTACCAGGACATATGGAAGAGCAGGATCAGCAGATGCATCGAAGGGCTGGGCGCGGCAAGCACGCCCTCTTTCTGGCTCCAATGCTCGGTTCCTAGTTCGGTTAACAACTGTAGCATCGGATCGGTAGGCCGCAGGGATGGATAGCGGGCTTCGATCTCCCAATGGTCCACGGCGGCCACGATCGAGCCGGGGCCGCGCATACGGCGGACGGGACCAAGAAGGTCGTTGTCCTCAACGATGCGCGCATCCAACGCCTGAAATAATTTCAGCAGGCCGGCTCTTGAACTCGTCCACAGGTCGATGTCCGAGAAGGAACGAATTCCCGTATCGCCGTAAGCCTGATCGGCCAGCACCGGCCCTTTCAAATTCAGCACGGACAGACCCAGTTCGTTTGCGCTCCGGGCAATCCGGCCGCATACGCGCCGGGCAGTTTCAAAATGAAGCGAGTTGCTGATGTAGCAATCAATCGCCCGCGGCGCAATCTCTTCATCGGCAACCAAGCCAGCTGCGGCCAGTCCGCCCAGCGCGCCTCCCAGACCTTGGCTGTCAATGTACTTCCACAGCAGAGCCTTATCGCATCCTTCGGGAGGATTCCATCTCTGATGATGCAGCCATGCCGGCATCACGCCGACCAGAGCGTTGAGTTCCGCTGCGCTGAGGCGACGCAGATGCGCGGTCTCCCAGGTGCGCCTCGGGGGCCGAACGGAAACGGGCATCGAGTTGCTCGAAACTCCCGGTGAAAGCACAACCACGGGCAGGCTCACTTTCCTGTCGACGCGCCAGATTGCTCCGGCGTGTCACTCTTGAGGCTGCGCCCGGAGGCAAGCGCATACTCGGCCGCGGCTTTGGAGACATCGAGGCGCGCCCGGCTGGCGTCAATCTCCGACTCGGCGGCGCGCACTCTCAGGTTGAGCAGATCGAGCGGGTCCATGACGCCCGCCTCGATCAGTTTCTGGCTCGACTCGGACTTTTTCGTGATCGTGCCGCGCTGACCCTCGATGGCCTCGCGGGCCGCGATTGCCTCGTTGAGCGATGCGGACTTATCCGCCAGTTCGCGCTCAATCTTCTGCAGCAGCAAGGTTATATTCTGCCGGGCAAGCTCGCGGTCGATGCTGGCTTTGGTGACCGCCCGCTTCACGTCGCCAAAATCAATCAGCGGCATATTAGCTCCGACTTGAAAAACGGCCGGCGATTGGCTGAGGCTAGAACTGAGGCTCATGCTGCCAAAGCCGATGGAAGGATTGATGGTCGGCAGCCGCTTGCGCTTCTCATCAATCACTGCCATCTCCTTGATGAAAAGATCAGCCTCGGCGGCCTTGCTGTCGTGGCGCGCATTCCATACGCCCTGAAGAAATTGCATATCGGGCTTGGGCTCCGGAAGCAGAGCATTCATTTGCGAAAGCAGTTGCGGAAGATCGGTAACAACGACCTCAAGAGTGCAATCGGTGAGCAGTTGGTCGCAGATGGCGCGATTGATCTCCGCCAATTTGCGAACCGCGTTCTGGTAGAGCTGACTGGAGCTTTCGTACTGAAGCTGATACTCGATAATTTGCTCTGTCTTGAGACGCCCAATGCGCCCCATTTGACGCGCCCGCTCCTGTGCCGCAGTGGCCTGATCGAGAATCTTCCGCCGTTCAGCCACTTCGATCCGCTGCGCTTCCCGGTCGGCAAGCTGGAAGAACAGATCGTGGGTTAGGCGATCAGCCTTCATTTTTATGTTTTCGCGGTTCTCGGCAACCTTGGCGCGGGCCACTGCGGTCGCGTCGCCGGCAAAGATGGCCTGTTGCAGGTCATAACGAAAATAAACGCCGCCGCTGAAAGGCGGCACGCCTTCCGTGTTGCCGCCGATGGGCTGCTGGAAATAACCTCGGAGTTCCACGCGCGGCCAAACCTTGCTACGAGCCTGGGCTACATCGACATCAGAACGGGCGGCGTCGGCCATCGCGCTCGCTACATCGTGGTCATTCTGGACAACGCGCTCACTGGCCTGGCTGAAGGTGAATACTGCCGTTTCCGCCGGGCGGCTGTCGCCATCCGCCTCGCCTGCCGCCGGAGCCATTTCACGTGAGATCGCCGAACCCACATAACCATCAACGCTTTGCTTCATGCGCGTCGCGCACCCAGCGGTAAGCAGGCAAAGCAAAGCTATGCTGGCCGCGAAGACCGGACGGCGGAAGGAACTCCTAGCCGGGCGTGCGCCCACGGGGCTACTCGAGGGTAGATGCCCAGGCGCTATTCCGCTTGTGGCGATTGGCATATCTCTTCTATCCCTTCTTCCGCGGCTCTGTCTTGTATTGGCTTCTTAGAAACATAATACATTAGGCAATATGGGCTTCGCGCAATAATGTGGCGGCGCGCCGCCGGCCTCTCAGCCCGTGCGGGGCAGGCTGTCTACTCAAGGTTCCGGGAAGCGAAGCACACACACTTACTGGCGAATCCGCGACCCGGAAACCTTCGCCAATCAAGGACTTTGGCAATGCTTGTACAAACCCGAAATCCCCGCCTATGAGTGACTCTGTTGGCAATTGCCCGGTTCTCATGATTTCTATTTGCATATAGAGGCCGATGTGTACTATACTCCGTCATCATGCCCAAAGTGAGTCCTGTCATCATGCACACGGTGAGCGAAAACGTCACGTGGAAGAACTTGGGGAACAGCGTAGTCCTGCTGAACCTCACCGATTCCAACTACTATGTGTTGAATGAGACTGCCTCTCTCGCCTTCCGTGGCGTGCTCGAAAGACAATCCACAGAACAGATTGCGAAGAATTTTTCACAGGAATATGATTGCTCCCCCGATCAGGCGAAGGCGGATGTTGAGGAGATCATGCAATATCTGACCGGAGAGAAGTTGCTCAAAGCCGTGGAAGAGTAAGGATGCGGTTGCTGGAATCGGGTTCCCATGCAGCAATTGGGGAGAGATTGAGAGTGTTTGGTTGGGCGAATAAGGGTTTTGATCGCGTGAAAGGCGACTTTGGCTATGCTCGTAAAGCGAGAGGACCAAGATCATAGTTCACACAAACAGAACCTGGGTTTTACTTTCTGTTCTCAAGCATGCTGCGGCAGTGCGTCTCGTAGCATTCGGTAACAGATGCGCGGGAACAGCATCAACGCAGCAGGGTCGTACCCAGCGCGGATACGGCTTTCCGTTTGCAAGTAGATGATTACTTGCTTGCTTTTGCAACTTCGGACCAGCAACTCAACAAATGCTAGGAGGCATTGTTTATGACTGACCAGAATCCACAAACTGTTCCGGCAAAGAAGACCTATGTGAAGCCGAGCGCAACCAAGCATACGGCGGCGTCGCAAGTCGTAGGGTCCGTCTGCACTTACGTGGGCTACTACTATTACTATGTGTAATTATCTGGCAAATCGCCTAGTTATCGGACAGGGGAGGGAGACTGCCCGGTAACTAGGCGAGGCCATTCCGGCCATCTCTGCTGGATACGTGCGATTGTCCAGCATGGCCAAGAAGGGGTGGCGAGATTGCTGCTTGATCTCGCTTCGCTTGAAGTTTGTGTCAATGTGTCTCTTGTCACATCCTGGGCGCCAAAAGAATTTGCGAGTGGACGCGTTTTCTGAATAACCGTCCGAGACGGCAGTTCAGCTATTCCAGGCGTTCCTGAATTCCCGGAATATGCTCCAGGGTTCCAGACATCATAAGGATCATCACCGGATGGCCTCTATCGCACGCTGCGCATTATTGATACGATTTGTCTCTCATTGCTGCTGCCGGGCATGGCATATCCGCTGTGTGATCCGCGGCGAGGCCGGCTTCGAGGCGATGCTGAAGCGTCTTTACCCCGCTGCCGATGGCGCGGTTTCGCTCCCCTGTGAACTGGTTCCGCAAGGTTGGTTTGGGTTTTGTGCCGATGCGTGCGCGCGGCTATTCCCGTCGCTGTGGAAGCGGCGCTGCCTCTTTTGCAGCTTGATCATTCTGGATTGGTCGCGCCGCTTCGGCATCCATCCGACGCTCAATGTTGGCATGAGGCTCAATCCAGAGCGGGATCGCGGGCACTGCTGGCTTTCCTTCGCCGGCCAGCCCTTCTGTGAAATGGAGAAACAAGTGTGGCCGGGCGAGGAGGCCTTCTACAGCGGGCCGGAAGTCCGGTACTGGGTGTGCGTGGACGATGGCGCGACGCCCATGCAGCGCGATCTTCCACCCTCGATGCTTGCGGAGAGAGGTTATGACTCGCCAACCAGAGGTGTCTGACCCACCCTCCCGTAATCATGCGGCGCGCGGATTCGATCCGGTTTCCTGGTGGCTCACAGCCCACCCCGGCCGGGTCACCGGAGCCGTCCACTCGGCAAATTTCATCTTTGATGGCCATCCGATCCGACTGCAATCCAACTCTGCCCCGTTAATGGACTATCTTGCTCGCGAGGTTATGGGGCATTTTCCCCATCCCGCGCCAAGGGCAGACCACGGCGGTTGCCTGATCGAAATCCACGTTCTCGACGAGAAACAGGACCTGACAATTGCCTTGCCCTGGGGAGGGCAAACCGAGGATTGCGGCTCTGACGGCTTCCAATCCCCGCTGGCATCCGTTGTCTCCCAAGAGTTGCAGCACTTTCGCTGGCCAGGCGTCGAGGCATTTTGGCGGCCATCTCTTTTGCTCGCTTCCCTGGAGTTTGCGGCGATAATTCGCATTCAGTTTTTGGTCGCGGTAGCCGCCCCGGAGACCGGCCGGGAACCGATACGCCGGGTGCGATTGATGCAGGCAGCAGCGGTCGGCGGGGATGGATTCCCTCCGGTCAGAGTTGGTGAGGCTCAGTCGCTGGAAGATATTGGCGACATTGTCCGGAACATGGTGGTTCGGGCGCGCGGTTATTTTTGCCTGCACGCCGCGACCGTGAGCGTGGGAGGCCGAGGGGCTTTGCTGATGGGGCCCAGCGGCAGCGGCAAGACGACCACCTCACTGGCGCTGATGCGTGGAGGCTTCCGGTTGCTGGGCGACGAACACTCGCTTTTGGACGCATCGGGCAGGCAGACACGCCTCTCGGGATTTCTTTCCCGGCCCAGGCTCGTGGGTCAGGCGTCTGACGATCTGACGCGGCTTGAAGAGACTTTGAACTCCAAACCGGGCCGCAAGACGGCGATGAAGTTGCGCGAGTTATTCACGAATTCCCAGGATATTGAATGGGTTTCACCCGCCGCGATCTTCTTTTTACAGATTCAAACCGGCCAACAGGAGCATCAGTGCAAACCGGTTTCGATGGAAGATGCCTTTGTGCGCTTGACTGGCCAGATCCTCGATCCGACCAACGTATTCCGCAAGGAGGAGCAGGCCATGGCGACGATTCAACTAGTTGAATCCTGCCCGGCCTACGAACTCCTCCTGGGCAGGAATCTCGCGTCGCTGCCGGAACTGGTCCGTTCCGTGATGGGAGGATCGGCTTAAGTGAGAGCTGGTTCAGCAAGCTGTTCTGCCGGATCCTGAATTCACTCGGTAGTCATAGCGAGGGAATTCGGGATTGAAGACGAATCTGCACGGAAAAGGAGGGTCGTGACATTGGGACTCACGGAATGTACCAACTGCGGCCCCGGCGGCAAGCAAGAGCTTTCTCCGCAGCCGTACCAGCCGGATAACTGGGAGATCGCATTCGTACAGGATTGTAACCTGCGCTGCGGTTACTGCTACTCCGGTCACGGCCGCCTGGGCCGCCGCCAGGCCGTGATGGATGCCGAAACCTCTAGCCGGCTCGTAGACCTGATTGCCCAGATGAGCTCGGGCCGCCAACAGATTTCAGTTCTGTTTGGAGCGGGTGAAACCTTCCTTTACTTCGACCAGGCCATCGCCTTTCTGGATGCTCTCCGCAAAAAAATGCGCTTGCAGAAGACCTCGGTCAATGTTCTGATCCCCACCAACGGCACGCTCGCCACCGAAGCTCAACTGCAAGCCTGCCTCGAACGCCATATCTCGCTCACCTTCAGCATCGACGGGGAGGCCGCTGGGCACGACCGCTTCAGGAAAACAGCGGCTGGCGAACCTACCCATCATATCGCGCTGAAAAACTGGCGGCGATACCGGGAGATGGTCGCAGGCCTGCCGGATGGGCCGGACTGTAACCTTTATAGCGTCGTTACCGCCAAGAACCGGCTTGCCGAGGTAACCGCCTATTGGAGAGAACAAGGCGTGACGAGCTTCAAAGCGGTTCCCGCACAGCCGCCAACTGTAGCATCTGCTGCCAGTCTCGCCGAAGCGCGGAAGTTCCAGGCAGAATTCCTCGCTGACATGGAGCAACTGGCGTTATCGGCGAGCCTCCGGCTGCGAGGACGTCCGCTCGCAGAAGTAGCCTCTGCGCCCTCCGCTCTTGTGCGCCAATGGAAGATCCTGAGCCGATCCGATTCTTTTTCTTCCTGTGGCGCCGGGTACACTTCCATCGGAGTAGACGCTGTCGGCAACTTATATCCCTGCCTACTCTTCATCGGGCATGAGCAGCACATCCTGGGCAATCTCTCCTCCGGCCTTGAACCCGCCAAGGTGGCGGCCTTCAGGGAGGCGCGCGCGCGCGCCAACGCCGCCTGCTCGCAATGCTGGGCGCGCTTCCTCTGCCACGACGGCTGCTGCGCCAGCGACCCCGAAGCGGGCGTGTCGGTGAATGCGCGCGGGGAGTGCGAGTTTATGAGATCCTTTTCGGAGATCGCCATCCGGTCCTATCAATCATGGTGCGATGGAAGGCCCTCCGACGCCACGAAAGTGCCGGCAACCTGCCCGGCCTCACTGCCGCAACCAGCATCGAGCGGTAATATCAATTTAGGAGAAGCCTGAGATGAACCTGATTATCAATGACACCTGTAATCGCGCCTGCCCTTACTGCTTCGCGCGCTCGAAGGTCGGCCTCTCCGACGCTCCGGACCGCTCGGATGGGAAGGACATCTCGCTCGAAAACTTTGATCGCTACCTGGATTTCCATGTCCGCAGCGCCACGCCGCAATTGAAGATCCTAGGCGGAGAGCCTACTCTGCATCCCGAGTTCCTTGAGTTGCTGCGTCGGGCGCACGCACGCAATTTGCCGATCACGGTTTTTACCAACGGGCTCTGGCCGCGCAAGATCAGGGAGGGCCTCCAAGCGATTCCTCTGGCCGAGTGGAAAGTGCAATTTCTCTTCAACGTCAATGAGCCGCACCTGCAGCCTGCCTCGCAATTGCATCTCGCCATGGAGTGCATGAAGATCGCCGGCCCGCAAGGAAAGTGCGGTTTCAATATATATCGCAAGGACTTCGATCTTCAGTTCATCCCCAGCCTCATCGATGCCGCCGGGTTGAATCGTGACGTGCGGCTGGGACTGGCTTCTCCCATCGTCGGCACCGATAATTCATTTATCAATCCCGATTACTTCAAGGCCATCGGCGTGCGCCTCGTCGATCAATTGCGCAAGCTGGAAGAACACAACGTGCTGGGATCTTTCGATTGCGGATTCCCGCTCTGTATGTTTACCGAGGAGAATTTAGGCAGTCTGGAGTTGATTTCGCGGGGATTCAAGTCGGTCTGCGGCTTCCCCATCGACGTCGGTCCCGACCTGACGACCTGGCCGTGCTTTCCTCTTAGCAATGTCGAGAATCTGCCGCTGCTGGACTTCAAGGATGCCAACGAACTGCGTGAACACTTTACCCAAAAACTGGAAGGGATGCGCAGGATGGGAGCGCTGGACGCCTGCCTGGGTTGCAAGTATCTCGAACGCAAACAGTGCAACGGAGGCTGTGTAGCTCACACCTTGAAGCAATGGGCCGCTCAAGGAGATCAGGATGTTTTGCATAAGCTCAATGGAATGGTCGCCAACTCTGCTCCTGCTTCCGCCTGATCAAGCGCGTGCCTTCCCGGATGATTCTCTGGACAGGCGCAAAAGTAAGCTTGAACCCAGTTGCGTGGACCCAAATCGATGCCCACGCAATTAGAGCGCATCCCTGAGGAACCTGGAATTGTCTTAAACGAGTGAGGGACTCACATCGCGACGTAATCTATTGATTATAAGTTAGATATTTTTCGACCCAAGAAAACTACCCCCAAATGTACCCCCGAGCGAAGCAAGGCCGACGGCCATCCGCGGCAATAACGCTGCCAACTTCGAGTCGTGGGCACTGGAGCAACTCGACTCGTTGGCCGGTTTTAACTCCTAGGAGTCGGCGATGGGGCTCGTTTCGCTGCTGAGTCCAGTCAAGATTCGCCGAGACGCCGAGGCCTGTCTCGATTGCGGAAAGTGCGCGAAAGCCTGTCCCGCATGCTTGCCAGTTGATCGCCTGATACAGATCCGATCGGCGGAGTGCAACGCGTGTCTGGTAGGATTTGCAAAGCTTCCAGCTGTTGCACGAGTTCTGCAAAATAGCGTTTGCGGAACGCATCCCATTTGTCGGAATCGTGATTGAACCAGCGTCGCAATTCGGTACTCGGGGCAAAGTCCTTGAGCCAGTCGTTCAATGCCAGATTCTCCTTTTTAATGCCCCGTGGCCACAACCGCTCGCCGAGAAAGCGCGCTCCAACTTCTTTGCTCGCGGCCTCATATGTTCGTTAGACTTGAATCATTTCGCCGCTCTCTGCGCGATCGCTCGTCCGGCTGACTCTCAACGGCATCTGTCTAGTCGTTCATAGATGCTAGCAGTATCCTCGGGATATGTGCTTGTGGGGACCGACGCAGAGACTTTTGTCACTGAAATAAGGTAGATTGCCAATCTATCTTTGGCGAATGCTTCATCTCAGTCTAGTCTGCTGAGGCAGACTGACCGGCAGGCCTGATACAGTTGCCAATATCCCGCTTGGTGGGGGATTTGAACCCCCAAGACGGCTCTCACACCTAAACCTCCCCAGGGGGCGTGTCCATGTCATTTCGTTCTGTGTTCCTCGCTGTAGTCATTGCGTTTGCTCTCATTCTTTCTGCCTTCCTGGTCAATCGCGCTCGTCCCAAGGTTGAGACCGACCAACCCACCGCCGATTTTGTTCGCGCGTCAGGCAAGTGCGCCGAGTGCCATGCTCGGCTTCAATACTCGGTCGTTCACGAATACGAAATGTCTGTCCATGCAAAGAAGGGTGTGAATTGCCTGGACTGTCACGAGCCCGGCCCCGGCCAGCAGAAGGTGGATCACCACGGTTTCGTGATCAGTACTCACTTGACCGCAGGAAACTGCCGCTCCTGCCATGAGGGTGTTTATCAGGAGTTTCTTCGCAGCCGCCACGCAGCGCCCAGTTGGGCAGCTGTGCATGGCGAAAAAGGATTGAGCACTGAACAAGTTGCCTTCAGCGAACAGTTCCAGCCCGGAGGCACCAAGCGTCCGCCGAACCCTCTAACGCTGCCTGAGGGGCATCCCGCAATTACCGCCGGCTGCGAGCAGTGCCACGCCATTGGAAAACCGAACGACGACGGTACGATTGGCAGTTGCACCGATTGTCACTCCCGCCACAGCAGTTCTGTCGCTCTCGCCCGCTTGCCCACCACCTGCGGACAGTGCCACATGGGACCGGACCACTCCCAGGTAGAGATCTACAGCGAATCAAAGCATGGCGTGATGTTCGCGGCTCAACGCAACCTTCTTCGGCTCGATGCCGATCCCCGTACCTTGACGACTCGCGATATGTTCGTGCCAACCTGCGCAACCTGCCACATGAGCGGCATCAACGGCCTCAAGGTTACTCACAATCCGTCCGATCGGCTGGGTTGGTATCTCGCCGATGCAGTAACGACCCATCGTCCGAACTACCTCCAGGCCCAGATCAACATGAAACAGGTCTGCACCCAATGCCACAATCAGGCGCGTATCGACCGGGTCTATGACCAGGGTGAGCAAGTCATTCAAAGCACAAACGCCAAGGTTCTCGCCGCAAAGGACATCATGGACGGCTTGCGCAAAGATGGCACTCTCACAGGCCCGCCGTTCAGCCATCCGATTGACTTTACCTTCTTCAATCTGTGGCACTATGACGGCCGCACCAGCAAGCACGGAGCCTTCATGGGTGGAGCCGACTTTGTCCAGTGGCACGGAAACTATGAGTTGCTATCGAAGACCGTCGAACTCCAGCACGAAGCCGACGAACTACGGAGAGAGCATGCGCACAAGTAGACTGATCCCACGCGTTCAGCGAATCGTCCTCGATCCACGCCTAAGCTGGGTTCACGATCTCCCGCTTTGGGTTGAGCTTTTTGTGACTGCGAATCTGGCGATTCTAGCCGCGGACATTTACCTCGCACATTCGGTGAATCATTTTCAAAAGGCGGCGGAGTACATCCCGCTTTACTTTTCAATTGGCTCGCCGATAGTGCTCGCGACCGTGATCGCTCTGCGCTGGATGGGCCGGTTTGAAGCGCCTTGGCGCGACGTGGGCTATCTGGTTGGCGGGCTTTCAGTACTGGTCGGGCTTGGAGGGGTGCTTTACCACTTGGAGAGCCGGTTCTTTCTCGATCGAACCTTGAAGAGCCTCACCTACGCGGCGCCGTTTGCCGCCCCGCTCGCATATTCCGGCCTCGGCTTTCTCCTCTTGATGAATCGCATGGTGAGTGCGCGCAGTGCCGAGTGGGCTCGCTGGGTGATTCTCCTGGCCTTGGGCGGGTTCTTTGGAAACTTCGTTCTATCCTTGACAGACCACGCGTCGAATGGCTTCTTTGCAAAAACCGAATGGATACCGGTTGTTTCTTCGGCATTTGCTACCGGATTTCTAATCGTTCTTCTCGTGGCTGTCGTTACGCGCAGATTTCTCGACGCTTGCCTCGTCGTAATGCTCGTGCAGGCCTTTGTCGGTGTATTGGGATTCTGGTTTCATATGCGCGCGAACCTGTTTGAGCCAGGTAGCAACCTCTTCGACAGACTCGTAAATGGCGCTCCCCCAATGGCGCCACTGCTATTTCCGAACCTGGTTGGACTGGCGCTCATCGGGTTTTGGGCTCTGATTCCCCATTTACAGGAATCGCTATCCGGCCGATCATGGCTGGGTGCAGCGTATGCGTGGTCGTATCCCGAAGGGGAAACAGGCGCATCGGATGAGCATATTCGCTAATCCGGGAAATCCTCATGGCGCTTACAGAACCTCAATTTGTTGTCTCGAAATGCTCGCTGAAATGCAAGATAGCCGAGCGGGAAGTGAGTGAACATGGCGATAGAGATCGGTGCAAAACCAGATAGTGGATTCGATGACCCAATCGGGATGCTAGCCAACTGTCACCGCCGGGTCGAAAACTTTCTTGGAATCTTATGCGGTGTGGTTGAACGCGCCCAAGACAGAGAGTTGACTGACGAAGAGAAGAGCGCGGTTCAATCGGCTCTTCACTATTTTAAGTTGGGTGGGCAGCGGCATACAGCCGATGAGGAGGAGTCTCTGTTTCCTCGCGTAAGAGGAAAACCCAATCCTGCAATTGATGCGATAGCTGAGCTGAAATCGGACCATCGCCGTGCCAATCGGTTGCATGATTCCATTGAGACTATCTACCTGACTTGGATTTCCGGCGGGCCATTGCTAATGATGCGACGAAGCCACGCAGTTGTTTTGGAACGGTTGCCAACCCGATCGCGATGATGACACAGGAACACGACGCTGCCGGAACGCTCCTCGCTGAAGTCCGCTGAAGTCCGTCGACTTAGCCACGATTTCACGACGCCTGAGGATGCCTGCCCTACCTTTCATGCTTTCTATGACGGACTGAAGGAATTCGAACAGGACCTACACCAGCACATTCATTTGGAAAACAACATCCTCTTTCCGCGCGCGATTGAGCTGGAGCAATCCGCATCCTGAATACAGGTCGCAGCCACCTTGGTTGTGCGGAATCCTCTGCTTCATGATCGCGGCTCGATGGCGACAACGGTCAATCTTCGACCGGGGCCGTCTTCCTGGTCCCGCGAAATGGAAAACGAATGTACAGGATGCGCTCGCGGCTCCGTTCCTCTGAGAGGTTACGAGCGCGTGCGCGCAGCAGGTCATCAAGAGAAATCATGCCCACAATTCTGCGTTCTTCGCTGCTGTCCACCACCGGCATCCTCGTGAAGCCTGTTTCTGCCATACGATAGACAACAGTGCGCAGCGACTCCTCCGCAACCGCCACGACGGGGTCGTGGCGCGCAATGTCGGACATCAAAGTCCGATCTTCGGTGAACCTGGCCAAATCCTTGCGGGTGATTACACCGCAGAGGCGACGGTCTGTGTCAATTACGGGATAAAGGTGCTGGCCGCGGGAGGGATGGCCGTTCTTCAACACTCTCTGGGCGTCATCGAGCGTACCGCTACCCTCGAACGCGAGCACGCGAGTACGCATCACTTCGCGGACAAATAGCACTTCCAGTGGATCCGTGCTATATTCCCGGCTGAGATGAAAACCACGCCGCGCCACTTTCTCGGTCAGAATTGAACGTTTCAGAACCAGCACAGTGAAAGTGTGAGCAATAATGGCGGCAACCAGCAGCGGCAAGATCATGTTGACATCATGCGTCAGCTCTACCGCGAATACGATTCCGGTGAATGGCGACCGCATGGTGCCGGCGAGGATCGCACCCATACTGACAAGTGGCCAGAAGCCGGGGCCGGCAGCGGGAAGAAACAATGCTTCGAGACCACCCAACGCGCCACCCATCATCAGCAGCGGGGCAAGAACTCCACCAGAGGTCCCAGACCCCAGCGATACCGCCCATATGGTGGATTTCACCAGCAGGATTCCCAGCAGAAGACCAATGGCTCC
>JBEKDX010000049.1:0-15919 GCA_050014135.1 Occallatibacter sp.
TGCAGCAGGTCGGCATTAATGCCGGGGGTGGGAATGTGGCCGCCCAGCCGGTACACGGCCAGCAACCCCAGCGTAAACAGAATGCGTTTACGCAAATCCGGGATGCGGAAGATATTTAGTAATTTTTCAACCATAAATCACTTTTTCTTCTTACGTACAACCGGAGCCACTTTGATTTCGATCACTTCAGCGGTGCCTCCCGCTTGGGCGATCTTTTCCTGGGCCGCCTTCGAAAAACGATGAGCCCGAACGGTAAGTGCGGTCTTCACTTCGCCCACGCCCAACACCTTGATCAAGGAATTCTTTTTGGGCACCATTCCGGCCGCGTACAGGACTTCGGGAGTAATTTCCGTAGCGTCCAAGCCCGTCAGGGTGACCAGGTTGACCACCGCGTACTCGGTACGGAAAATATTGGTAAATCCGCGCTTGGGTAAGCGGCGATGGAGCGGCATCTGGCCGCCTTCAAAGCCGCGCATCAGGCTGAATCCGGAGCGCGAACCCTGGCCCTTGTGGCCGCGGGTTGCGGTCTTGCCCATGCCGGATCCCATGCCCCGGCCCACGCGCTTGCGCCCCGTGTTGGCCTTTTTGGGCGCGCGCAAATTGGATAGATTCTTTTCCATGATCTCCTCGCTGTAGCGCCGGACAGAATCAAATGTCCTGCCGACTCGCGTTGCTTCAGTTCACAGTTCGCAGTTCATAGTTCTCAGTGAAAAACACCTGCCGTTGATCGCGGCAATAGAAAGCTGCGAACTAAGAACTGTGAACTAAGAACTAGTCTTCGACAATCCTCACCAGATGCGGCACCGCCTTCACCATGCCGCGAATGGATTCCGTGTCCTCACGCTCGACAATCTGGTTGAGCCGCGTAAAGCCGAGGCCCTTCACCACCGCCTTGTGCTTGTAGGGCGTGGAGTTCTTGGAGCGGTAGTACTGAATGCGAATCTTCTTCTGTTCAGCCATGGCCTACATCTCCTCCACGGTCTTGCCGCGCATCGCGGCCACTTCGGCCCGGTCGCGCAACTGCACCAGCGCGTCGAACGTGGCCTTGACTACGTTGTGCGGGTTGGGAGAGCCCAGGCTCTTGGTCAACACATTTTGCACCCCGGCCGAGGTCATCACCGCGCGCACCGCGCCGCCGGCAATCACGCCAGTCCCTTCGGGAGCCGGCTTCAGCAGCACCTGCCCCGAGCCGTAACGGCCCAGCACCTGGTGCGGAATCGTGGTCTGGGTCAGGTTTACCCGGTACAGGTTCTTCTTGGCCGCCTCGATCCCCTTGCGAATCGCCTGGGGAACTTCCTTGGCCTTGCCCGAACCGTGGCCCACCACTCCGGCGGAGGGGTCGCCCACCACCACCAGCGCGGCAAAGGACATATTCTTGCCGCCCTTGACCACCTTGGTCACGCGGTTAATGGAGACCACCTGATCCTTCAGGTTGTATTGGTTGGCATCCAGCTTCTTCTTAAAGATCGTCATTGCTTTCTCCAGTGGACAGTGGTCAGTGAACAGTGTTCAGTTTGATCTCCGCCACGTCTGCTTCTTTAGCCCACAGCGAACTGTTCACTGTGCACTGTTCACTGCACTTAGAACTCCAGGCCCGCCGCGCGCGCCGCATCGGCCAGCGCCTTGATACGCCCGTGATACAGGTAGCCGCCGCGGTCGAAGACCACCCTCTTGATGCCCTGCTGGACGGCCAACTCGGCCACCGCCTTGCCGATCTCCTTGGCCGCCGCAATGTTGCCGCCGGTCTTCATCTTGATCGTCGAGGCCGAGACCAGCGTCTCGCCCTTCTGGTCATCGATCACCTGCGCGTAGATGTGGCTCAGCGAGCGGTAGACATTCAGCCGCGGCCGCTCTGCGGTGCCGGCGAGCTTGCGGCGGATGCGGTCGTGAATGCGCTGGCGGATGGCGTTTCTTTTGGTCTGCGTAATCATGGTCTCTCGTTCCTATCAGCGGAGCCGCCCTGCGGCCCCGTTCGGTTGTTTTTCAGTGGTCAGTGGTCAGTGAACAGTGGTCAGTATGAAACCGGGCTTTTACTGTTCACTGATCACTGTCCACTGCTCACTGTTTTACTTCGCGCCTGTCTTGCCGGCCTTCTTCTTGAGCTTCTCGTCGGAGTAGCGCACACCCTTGTTCTTGTACGGATCGGGCTTGCGCAGCGAACGCATATCGGCCGCCACCTGGCCCACCTTCTGCCGGTCGATGCCGGTGATGGTCAAATGAAGCTGCTTGGGATCGATTGCCACTTCAATGCCCGAGGGCAGCGGCACTTCGATCTGGTGCGAGTAGCCCAGCGTGAAGACCACCGTACCCTTGCCCTTCAACTCGGCGCGGTAGCCAATGCCGACGATGTCCAATTCCTTCTTCCAGCCGGTGGTGACGCCAACAACCGCGTTGGATACCAGCGAGCGCGTCAGCCCGTGCATTGCCGCCTGGCTGTCGTTCTCGCGGTTGACGTGCAACATGCCGTCTTTGGTTTCCAGGGTGATCCCCGGCGCAATCAGCGCCGAGACCTTGCCCTTGGGCCCCTCGACCAGTACCGTGTTGCCCTCGACCTTGTACTTGACGCCCGCGGGCAGCGGAATGAGCTTCTTTCCAATTCGCGACATCGAATCAATCCTTCATCTGGCTTGCGAGTCCCGAGAAACAGCTAACAGCTTCCAGCAAACAGTTGATAGCTTCAACGTTCCATCGTTCCACTGCAGCCCGTAAAAACAGCTCATAGCTGCTAGCTTTCAGCTTCTAGCCTTTTTCCGACTCGAATAAGTTAATCAACTCATCCGGCCAAGTCCCTAGCTAACAGCTAGAGGCTAGAAGCTAATAGCTGCATTACCACACTTCGCACAACAGCTCGCCGCCTACGCCTTCGCGGCGCGCCTGACGGCCGGTCATCACCCCTTTGGGCGTGGTGAGGATGCAGATGCCGAGGCCGCCCTGGACGCGCTTGATCTCGTCGCGGCCAATGTAGACGCGGCAGCCGGGACGCGAGATGCGCGCCAGGTCCCGAATCGCCGCTTCCGTGCCGCCGTACTTCAAGTACACGCGCAGCACCAGCTTGCCTTCTTCTTCCTGGGTCTTGTAGTTCGAGATGTAGCCCTCCTCCTTGAGGATGCGGGCAATCTCGGCCTTCAACTTCGAAGCTGGAACATCCAGCTTCTGATGACGTGCCCGAATTGCATTCCGGATGCGCGCCAGAAAATCGGCTACTGGGTCGGTCAGACTCATTCCTTCTCCTTCATTCCCCGTTCGCCCGCCGCAGCGGGAACCAGCGAGAATGCCTGTAAAACAGCTTCTAGCTTCTAGCTGCTAGCTGCTAGCTCTTTCCTTTGCCATTAAGCCTTGCGGGCTCATCAAACGGCTAGAAGCTAGAGGCTAGTAGCTGCACTTACCAGCTCGACTTGACGACGCCGGGAATCTCGCCCTTGAGCGCCAGCGCGCGGAAGCACAAGCGGCAAACGCCAAACTTGCGCAGGAACCCGCGCGGTCGCCCGCAGAGCTGGCACCGGTTGTGCTTGCGGCAGCTGAACTTCGGCTTCCGCGCGTCTTTCACCCTTTTTGCAGTGGTTGCCATAAACCCTCTTCAACCCCAGCTACTAGCTTCTAGCTACTAGCTTTTAGCTTGCTCCTTGCACAACGCACTTCTATGCTTCCAGAACAAACCAGAATTTGTTTTGCCTCTGATGCCCGTTCTGCCTCGAAAAAGCTGGCAGCTAGAAGCTGTTCTTACGCCCCTTGCCGGAAAGGCATTCCGAAGGCCCTGAGCAGCGCCCTCGCCTGGTTATCGTCCTTCGCCGAGGTCACAATCGTGATGTTCATGCCCTTCATCTTCTCGACTTTGGAGTAATCAATCTCCGGGAAGATGAGCTGATCGCGCAATCCGAGCGTGTAGTTGCCGCGCCCATCAAAACTCTTCGTGGAAACGCCGCGGAAGTCTCTCACTCGTGGCAGCGCCGTCGAAATCAACCGATCAAGAAATTCGTAGGCCTTGTCCGACCGCAGCGTGACCATGGCGCCAATCGACATACCTTCGCGCACCTTGAAGGCCGCAATCGATTTCTTCGCCTTGGTGGTCACCGGCTTCTGGCCGACAATCGCTGTCAGATCAGCCACCAGCGGGTCTAGCAGTTTGGTGTTCTGCGTGGCCTCGCCCAGTCCCATGTTGACGACGATCTTCTTCAACTCCGGAACCGCCATCGAATTCTCAAGCCCCAGCTCTTTTTTCAGAGCTTGCTTGATCTCTTTGTGATACTTCTCTTTCAGCCTTGCCGCCATGATGCTCTGCTCTCTCTCTTCCGGTCTCGGATTGGCCTCTCTGCCGTTTACCGTTGCGGAAGTGCTAAAAATCAGCTACTAGCTTCTAGCTATTAGCTACTAGCCGCTCGATTCTTCAAATCAGCCTGCTTCTCGCCAAAATAGCTAGAAGCTAAAAGCTGCCTCTTACTTCTTCGTCGGCAACGTCTGCCCGCACTTCTTGCAAATGCGCTGCCGGACGTCGCCTTCGTTCTTCGAGCCCACCTTCGCCGGCCCGCAATTGGGGCAGATCAGCGCGACGTTCGAGACATTGATCGGCGATTCCTGCTCGGCTATGCCGCCTTTGGTGCGCTGTCCCTGCTTGCTGGAAACCGTCTTCTTGACCACCCGCACATGCTCAACCAGCACCGTGCCTTTGTCGGGGAAGACGCGCAGCACACGCCCCGTCTTGCCGCGGTCCGAGCCCGTGAGAACTTTGACCGTATCATTGCGATGAATATTCAAACTCGGCATCTTCTCTCCGAAAAACAGCTACTAGCTTCTAGCTACTAGCTTTTAGCTTCTGGTTCTGAACTACCAGCGTTACCAACTCAGCCCAACTTCCCCGCAAACCAGCTAGAAGCTAGAGGCTAGCAGCTAGCAGCTCGAAGTTGTTCTACACAACTTCGGGAGCCAGCGATACGATCTTCAAAAACTTCTTCTCGCGCAGTTCGCGGGCTACCGGCCCGAAGACGCGCGTGCCCACCGGCTCGTGCGTGTCGTCGATCACCACCGCCGCGTTCTCGTCGAAGCGAATGTAGGTTCCGTCGCGCCGGCGATGCTCCTTGCGGGTACGGACGATGACCGCCTTCACCACCTTGCCCTTCTTGATGGTGCCGTCGGGCGAGGCTTCCTTCACCGCGGCGGTCACAATGTCGCCCAGACCGGCCTTTTTGCCCAGTCCGCCGCCCAGGGGCAGAATCACTTGCAGCTTGCGCGCGCCGGAGTTGTCGGCCACCGCGAGCATGGTTCTCATTTGCACAGCCATGGGTTCTTCTCCTTACTCGCTCTAGTTAGCGGCCTTGGTTCCGGTCTTGATCGCCGCGTCCTCGAGCTGGCCCAGCGACGAGCGCCGGACAATCTCTTCCAAAGACCACCGCTTCAGCTTGCTCAGCGGGCGGGTCTCGCGGATGCGAACCACATCGCCCATCCGCGCGGAACTCTGCTCGTCGTGGGCATAAAACTTCTTCGTCGAGCGCACAATGCGCTTGTATTTGGGATGGGCCTTGCGCATCTCGACCTCGACCACAATGGTCTTCTGCATCTTGGTCGAAACCACTTGCCCAACCTTCTCGTTCCGCCGCGCGCCTACGGCCGCCGGCGCCTGTACTGCCTCTTGAGTCGCCGTCATTTAGAGGGCTCCCTTCTTGCTGTCCGCCGGCAAGCCTGCATCCTTGGCCGCGCCGCGAATGCCCAGCTCGCGCTCGCGGGCCACGGTCTTGATCTGCGCGATCTCCTTGCGCAACAGTTGGAGCTTCCGCACTCCTTCGTTCGGCTGCAGCGAGACCTGAAAGCGACTCCGGAACAGTTGCTCCGAGGCGGTCTTCTCCTGGTGCGCCAGTTCTTCGTCGCTCAAATTACGAATCTTTTCCAGTTCCATCTCTGTTTCTCTCCAGCGCTCCTGCACCCCCTTCGGGGCTCAAAGCGCGTCCTAATCCTGCCAGCCGCCAACTGGTAGCTGTAAGCTGTTCGCTGTCTTACTTGGCCGCGGCCACAACTTTGTCAGCGCCCGGCCGCATCACGAACTTGGTCAGCAGCGGCAGTTTGTTTGACGCCAGGCGCATCGCCTCCCGCGCCGTCGCAGGGTCCACGCCTTCCATCTCGAACAAGATCTTGCCCGGCCTCACCACCGCGACCCAGTGGTCCAGCGCTCCCTTGCCTGAGCCCATGCGGACTTCCGCCGGCTTCTTGGTAATCGGCTTGTCCGGGAACAAACGCAGCCAAATCTTGCCGCCGCGCTTGATGAATCGTGTCATCGCGATACGGCTGGCCTCGATCTGACGGTCGGTAATGTAGCCGCACTCCATCACGCGCAGGCCATATTCGCCAAACGAAATCGAGGAGCCGCGCCACGCCTTGCCGCGACGCTTGCCCTTCTGCTGCTTGCGAAACTTCACCTTCTTTGGCATCAACATAGCGAAAAACCTCGAAAATCAGCTACTAGCTACTAGCTGCTAGCTTTTAGCTCAAACCCTGCTGCCAAACTTCGCATCCTCAAAGCTAGAAGCTAGAGGCTAGAAGCTAACGGCTGCTTTTAAAACACTGATGTGCCCACCGCGACCGGCTGACGGCGCTTCGCCTCGTAAATGTCGCCGCGATAGATCCACGTCTTCACACCAATCACGCCATAAGTCGTGTTGGCCTCGGTGAAGCCGTAATCGATGTCGGCGCGCAGCGTGTGCAGCGGCAGACGCCCCTGCAAATACCACTCCGAGCGGGCGATTTCGTTGCCGTTCAAGCGCCCCGAAACCCTCACTTTGATTCCCTTGCAGCCGAATCGCAGTGCCGAATCCACGCTCTTGCGCATCGCCCTGCGGAAGCTGACGCGCTTTTCCAGTTGCAGCGCGATCGCCTCGGAGACCAATTGCGCGTCCAGCTCGGGCTTGTTCACCTCGATGATGTCGATGAACACGTCGCGGCTGGTGCGCTTGCCCAAATCAATCTTGAGCTTCTCGATCTCCGCGCCCTTGCGGCCGATAACAATCCCAGGCCGGGCGGTGCGAATGAGAAAGCGCAGCTTGTTGCCCGGCCGCTCGATCTCTACCGAGCTGACACCGGCGGCCTTCAGCTTTTCTTTCAGCTCGGCCCTGAGCTTCACGTCCTCGACCAGGAGCTTGTCATAGTCGCGTTCGGTGAACCAGCGTGAACGCCACGGCTTGTTCACTCCCAGCCGGAATCCGTAAGGATGGACTTTCTGTCCCATATGCTTTCCCTCAAAACCCTTCAGGCCTTCTTGGCGGCCTTTTTCCCAGTTTTCTTGACTGCCTTGGGCGCTTCTACAGCCGCCGCAGACTCTTCTTTCTTCGCCTTGCTTGTCTTTGGCGCCGCAAGGCGCGTCTGCCCCACCGCAGGTGGTTCTACCTTGGTCACCAAGCCCGCGGTCGCTTCACGCTCGGCCACCGAAAGAATGATGTGCGTCAGCCTGCGCTGATAACGGAAGGCTCGGCCCATCGGAGCGGGACGGATGCGCTTCATGCGCGGCCCGTCGTTAGCCAGGGCCAGCTTGACATAGAGATTGTCCACGTCCAGATCCGTGCCCTGCTCGCCGGCCACATATTTGGCGTTGTCCACCGCCGATGTCAACAGCTTGTGAATCACCGGAGCGATGCGCTTCTTGGTGAAGGCCGCGACGGTGAGCGCCTCCTCAACCCCCCGGCCCTTGATCAGGTCGAGCACCAGGCGCGCCTTTTGCGGCGACACGCGCTGGAACCTTGCCTCGGCCCGGTACTCCCTTGTCTCGACTGCCATAGTCTTCCCTCAAAATCAGCTACTAGCCGCTAGCCATTAGCTTCTAGCTCGTTCCGTTCCCAACAATCCTTAGCTTCGGCAATCTCTAGCTAGAGGCTAGAAGCTAGAAGCTAAAAGCTGCTTCACCTCGGCTTGGCGCCGGCCTCGGCAGCCTTGCTGCTGCCCCCGGTGTGCCCCTTGAAGATACGCGTGGGCGCGAACTCGCCCAGTTTGTGACCCACCATGTTCTCGGTCACGTATACCGGAACGAACTTCTTGCCGTTGTGGACCGCGATGGTGTGGCCCACGAACTCGGGAAAGATCGTCGAGCGGCGCGACCAGGTCTTGACAACCTTCTTGTCGTTGGCCTGATTGAGCACCTCGATCTTCACCGTGAGGTGCGTATCCACGAACGGGCCCTTCTTTGTCGAACGTGCCATAAAAACAGCTCCTAGCTTCTAGCCTCTAGCTTCTAGCCTCAAAATGCCCGCTATCTGCCGGCTATTGCCTGAAATCTCATCGTCCGCAACCATTAGCTAGAAGCTGGAAGCTAAAAGCTAAAAGCTGCATTTTCTACTTCACCCGGCGGCTGACAATAAATGCGTCCGTCCGCTTGTTGTTGCGTGTCTTGTAGCCGCGCGTCGGCTGGCCCCAGGGAGTCACCGGATGACGGCCGCCCGAGGTCTTGCCCTCGCCGCCGCCGTGTGGGTGATCCACGGGATTCATCACGACGCCGCGGTTGGCCGGGCGAATGCCCTTCCAGCGGTTGCGTCCAGCCTTGCCAATCGAAACATTCTCATGGTCCGTGTTGCCCACCTGGCCAATCGTCGCCATGCACTCGGCCAGCACCTTGCGAGTCTCGCCCGAAGGCAGCTTGAGCAGCGCGTACTCGCCCTCCTTGGCCACCAACTGCGCCTGCGTTCCCGCCGAACGCGCCATCTGCGCACCCTTGCCCGGCCTCAAC
The DNA here is from genome assembly GCA_050014135.1 of Occallatibacter sp. Classification (GTDB taxonomy): domain Bacteria; phylum Acidobacteriota; class Terriglobia; order Terriglobales; family Acidobacteriaceae; genus Telmatobacter. Next base: position 8,699 of record JBEKDX010000049.1, read on the forward strand.
TCGATAGCATGAACCGTGGTGCCGGAGGGAATGTTTTTGAGAGGCAGCGCGTTCCCCACCAGAATGTCGGCCTCGGGACCACTGCTGACCGTCGCGCCCACCTTCAGCCCAACCGGCTGCAGGATGTAGCGCTTCTCGCCGTCCAGATAATGAATCAATGCGATGCGCGCCGAGCGGTTCGGATCATATTCGATCGTCGCCACGCGTCCCGGCACGCCATACTTCTCGCGCTTGAAATCAATCAGGCGCAGCATCTGCTTGTGGCCGCCGCCCTGATGGCGCATCGTCAGATCGCCCTGGTTCCGGCGTCCGCCGGTGCGCTGCTTGACCGCCAGAAGCGGCTTGTGCGGCTTATCCGTCGTCAGGTCGTCATTGACCAGCGTGGTCTTGAAGCGCAGCGTCGGCGTAATCGGTCTGTATGTCTTGATTGCCATCGTCTTTGTCCTTCACGAGCTTCTAGCTGCCAGCTTCTAGCCTCTAGCTCGTCTTGCTTGATAAGCCCAACGCTTTTGGCTCATCCTGCTCACATCGAATTTCGTTCTCCGCGCCCCGCGTAAAAAAGCTAGAAGCTAGCGGCTAGCAGCTAAAAGCTGCTTTTACAAATTGCTCACATACTCGGGCAGCTTCTGGCCGGCCTTCAGCCGGACGTAAGCCTTCTTCCAATCCGGCTTGAAGCCGGTAAACTTGCCGCGGCGGCGTTCCTTGCCTAGCACGTTTGTGGTGCGAACTGCCGAGACCTTCACCTTGAAGAGAGCCTCGACGGCCTGCTTGACCTCGGTCTTGGAGGCCTCGGGCGCGACTTCAAAAACCAGCGTCCCCTCGGTCTCCTTCACGCTCAACCCCTTTTCGGTAATCAGCGGGCGGCGAATCACGGTATAAAGTGTCGGCATCAGGCGGCCTCCGTCTCAGCGGCGTGCTTGCGTTTCGACGCGTTTTTCTCCAGCATCTCGGCAATCTGCTCTATCGCGGCCTTCGAGAAGATGGCCCGCTCGTAACGCAGCAGATCGTAAGGGTGCACTTCGTTGTTGAGCACCAGCTCCACGCCCTTGAGATTGCGCGCGCCCAGCACCAAAGCCGGAGTGAGCGTCTTGCCATTCTCCACCAGCAGCGCCGTGCGCGTCACATCGAGCTTGGTCAGCGCCGCGCGATAGAGCTTGGTCTTGGCGTCCTTGATCTCGAGCGTATCCACCACCGTCAGCTTGCCGTCGGCCAGCTTCGAGGCCAGCGCCGAGCGCAGCGCCCCAAGCAATTTCTTGCGCGGAAAAGCGTAGTCATAGCTGCGCGGCTGCGGTCCATGCACCGTGTAGCCGTGACGCCACAGGGGCGAGCGGACCGAGCCGATACGCGCCCGTCCCGTCCCCTTCTGCTTCCACAACTTCTTGCCTGAACCGGCGACCTCGGTGCGGCTCTTGGTCTTGTGCGTGCCCTGGCGCAGCGAGGCGCGGTAGTGCTTGACCGCCTCCCACAGCAGAGCCTCATTCACCTGGTCGGGCGCAAAAAGCGCGTCGGCCAGCTCCATCGAGCCTACCTTGTCACCGTTCAGATTCAACACATCCACATTTGCCATCGTCTTCTCTTTCAGCTACTAGCTGCTAGCTTCTAGCTGCTAGCTATTGTCTGACGGGATTGAGTAATCGACCCAACCCACCTGGAAATCTTCGTTTCATCACTGCTGCCGGCTTCACTACAATCAAGCTAGAGGCTAGAAGCTAGCAGCTAAAAGCTGTTACTTCCTCTTGCCGAGTTTCTTCGAAGCCTTCAACGGATCGACCGTGCCCGAACCGGCAAAGCCGCGGCGTTCGTGCGGTGGAGTTTTGGCCTTCGAGATCAGCACGTAGCCTTCGCGGCTTCCGGGAACCGCGCCCTCGACCATCAAAAGATTCTCTTCCATATCGATGCCGCGAATGCGCAAATTCCGCACGGTGACCTGCTCGGCGCCCATGTGACCCGGCATACGCTGGCCGGGAAAAACGCGAGAGGGATAGCTACTGGCGCCAATCGAGCCTTGCACTTGGAACATATGTCCGTGCGCCTTCTGCCCGCCGCCAAATTTGTGACGCTTCACGACGCCGGCAAAGCCCCGGCCCTTCGAGGTCCCAATCACGTCCACAAACCGCGCCTCGGAGAAGATGTCCACCAGAACCCGGTCGCCGGCCTTGGTCGCCACTACACCATCGGCGTCCAGCTCTAGCTCGACTTCCTTGATGACCTTCACTGGCGGCGCTTCGGTCTTGGCGAAGTGCCCGGCCTGCGGCTTGGTCACATTCTTGGTCTTGACAAACTCGACCAGCCCAATCTGCGCGGCCTCGTAGCCGTCCTTGGCGAGCGTCTTCAACTGCGTAATCACGCAAGGACCAGCCTGCAGCACCGTAATCGGGTGCACGTCGCCCTTCTCGTCGAAGACCTGCGTCATGCCGATCTTTTTTCCCAAAATTCCTACGACGCCCATGTTTTCCTTTCCTCATCATGCGAATTCATCGCACTGCCGGGGCTCTTCCGAGCCTTTCTACCGCTTCGCTTCGCCGCAACCAAGATGGGTGCCCCACCCTCGCCGCGTTTTTTGTTTTTGCGGCTAGGGTGGGATATTCGCCACCGTCCGCATCAATCAGACTTCGCTTATTTTTCAAACGCCTTGATCTCGACATCGACGCCCGCCGGCAGATCGAGCTTCATCAGCGCATCCACCGTCTGCTGCGTCGGTTCGAGAATATCGATCAGCCGCTTGTGTGTGCGGATCTCGAAGGCCTCGCGCGATTTCTTGTCCACGTGCGGCGAACGCAGCACGCAATACTTGTTCTTGATCGTCGGCAAGGGAATCGGGCCGGCCACCGTTGCTCCGGTGCGCTTGGCCGTCTCCACAATCTCGCCGGTCGAGGTGTCCAGCACACGATAATCATATGCCTTCAACCGAATGCGAATCCTTTGTCCAACCATGTTTTCCTTCCCGTTGTCCGACGTCATCAGTCGGCTTGCGTCTCGCCGCGCCGACGCATCGCCCGAAGGGCGGTCCGCCCGGCGCGGCAAGCGCCTACTTCGTAATCTCGCTCACCGTACCTGCGCCCACCGTCCTGCCGCCCTCGCGGATCGCAAACCTCAAACCCTTTTCCAGAGCCACCGGCGTAATCAGCTCCACCGCCAACTGCACGTTGTCGCCCGGCATCACCATCTCCACGCCCTCGGGCAGCTCCGCCACCCCCGTCACATCCGTCGTGCGGAAGTAAAACTGCGGACGGTAGCCCTTGAAGAACGGCGTGTGGCGCCCGCCCTCTTCCTTGCTCAGCACGTACACTTCGCCCTTGAAATTCGTGTGCGGCGTAATCGATCCCGGCTTGGCCAACACCATCCCGCGCTCCACATCCTCTTTCGGAATGCCGCGCAGCAGAAGGCCCGCGTTGTCGCCCGCCATGCCCTCGTCCAACTGCTTCTTGAACATTTCAACGCCCGTGCAGACCGTCTTGCGCGTCTCGCGGAAGCCGACAATCTCCACATCCTCGCCCACCTTCACCTTGCCGCGCTCGATGCGGCCCGTCACCACCGTGCCGCGCCCCGAGATCGAAAAAATATCCTCGATCGGCATCAGAAAGGGCTTGTCCACCGCGCGATCAGGACGCGGAACATACGTGTCCACCGCCTCCATCAGCTCGTCGATCTTGGCCTCCCACTTGGGGTCGCCATTCAACGCCAGCAGCGCCGAGCCGCGAATCACCGGCGCGTCCTCCGGGAACTGGTACTTGCCCAGCAGTTCGCGCACTTCCATCTCGACCAGGTCGATCAGCTCTTCGTCCTCGACCGCGTCGCACTTGTTCAGGAAGACCAGCACGCAGGGTACGCCCACCTGGCGCGCCAAAAGCACGTGCTCCTTGGTCTGCGGCATCGGCCCGTCGGTCGCCGCAACCACCAGAATCGCCCCGTCCATCTGCGCCGCGCCCGTGATCATGTTCTTGATGTAGTCGGCGTGACCAGGGCAATCCACGTGCGCATAGTGACGGTTCTTGGTCTCGTACTCCACGTGCGCCGTCGCGATCGTAATGCCGCGCTCCCGCTCTTCCGGCGCGTTGTCGATCGAATCAAACGAACGGAAGACGTTCTTCGGGTTGTGCTTCTGCAGCACCTTGGTGATGGCCGCCGTCAACGTCGTCTTGCCGTGATCAATATGACCAATCGTCCCCACGTTCACGTGCGGCTTGCTGCGATCAAACTTTTCCTTGCCCATGATTGTCAGTTCCTTCCGTCAGACTTGATTTTCTATCGCTCCCCCGAATGCAGGAAGCGAAAAAGTTAGTGTTGCGCGCCTCAATAGTAGGCGTAAACCTTGAGATACCGATGCCGCAATTCCATCGGCACCGCTTCCACATATTGCAGGTAGCGTTCGCGGGTCAGGGCCTGGTCAGAGACCGGTAGCGCCTGATATATCTCCATTGCATCCTTGCCTATCAACCCCTGCCGCAAAGCGCCCTCGAAGTCGCGAATGCGCAGCTTCGACCGGCCCAGGCGGCTCAAAAAAACCTCTACGTCCCGCGCGTCGAAGGCCGCATCGATGCGCGCGTGAAGCTCGGCGTACGCTTGCTGGCTCTGGACGGCAATCGCTGCCTGTTCGAACTTCATTTCCTGCCTCGCCTCAGTCTGCCTGCCACGCTGCCTGCCACGGTTTCAAACAATGGAGCGGGAGACGGGACTCGAACCCGCGACCAACAGCTTGGAAGGCTGTGACTCTACCACTGAGTTACTCCCGCAAAACAGCTTCTAGCCTTTAGCCGCTAGCTTCTAGCTTTGTCTCTCGTCGCCACAGACCACAACTGCCCGAGTTGCCACCGCACAGGCTAGAAGCTAAAAGCTAGCAGCTAGAAGCTGAATCTCTGGAGCTGATGACCAGGATTGAACTGGTGACCTCTCCCTTACCAAGGGAGTGCTCTACCAACTGAGCTACATCAGCCCTAAGTGCAGCTATCAGCCTCTAGCTTTCAGCTTTTAGCTTGTTTCTGCCAGATCCGGCCGCATCGGCCTAATCCGTAATTACAAGCTAGAGGCTAGAAGCTAACAGCTAATAGCTGTTCTACTCCCCGCCGCGTCGAATCTTTTCCGCATGGCGGGCCAAAATTGTCTTCAAAACAAATCCGCCCAAAACTATCAGCGGAAGCAAGCGCATCTGAACCGGCCTGGTGACGGAGACGATTGAACCCTCGCTCCAATCAAACCACGGCACAGAAACCCTGCTATCACCTATGGTAAACCAAGCCAACGCAGCCAAAAGCGCATACAGCCCCAGAGCGATCCAATACTTCCGGTCCAAATCGGAACCGGTATTGTGAAAACCCCTCTTCGTGCGGTCCAAATCGCGCCCAGACTGACTCATACCGGCTGCGACCCTTTGCGCATTGCAACTCCTCAAATCATGGTGCACAGGGGAGGATTCGAACCTCCGTAACTCGTAGAGTGGCAGATTTACAGTCTGCTGCCATTAACCACTCGGCCACCTGTGCACGATCACCCCACGAACGAAAACCTGTTCGTGGGGACCCCGACCAACCCTACTGCCCTACGAAACCAACCCAATTCGGCACATCAACCCCTCCCGGAAGCACTCCGGCCATCAGCAGCTTGCACCTCAGTGGGATCACCGCGGAGGACAGGCCCGACGCCGAAAATCGACGCCGGCAAAACTTTCTGCCGTTTCAGGCTCCACTTCCGATTTCCGTCAGTGGAGCTGGCGAAGGGATTTGAACCCCCGACCCTCTGATTACAAATCAGATGCTCTACCAGCTGAGCTACGCCAGCCCATTCCACCCGGAAAACCGCCCCGGAGACCCTAAATCCGTGCAGGCACACTACCACTCCGCACGCATCACGGCACAGAAATCAAGGTTAGCACACCCCTGTCTCTGGAGCAAACGGCGGGAAGACGGGGACCAGAGACTGGGGGCAGTATTGAATAAGGGAGATTCACTGGTTTCAATGTGAGGACTCCGAGCGACAGATGCGGGGTTGGGCATCGGTGATTCGGGCCGAATCCATAGACCCTACGTCCCTAGCCACTGGTCCCTGCCCGTCTGCCAATTGCCCTTCGCCCTCGCAGCCGTTAGACTGAGCTTTCGAGAGGTCAGCCATGCTGGTAGTCATGAAGGCACAGGCAACGCCGGAGCAAATCCAGGCGGTCTGCGAATACATCGAGCAGTTGGGCTTCCGCGCTCATCCGCTTCCCGGAGCGCAGCGCACCGCCATCGGCATCACCGGCAACAAGGGCGAAGTCGAGCGCGGCAACCTGGAAGAATTGTCCGGCGTCGCTGAAGTGATTCGCGTCTCCAAGGCCTACAAGCTGGCCAGCCGCGACGTGAAGGAAGAAGACACCGTTGTCCGCTTCATGGGGACTGACGCCACGATCGGCGACCGCCCGCTGGCCATCATCGCGGGGCCTTGTTCGATTGAAAGCCGCGAACAGGCCTTTGCGATTGCTGAGAAAGTGGCTGCCTCGGGCGCGCAATTCTTCCGCGGCGGCGCTTACAAGCCGCGCACATCGCCTTACGCATTTCAAGGACTGGGCATTGAGGCGCTGCGCATCATGGCCGAGATTCGCGCGCGCTTCGGCCTGCGCATTGTTACCGAGGCCATCGACAATGAGAGCCTCGATCTGGTTGCCGAATGGGCTGATGTGGTGCAGATCGGCGCGCGCAATATGCAGAATTTTTCCCTGCTCAAGCGCGCTGGCCAACTGCGCAAGCCGGTGTTGATCAAGCGCGGCCTTTCCGCCACGCTGGAAGAGTTTTTGATGGCCGCCGAGTATGTGATGAGCGAGGGAAATTACCAGGTGATTCTCTGCGAGCGCGGGGTGCGCACCTTTGCCGACCACACCCGCAACACCCTCGACCTGAGTATCATTCCCGCCGTGCAGCGGCTCAGCCATCTGCCGATTCTCGTCGATCCCAGCCATGCCACTGGCCGCCGAGACAGCGTGCTGCCGATGGCCCGCGCCGCCGTGGCTTCTGGCGCTGACGGCATCGTCGTCGAGGTTCACGACCACCCCGAAAAAGCTCTCTCCGACGGCCCGCAGTCGATCTATCCCGAGCAGTTCGCCACCATGATGAACGAGCTGGAGCAGATTGCGCCAGTAGTCGGACGCAAGGTGCCGCGCGGGATTCACATCGAAACGGCCAAGGCATAAGCATCAAGTTCGGATTGTGAGTCCTGAGAGTTCTACCGCAGCTATGGATGCGCCGTAATAGCAAT
>JBEKDX010000050.1:0-15973 GCA_050014135.1 Occallatibacter sp.
GTTCCTATGAATTTCCACCATTATGTGGTCGCCTCCACGCTTGAAGGAACACCGCAAGTTATTCCGCAAGGACCGGTCGCCACCCTGGAAATCATCAAGAACCTGGGCACCAATGGCGGAGGCTTCTTCAATGCCAATGGCGCTCACCCATACGAGAATCCCGCACCGCTCACTAACTTCCTGGAGCTGCTATCGATAGTTCTTTTGCCCGCGGCGCTGACCAATACCTTTGGCAGAATGGTTGGATATCAGCGCCAGGGCTGGCTTCTGTATTGGGTTATGCTAATTCTTTTCATCGGTGGATTGTATGCCTTGCATTTGAGCGAGCAGCAAAGTAACCCGCTTATCCATACAGATGCTACCAGAGGAGCTGATTCCCGGTCAGGCTGGCTTCAGTCCGGGGGCAACATGGAGGGGAAGGAAGTACGGTTCGGGATTGGAGGCACGGCGCTTGCAGGCGTTGTGACCTCGAATACCGCGACGGGCTCGGCCAATGCAGCGGATGACAGCTTCACATCTCTGGGCGGCTTGGTTCTGTTAGTCAATCTTCTTCTGGGAGAGGTGATCTTCGGCGGCTTGGGCACCGGGATCTTCAGCATGATCATGACCGCAGCCATCGCCGTGTTTCTGGCCGGGCTGATGATCGGACGCACGCCCGAATACCTCGGCAAGCAGATTGGACCGAACGAAAACAAAATGATCGTGCTCTACGCTCTCACCGGCCCGGTCACGATCCTGATACTGACCGCGATTGCCATCGGCGCCAAAGCCGGACTCGCTGGTTTGACTACTAACTCCGGCCCGCATGGACTCACGGAGATACTTTTCGGCTTTGCTTCCTCATTCGCCAATAATGGCCAGGCTTTCGCCGGTCTCAACGCCAATACGCCCTTCTATAACATCCTGACGGCAATCGCCATGTTGGCGGGACGATTTGGCCTCGCTATTCCAGCGCTGATGTTTGCCGGCATGTTCGCACGGCAAAAGGGAAGGCCTCAATCCCGAGGAACTCTGCGAACCGATACATTCACATTTGGCGTATTGCTAACAACATTCCTGATCATTGTGACGGCATTGAGCTATCTTCCTGTGTTGACGCTTGGTCCAGTGCTGGAGCATCTGCTCTTCAATATCTAGCGGAGTAGGCTTATTCGCCAAAGAAGTAAAGTGAATCTCAGATCTGCTTCAATCTTGTACGGGATTATCCGTGAAGCTAATCCGGAATCCTTGTGAAAAAAAGCACGATTAAGTGGACCGTTGTGCGCGAGTCAATTCTGAGATCCACGCCTTCGGAGTTTTTCCAAATGTCCGGCGGAAGGTTTCGACGAAGGAACTCGACTGACAATAACCGACTTTGTAGGCAACTTCCTTTACCGAACATCCTGAGACCAATAACTCCACGGCTTTCATTAACCGGACCTGTCGCCGCCACATCTCAAAGCTGGCGCCAACCTCATTACGAAATGTTCTCTCAATAGTCCTGACGCTTACGCCCGCCTTCGCACATAGAATCGCCATCGTCCTCGATTCGGCGGGATTCCGCAAGATTGCCTGAGCTACCGCAAATGCTCTCTCTTCTCGTGGCAGAGTCACAAAGGTGGGAACAGGCGTGGCCTTTTTAATCTGGGTAATAAGCAGGTCGCGGAGGGCACATTCATAGCGATTCCGTATGCGAAGCTGACCGGCACATACGGTTTCGATGATGAGTTCTCGCAGCAGCGGAGTTACGTGCAGCACAGCGCAGAGCAGCTCCGATCTTGCGCTCAAGCCTCCCCGCAGGTAAAGCGTGCGCATCGAAACAGGACCAGGCATATGAATACGATGCTGAGTTCCAGCTGGAATCCACAATGCAAAATGCGGCGGGATCAACCACACGCTCTGATCGGAAGAGACCTCCATAATGCCACTGATCGCGTAGATCAGTTGATCCGACCCGTGCGCGTGCTCCGGCACCTGAAAGCAAGACGGGTATTCATGGGCGAGGGTCGCAATGGATATGCCCCGCTTTGGATCGAACTCTGTCAAAGCGTTTTTTTGTCGCATTAGAGATATATTATGTCGTAAAAGCACTCTTGCGACAAACAAAAAATCGGCTCATCATAGTCGTATGTCAGAACTCGGCAAATACAACATCATCGGCTTTGTCACCATCGTCGACGTATCCCGCGCGAAAGCATTCTATCGGGATACTCTTGGCCTGCGTCTGGTTTCGGAAGATCCGCCGTTCGCGCTGGTCTTTGAGGCGAATGGCATCATGCTGCGCCTCGGCATGGCGAAAGAACTCCCGCCAGCCCACGGCACGGTTTTGGGTTGGCAGGTCCCGGAGATCACGGCAACTGTTAAGAATCTCGAACAAGCCGGAGTTCGCTTTGAACGCTTTGACGGTATGGACCAGAATGATCTGGGCATCTGGCTTTCACCTTACGGCGCGAAAGTCGCCTGGTTCAAGGATCCCGACGGGAATATCTTGAGTCTCACGGAGTTTCCTGAGCAGAAGCAGTGAACCTCGCGGGGAACTTTGCCGGGTTGCCATCAGTTCGATTAGTTCCGCTTCATTGGCTGTCCGGAGGCATCCTCGATAAATCAGATTCAGTATCCTATATTGGATGTCACCCATTGACCTCAAGCAACTTATTCTTAGCGCTTCTGCGTGATACCCCCACCGGGTATATACTCTACCAGCAGTAAGTATTTCGGAGGGGAATTGCCATGTCCCAGCACGACCGGGAGAAACTGAAGTTGGTGTAGCGAGTGCGCAGGCTCCGAGGCCAGTTGGACGCCTTGGAGCGTGCCTTGACAGCCGACGAGGACTGCGGGAGTCAACTCATGTTGCTGGCCGCGGTGCGTGGCGCCGTCAACAGTCTGATGGGCGAGGTACTGGAGGATCACATTCGTTTTCATCTCACCGCTGGATCCAAGGAGCAGATTGCTCCGGAATTGGCTGAGGATCTGATTGATCTGGTGCGCGCCTATTTGAAATGACGGTTCCAAAAGTCGAGCGGATTAACACCGAACTGTCTTTAGTCCGCAACAAACCGAAGATTCGGCTGCGCTCGGGAGGCAGGCATTGGAAGGATCGAAACCAATGATGACTTCACCTCAAGCAAGTCCATTTCTACTCAATTTGGATAGCCCCCAGGCGACACTCGAACGGGTGGGCGGCAAGGGCGCATCGCTTGCGCGCATGGTGGCGGCCGGCCTGCCCGTGCCTCCCGGCTTCCACATCACCACAGGCGCCTATGACCGTTTTGTGGCAGAGAACAATCTAAGAGACGGGATTCTGTCTGCCGTGGCAGAGGCAAAGTCCAACGTTCCCGCTACTCTCGAGCGCGCGGCGGAGCAGATCCAATCGCTCATCGTCCAAGGCACGATACCAGGCGAGATCGCCGCGATGATACGGCAGTGGTACGCCAACCTGGGCGTCGATGCCGCGGTGGCGGTGCGCTCATCGGCGACGGCGGAAGATTTGCCCGATATGTCCTTCGCGGGCCAACTGGAAACCTACCTCAACGTGCGCGGCGGCGATGAAGTGATCCATGCAGTCAAGCGGTGCTGGGCGTCGCTATGGACGGGGCGCGCGATCGGCTACCGCCAGCGACAAGGGATCCGGCCAGAGGAGGTGAGCATCGCCGTGGTCGTGCAGCAACTTGTTGCGGCCGATGTGGCGGGCGTGCTTTTTACGGTGAATCCGCTGACGGGCGCGCGCGACGAAGTGATGATCAATGCGGCATGGGGTTTGGGGGAAACGATCGTCAGCGGCCGGGTTACGCCGGACACGATTGTCGTCAACAAACAGACGGGTACGATTGTGTCCCAGGAAATAGCCAACAAAGAAGTCATGACGGTGCGCCTGGAGTCGGGTACGCGAGAAGAGGCAGTCCCGGAGGGCAAGCGCCAACGAGGGGCTCTGGAGCCGGCGCAAGCCGCGGAACTGGCGCGGCTGGGAGCCAGGATTGAGCAGCTCTACGGCCAGCCGATGGACATTGAATGGGCCATGTGCGATGGGCGGATATTCATTTTGCAGGCACGGCCAGTGACCGCGCTGCCCGAAGCACACGCGGCGCTCGAATGGAAGATACCGCGAGCAGGAGCCAAATACTTTCGACAAAGCGTGGCCGAATTGCTTCCCGAGCCACTCTCGCCACTGTTCGCGACGCTTGCATTGCCGCAGTGGAACGAAGAGACGCAGAAAATGATGGCGCAGATGATGGATCCCCGGCGCTATTCGTTTCCGCTTCTGACGATCAACGGCTATGTATATTACGAAATTGCGTTGAATGCGCGGCAAATGACTGGGTTGTTATTCACCATGATGATGCATGGACGCAGCATGGCCAGGTTGCTGCGCACAGGGCGAGCGCTGTGGGCCGATGAAACCCGCCCACGCTATGCGGAGGTTGCAGCGGAATGGACAGCGCGCGAGCTGGCCGCGATGCCCACGCTGGAATTGCTCGCCGGCGCGCACCAGATCGTGTCGGCGGCGGCAAGCTACTATGTGAGCGTCCAGGCTGTTCTCGCAGTTGTGAATCTCAGCGAAGCCACTTTTACAAACGTGTACAACGGCCTCGTCAAGCGCAGGAGCGACCCGCCCGCGCTGACGTTTCTATTGGGTTTTGATAGCGCGCCGATACTGGCCGAGAAGTCGCTTTACGATCTGGCCATGTGGGCACGCGGCGACGACAAGCTCGCCGGATATCTTGCCCGGACGAGCAGTAAGGAGATTGCGGCGGCATACGCAGAGCAATCGACGCCCATAGCCGGAGGGGAAAGCTGGGGTGAATTCACCGCACGCCTTGGGGAACATCTGAATTGTTTCGGTCATGTCGTCTACGACTTGGATTTCGCCAAGAGCCTTCCGGCAGAGAAGCCAGAGCAATTGCTCGAAACGCTCCGGTATTTTATTGCCGGCCAAGGCCGCAATCCGTACGAGCGGCAGGCGACGGCGGCGGCGGCGCGGGTAGAGGCCGCCACATCGTTGCTCGCACGCCTGCGCGGGTTGCGTTTGCGCTTGTTCAGAGGCGTACTCGGCTGGGCGCAACGCTCGGCGCCGCTGCGCGAGGACTCACTCGCCGATGTCGGCCTGGGATGGCCGGTGCTGCGCCGTATCTTGTGCGAGACGGGACGCCGGATGGCTGCCGCGGGCGTAATTGCGGAACCCGACGAGGTTTTTTGGCTAAAGTGGGAAGAGTTGGAGGCGGCTGCGCGCTTGCTCGATGCCGGTCAGCCCGTGGAAGATTATCGTCAAGAGATAGCGGAACGGCGCGAGACCAGGCGGCGGGAGTATGCTGTTACGCCGCCTGTCGTGTTGCCTTTGAAGGGCGGCGCCCGGGTCTTGGGTCTTGATCTTAGCCGTTGGATGCCCGCGCGCAGCGATCAGAAGGCAGGCGGCGCGATCAAAGGATTTGCCGCCAGCCCCGGCAAGGTGACCGGCCCAGCCTGCGTGATTCACGGTCCCGAAGAGTTCGACCAAATGAAGCCGGGCGATATTCTCGTCGCCAAAATCACTACTCCGGCCTGGACGCCGCTCTTCGCGCTGGCCGCGGGCATCGTGACGGATGTGGGCGGCGCGTTGAGTCACAGCTCGATTGTGGCGCGTGAATACGGCGTGCCTGCGGTGCTGGGCACCGGCGTGGCCACCCACCGCATCCACAGCGGAGAACTTATCACAGTGGATGGCGATGGCGGTGTAGTGACGTTGGGTGGATGAGATGGGTTTTCTCGATTGGTGATGCAGCGGGAAGATCGGAATGAATTGGCATATTTTTTCTCACTGAGGAGTCGAAACTGCCCAGGGCCGCATCTGGAGATATGTCAGATTACTCTTGACAAACCATAACCAAATGGTTATGGTTTAATCATGAAGCTGGCCGATGCCAATTACGTCTTCCGTGCTCTCGCCGATCCAACTCGCAGGGCAATTTTCGAGGAGTTAACCCGGCAGGGCGAACAGACCGTACATGCATTGACTCGCTATGCTGGCGTATCGCAGCCTGCTGTCTCCAAGCACCTCACCGTGCTAAAGCGGGCCAAGCTGGTAGGGCATCGCCGCGAGGGACGCGAGAATCACTATCGAGCGCAGCCCGACGCTCTGAAGCCGATGGTGGATTGGCTCAATCTCTACGGCGCCTTTTGGCGCGAACGATTTGATCAACTCGAAAACCTGCTGAATAGGATGGACAAATGACTGCAATTGCCGCAATGACCCGCACTCTCACCATTGAGCGCGAATTGCCTCATCCGCAAGAGAAGGTGTGGCGAGCCCTCACTGAAGGCCAGTTGATCGACGAGTGGTTGATGAAGAATGATTTCCGGCCGGTCGTGGGCCACCGGTTCCAGTTCCGCTCCACGCCCGTGCCGAACTGGAATGGAGTTATAGACAGTGAGGTCCTGGTGGTCGAACCGAAATCACGGCTTTCATATGGCTGGAGTTCTATGGGATTGGAGAGCGTTGTCACTTGGACATTGACGCCGACCGAGGACGGCACGCATCTCCGCATGGAGCATTCAGGCTTCCCGTCGGAAGAAAGCGCCAGCTATAAAGGCGCAAAATACGGATGGCAGAATTTCATCGGCAACCTGGAGCGTGTCATCGGGAGGTTGAACTGATCATGAAAACAAAAAACATTCTGTACTGGACTATGACTGCACTCGTCGCGTTTTTTATCGGAGGCGGCGGCTGCGCGCAGATATGGCAATATCAGGCCAACCCCCATGGCGTCGTGCCCGAACTTGGCTACCCAATGTACTTCTTCGCCATTCTGGGATTTTGGAAGGTACTTGGAGCCATTGCCATCCTCGTGCCGCGATTTCCTCGGCTCAAGGAATGGGCGTATGCCGGCATCTTCTTTGACTTGACGGGCGCGGTCGCATCCGTCGCCGCGGTCAACGGCTACGGAGCTTACGGCTTTCATGTCCTCGCCCCTCTCATCATCACTGGTTTTACTGTGGCATCGTGGGCGCTTCGGCCGGAGAGCCGAACCATCGGCACCCTTTTTCCAGCGACAAACAGGGCCGGCGTAACCACGAGAGCAGCGAGCATTGGGTATAAGGGGGAGAATTATGCCGATACAGATCGCAGATAAAGCAGGGCGCATCTCGAGGGAGCACGCGGGGACGAGACGGCAACCTCCCCGGAAGGCGAAAGCAAAGGGTACCGGTGCAACCGCTGAAACTCCGAGGGGTCGCATAAAGCCCTCGGAGCAGCCATCCGGGAAGATAGATCGGCTCATCGCTGGCATCCCCGACTGGCGGGGCAATGTGCTCGCTACAATCCGGCACATCATGCTGGAGGCCGACCCAACTGTCATCGAGGATTGGAAGTGGATGGGATCGCCCGTCTGGTACTGCGATGGGATGGTCTCCCTAGCCAACGCACACTGCGGCAAGGTGAAGTGGACCTTCTCGAAGGGAGCCCACTTCGCTGACCCCGGCCATCTATTCAACGCCGGTCTCGACGGGAAGGAATGGCGCGCGATCGACATCTTCGAGAATGACCGGCCGGACGAGGCCGCGCTAAGCCGGCTAGTGAAGACCGCGATCGCCTACAACCGGTCTCAGCTGAAGGCCAAGGAAAAGAGCAAAGTTGTCGAGGCCGATGGGAAGAAGGCAAGCCAAGCCGATACGAATGCTTGATAAGCAAGGGAGATGGTTGAGCGCCGCGGTAATTCCTCGATCATGCGAGTTCCAGCTTCGGCCTTCCGCTGACCTTTGCGACGAAAAAATTGCTATTTCCAGTGGCGTGGGAGATACTTTTTGAGGTGGGTTTTTCGCCCGATTTTTACTTGCCAGTACGCAATCGTGTTCGCGCCGGAAGGGGAAATTGGGGTCCGTAGGGGGTCCCTGCTTTCTTCTGAACTGGTAGCAATATGGCTGGTAAGCAACGGTCAATCGCGTAAATGATTGATGTTAAAGGGCGGGAGTAGTTCAGTGGCAGAACGTCAGCTTCCCAAGCTGAATGTCGCCGGTTCGATCCCGGTCTCCCGCTCCAATAGAATCAGTTAATTACAGAATCTACCGGAACAGTGAACTCCATTTGAACACCAATCAGCGAGTTTTCCAGCCTGTTTACGGCAATCTGGCGTTTTGATACCGCCGATTGCGTGTAGACGTTCTGGTTGACATCGAGGCTATGCCCGAGCTGATCGGCTACCAGCTTACCCTCGACGCCAAGGTCGCTCATGAGGCTCGCGTGAGTCCGGCGCATCACCTGGAAATTTACCCAGCCGAGACCGACTTTATCAAGCTTCGGCCCAATAGACCTCCGCCAGACGTTTTCCTTGGCCATCGGCGTCATTCGCTCCGACGGAAAGACCCACGCATGGGCGGCTGTCGATGGAGCCAACTTTCGCCAATCTTCGATCTCGCGCAAAAGCCCTTCGGAAAGAGCCGCCTTGCGAAAGGACTGCTCCGTCTTCGGACTGTCAATTACGCCCCGGTAAACTCTCTGCCGGATATTGGCGTAGGTGGAAGTCATCTCGCCCCAGGTCAGCGCAAAAATCTCGCCGGGACGCATGCCCGCAAGAATGGCCAATTTGGCGATCAGCCTTTCCCGTGGGCCAAGGACGCGAAAACAGGTCTGGACTTCTGCAGCCGTCATGACTTCCCGCCGAGCCATCTTTGCCTCTTTGGGCGTAAAGAGAAGCTGGGCAGGATTGCGCAGGATTTCCCCTTCCGCAACGGCCATATCGAAAATCTGCTTAAGATCCCAGCGCAGATGATCGACGGTCGAAAACGATAGCGACTCTTTCCCAGCCTTCAGGTCGAGCAGATCCTGAAGCTCATCCCGCTTCAGACCGGAAAGCTCCCGGTCTCTTAAATCTGCCACGAGATGAATAGAAATCCTGTTCATGGTGCTCCCGCGCGTCGAAGCCTTCCACTTGCGGCTGTAGTGGGGGAAGAACACCGTCTCAACAAATTCCCCAAAACACCACACCCGGCTGTTTGTTTCTCTTTTTGCTTTTAGCTCTGCAACAATCTTTGCAACTTCATCACGGGCTTTCGATTTCGTCATCTCTTTGACGAACCCGAGAACCCGGCTCTTGCGCTTGCCGCCGTCCCACCACATGCCGAGCCAGCGTCCGCGCTGTTTACGTAAACCACCTGCTTGGTGTCGTTGACGCATAAACCTCCTTATGCGCGTTTCCGGACACCCCTTACTGGCGATGTCTCCATTTTATCGCTTTCGTTTCTCTCCAGCCACACGGAAAGTGATTCACGCAACACCAGTTTGCGTCGTCCGAGCCGAATACACGGGATCGCCGCACAACCGAATACGCGCCCGTCAATCACCTTGCCCACATGCGCCTTCGAGCAATGTAGAAGTTGAGCAACGTCTGTAATCGTCAGCAGATCGAATTTGTCAGAGAGCATCGACATAATGCCTCACCTCAGGAGAGCGCGGCCTCAGCCGTGGGCCGATATTCTGGCACTGCTGGCTCTGTGAGAAGTGTGGTTTGCCGAGCGAATGTTGTCTAATGAATTCCACGGAGAGCGTTATTCCAATCAGGAATAACGCCCAGCCCAGATGGCCCACACAATGTACTTTGCAGCACTCGCTCCCCATAAACTCCAGTCAGCTACGGTGCTAGCGGTGTAGGCATTAAGGCACCTCTCGCAAGTTTTGATTACACTTCCGCAACTTTCTTTTCGCTTTCGCGTCAAAAGGAGAAAACGGCGCGGGATATTCTTGCGTCCATATCGGTAACCGCGCCTTTCAGGAGCCCAGTAGAGACAAACGCAGCAGCCATCACGATTGTGTTGCTCGGTACGAACCATGACTTGCCCTTGGTATTCGACAAGGAGGACAGCTATGGCACTACCGGAGATGCGACTTTTACAAGCCGCGATTGCGCTGGCCGAAGAACTGAATTATTCCCGTGCAGCCGCGCGGCTGCGCATCGACCAATCGACGCTGAGCAAGCGGATTGCCGAGCTTGAATCTCAGATCGACTTGCGCCTTTTCATGCGGAACCATCAGACAGTGGAACTGACCGACGCCGGGCGGCATTTTGTGGAAGATGCGCGTAGCGCCGTGTTGTACGCAGAGCGTGCAGTCGCTGACGCAAGGGCCGCGCTGCATGGAGCGGACGAAGTGCTTCATATCGGCAGGTCCGTCTATGCCGATCCCTACCTGGTCACGGCTATCCAATCGATACAGCTTTCCCTCTTCCCCGGCCTGAAGGTCAAGCTCTGGAGTAACTTCTCGCACGAACTTGCGCGCCTGGTGGCTACCGGAAATCTCGATCTGGCGCTGGTGGTGGCCATCCCCGATACTGCGTCGCTCAGCTTCCTGTTCGTTGCTGAATCGCCCGGCTATATCGCGTTACCGAAAAGCGACGCCGTAGCTGGGAATGCGGAACTCCGCCTCGAAGATATGCGCGCGCACGAGTGGATTCTGCCCGCGCCGCACATCAACCCATACATCACAGAGATGATTCAGGCGGAGGCCTCCGCAAAAAACATCGTCGCGCCCGACACGCACACCTTCACAACGGCTGAAGAGGCATCGGCGCTCGTTATGGCGCACAAGGGCGCGGCGTTCCTCACGCGCGAAGCTGCGTGGCGAATCTCCAGCAATGAAATTGCAGTCCGCCCTCTGACCGAGGAACACCCAAAACTCGTAACCAGATTGGCGATGCGTGCCGACGACAAGAAGCGGCTGACGAGCGAGTTCGTTCGCGCAGTCGGGCGCAAGCTGGTCAAGATGAAATCTCCACAACAGCGAAGCACCGCGTTAGCCTCCTGAACTGCCGGGAGCGGAGTCGTTTGTGCCAATCGCGGCGGTATTCAAGTTTCGAATGACGATATTGAGCGGCCCATCTTGGCCGCACTTTGTGCAGGGATAAATGCCGGTGGCGACAGCCGTGCCGTCGAATTCCTCTCGACGAGAGATGTTGCCACAGTGAACACAAGCATGAAAGTGTGATAATTCGCGCCGGGAGCGATCCGAGTTGCTTGCCATCTTTCCCCTCGTTTCGTTAGAGTGCCCGCTACAGCGGCCAGCAGTATCGTATTTGACGCGCGATTCAGCAATTGGGGACAACGTGTGTTTGGTTGCGTCTATTTCTTCGTCAGCACGATGAACAAGGGGTGCCAGTGGCAGTCAAGAAAGCAGCAACGAAAGCAGCCCCAAAAGCGATAACGCGTAAGGTGAACCGTGAGGGACAGCGGTGGACGGAAGACCGGCCGGGAATAACCTTGCGCCTTCCGCTCGATCTCCGCGAAGCCATTACCGAAGAATCCCGCGTAAAGGGCGATCTGGCCAGGATCGTCCTTTACGCTTTGAGCCACGTGGACCATGACGCGGTTGATATTCATCAGACTCGCAAGGCTGGCATGGAACTGACCAATCCTCAACTCCTCCACGTCGGCGTTGCGGCCCGAGTCAAGCTGAAGGAATGGGCCGAAGCCGAAGGCGTCAGCGTCAACGCCATTGTCGTCAGCCTCCTCGATGAGTTCTTCGCACGCCTCAAGAAAAGCAAGGCGCTGCGCGAGGGGTTGCGGCAGGAACTTCGCTTGCATACGTGATCCTTGCAACGCTGAGTCTGTTTCGCAGCCATAGGCGACTACGGCGTTTGCTGGTACGAATCCGCAATCCTCTCGATCAGTTCATCAATTCCCGTTGTCATTCAGCATCGCGCTCATCGCCTTGCCGGTTGATGAGAGCCGATGGCTGCGTATTGATTCAATGGCCTTGTCCCAATTGGCAGAAAAGCAGCTGCCGATGCCCTGAGGCAGCTTGTCAAATTCCGCGTCTCCGAATGTGTAGTAGATGAAAAAATACTGACTGGCAGAGGGCGCGATAACGGAGATATTTTCCTTTTGCGCGATGCCCATCAGATCGGTAAGGAATTGCACATCGAGGGGACTCCAAAAGCTGTAATTGCTTCGGCTGAAAAGCTCCTGAGGCGTCTTTGGCCTCGGTGCTCCCGCACCGGCCTTCAAGAGCCATGTTTCGCCGATGGTAACTCTCATCTTCGGTCTTTCCGCGCGAATCTTCTCGATCAAGGATGCTAATCTTGCTACTTGGTCTTCGCCCTTCATCTTGAACAAGAAGACGTGAAAGTCCACATAGTCCAGATTCTTTTGCCGCGCAAGGTTGAGAGCATACTCTTCCGGCTCCCAGGTTAATGCTCCAGCGCCCAGAAGCGTGTGTGGGCTGGCCCCGGTGCTCTTGAGATGCGTCGTAACTTCCCCTACCCATTGCGTCAGCTCGTCGCAGGTATAAGACAGGTGTAACACCTTCATGATCCCATCTTGCGGTTCATCGATCAGGGTCAGGTAATCGGGCTTGATTTCGCGATAGATAAGTTCCGCTTCATCTGCCATGATCTTCAGGAACTCCTGCCTTCCCTGCGGGTCGTCCTGTACGCCTTTGAATGCATTCGGCCCGTTGGAGGCGTAGTACGCGGAGGGGAAGTTAGGCGTGAACACGCTATCGACGAAATGTTCCACGTAAAGCTTCATCTTGCGCGCGTGGATTTCTTTGGCAAGGCGTTGATAGAAGCCAACAAGCAAATGTGTGTCGCCGAAGGTCAAGTCCGGGGCCAGAATCTGAATGTACACAGTGTCCATCCCCATAGCCTTGAAGGCGTCTAGAGTGGCAATCAGATCCTTCCAACGCTGAGAATCGGGCGCAGCTGGGGGGTACATGCTTGATGCCATCATGAGGTTGGGAGCGACCTGCGGACGAGGACCTCCTCTTTTATATGGATAGGCCTTCCCGGTCTGGCGGAGAGTTTCATCCAGATTTCGGTAGAGCGGGAGAAAATCTTCTGGGATGGCGGCACCTGGGAGTACCGGCTTATCGGTCTCCTGCATCTGACTCTGCCCCAACGCCGAAGGTGCAAGCGCCAAGAAACAATGCGCCAGAAATATCAGGAAGAGAAGCGCCTTCACGCTGTTGCCGCGATCGTTCCTGCCCAATCCGTCCTGGACATCGGCTCTGCGCGGTCTCGTCAAAGCCACCAGCGCTCCAATCCAGACGGGCAACGTCAGCGTCGCCATCGGAATCGCCCACGCTGGCAGCAGCCGATGGATCACGGCCAGATCGACTCCCCGATAAGCAGCCAACCAGCCTCCCAGCCGCAGATTCAGCACCACCAAAATCACCGCCCATCCCAGCACAAACGGCCTCGCCGCCACCTTCCGCCCCGCCATGCCGTCACGGCTGCCTACGTAGAACAAATTCCATCCGCCCAGCACAATCATCGCTCCCAAAAGAATTGCGCCTGCCAGCATGTCGTGGGCTTTGAACGCGAGATAGATCAGTGCGGAGAACATCCCCACGTAGATCCCTGCCACCATCGCAACTGCCGATGCAAGTGTCATGGGTGCTCCGCTGCTCTCAGGAATCCCCGGCTCCTGCTCAATCCAGCGCCGCATCGCTGCACCCCGTCGGAGGAAGAGCACGATGAACCCCGCGACCATCATCGCGTAGATCCACCAGAATCCCGCCACCACCGCAAAATACGTCTGATCGCTCCACGCGTATCCATGGCGTAGAGCCCGCACGGCATATTGCCCGGCCACGGCCCAGCCCAGCACAAAGGTCCAGAAGCAACTGAGCCAGGAGCCACGGAAACGGCGTTCGCGGGCCGTCGGCGCTGACCGCACTGAAATCCAGTTCGCCATCAATCCGGCGAACACGCCCACAAACGGCGTTAGCGGAGCCAGCCACGTGGTTATCGACCCCGACTTGGCCATCGCCGCGCCTTTTCCCGCCACGCCTGCACCCACCGATGCTGCCGGAACAACCGGCAGCATCGCTAGCACCGCCTTTGAAAAGCTCTGTCCGGGCGCGGTTCGACTCAATGTTCCTTCCACGAAGGCAACCACCTCTTCGTGCAGCAGTTTGCGCCCCCGTGAAAGCCGCTGTTTTACGGCATCCTCGCTCAACTCCAACTCGACTGCCACGCGCTCGATGGACTTCTCTTCGCGGTAGTACAGAATCAATGGTTCGCGGTAAGTATCTGGAATCCGCTCCAATGCGCGCCAAAGGATCACCTCTTCTTCACGGCTGACGGCTTGTGTCAGGGATGATGCCTCAAGCGAGGTCGGCTCTTGGATTTCTTCCAGTGACTCGGCGGCGTGAATGGGCTCACGGCCCTGTCGCCGGAATTCTTTGCCCACCAGGAACCGCGTAATGCCGCACAACCAGGACCGGAGTCTCGCAGGCTCACGCAGGTCGGAGAGCTGTTTCCACGCGGCAAGAAACGTTTCCTGCGCCAGGTCTTCGCTCAGGCTCAAACTGCCGGTGGCGTTGTAAGTGATGGAGCAAACCAACGACTGGTACCGCTTGACGATCATCGCAAACGCGGCGCGGTCGCCTGCCAGAGTGCATTCCACTAGTAGCGCGTCATTGTTGCCAGATGCATTCGTGGTCATCTCTATGCCTCATGATATAAGTACCCGGACAAGATGAAGAGGTGACAGGAATATTTGAAGTCGCCCTCAGTATCTGATTCCTGAGTCAAATAATCAGGCGGCGAAGGAACATCCCACAAACTCAGTGTTGCCGCTCTCGCTCCAGAA
The DNA here is from genome assembly GCA_050014135.1 of Occallatibacter sp. Lineage (GTDB taxonomy): Bacteria > Acidobacteriota > Terriglobia > Terriglobales > Acidobacteriaceae > Telmatobacter. The sequence continues at coordinate 14,533 of JBEKDX010000050.1, forward strand.
ACCACGGCTACAATATGAAAATCAAGCGATTTTAGCTTCATAGCGAGATCGGCCCCATGAAGTCGCCTGGGGATAGTGAATCCTCGGTATACGCACGTCTGGGGTGGGCCAAAGAGCCTGACGCGCAGCGGCAGCACATCACTGGGCGGGAAGACGGGCGTCGGCAATGAAAATGGGGTCCGGCACGCCGGACCCCGCTCTGATTCAAGGTTCACAAATTGACACTACGCCGCTTTCGCCTTCTTCGTGGCAGTGGTTCGCGGTTGACTCGGATTAACCTTACCCGCCTCCTTCCGGGTGGCTTGCGTCTTTTCCTTGGCGGCGAACTCCTGCTTGACCTTGGCCGTGATCGCGGCCACGTCCACCTTATAGAATTCGGCGGCCTCGCGCAGGGCTTTCGCGGATTCGTTGGGATTGTGCGCCGCTTGCAGGACGGTGATTGCCACCAATACCCGGCCAAGGGTGCTCTCGTCGGCCTTGCGAAGAAAGGACGCGAGCAATTTTGCCGGGGCGTCTCCGGCTTCGCTGGCCTTGCCGATGCCGTGAAGCCGAAAGATGATCGCCAGACGGCGCTCGTCTAAGACGGCGGCAAGGCGCTCGGTGACAAAAAGCAGGTCGCGCTTCATCAGGCGGACGGGGACCGCATCGCTGGTTGCTTTCAGGACGCGAAGGCCAGTTGCCTGGGCGATGGCTTCTTCGCGGCGGCGCTTCTCCTGCTCTGCTTTGAATGCTGCAACCGTCGCGGGCCGTTGCTTGCTGGCGTGGTGGATTGGGCATTCGGGATTCGCGCACACCTTGTGAATAGTGCCGATGTCGCTGCCTTCCGTAATGATGGCATCGGTAGCGAATCGGCACAACTTGAACTCCGGGCGCTGGGCATCTTCTTTCTTTTGGGGCTTGTCGTCGCGGATCGCGGTGTACTTGTTGCGCGGCAGAACCGGACTGCCTTCTTTCTGCCCGCCGTAGGCCGTGCTGATCTGCACAAGGTTGGGCTTGGCGGCGACGGCCTTCGCAACGTGCGCCGCAAGTTTTGCGTTGTAGCAGCGGGGATCGGTGCATTGGTCGCCCTGCTTACCGAGGTCGCGCAACTGCCCACTGTGGGAACAAGCTGCACATCGCGCTTGTCGAAGGGCGCATCTTTCAGGATGAGCAAAACATTTGTCTCAATCCAGAATTGCAGGTTGCGCACCGGCAAGAGAATCCGCGCTGCGCTCTGGCTCCCGTTGTAGGCTTCCTTGAAGCAAGCCGAGAGCGCCTGTTGCTGCTGATCGGCGGGCAGCTTCGCCAGTAGCAGCGCATGGCCCACGCCGATTTCGTTGGCGTAGAAGGCATCGACGGCGGTGGGCACAAGGTCAACCAGCTTGAGGCGCGAAGCGATGAACGCGGCTGATTTTCCAACACGCGCGCCAAGCTGTTCAATGCTGTACTTCGGCTCTTCCAG
>JBEKDX010000051.1:0-15100 GCA_050014135.1 Occallatibacter sp.
CTCCTGCCTCTCGTGCTGGCGGAGCAGGTGCCTGGCCCGCTCGATCACCGCCGCAGGTAGACCCGCCAGCCGCGCCACCTCGATGCCATAACTCTTGCTCGCCGCTCCCGGCTCGATGTTATGCAAAAAGACAATTCCACCCGCCGCCTCTTTCACGCCCACGCGCAGGTTTCTCACCCGCGGCAGCTTCTCGGCCAGCATCGTCAGCTCATGATAGTGGGTGGCAAAGAGGGTTCGCGCGCCGGTCTCGGCATGAAGATACTCAACTGTCGCCCAGGCCAGTGAAAGCCCGTCGAAGGTCGCCGTCCCACGCCCCATCTCATCCAGCAAAATCAGCGATCGATTCGTCGCCGTATTCAGAATAGTCGCCGTCTCGGTCATCTCGACCATGAACGTCGAGCGGCCCCGCGCCACGTTGTCGCTCGCTCCGATGCGCGTGTAAATTCGGTCCACCAAGCCAAAGCGCAAACTCTCCGCCGGCACAAAGCTGCCCATCTGGGCCAGAAGCACCAGCATCGCCGACTGGCGCAGATAAGTGCTCTTGCCGCCCATATTCGGCCCGGTGATAAGAAGCAAGCTCGGCCCATCTCCCGCCGCATTCAGGTAAATGTCGTTGGCGATGAACCTTCCCTCGCGCGTCTCTTCCATCCACTGCTCGATCACCGGATGACGCGCTGCCACGGCCTCGATCACAGGAGCCTCGTCGATGATCGGCCGCACATAGCGCCGTCCCGCTGCTAGGTGCGCAAAGCAAGCCAGCAGATCCGCCTCCGCCACGGCAGCCGAACTCCGCTTGATCTGCCCCGCAGCCTCCAGAATTGCCCGCCGCAGCTCGGCAACAATCCGCTTCTCAATCTCGATGGAGCGCTCGTGAGCAGTGAGAATCTTGCGCTCATATTCCTTCAGTTCCGGCGTCGTAAACCGCTCCGCGTTGACCAGAGTCTGTTTGCGCTCATAATCGGCTGGCGCCATCGCGATGTTAGCCTTGGTTATTTCAATGTAATAACCAAAAACCGAGTTATACCGGACCTTCAGCGAAGCTATCCCCGTCCTCGCCCGCTCCCGCTCTTCGATGCCTGCAATCTGCTGCCGTCCGGTCGTCGAAATCGTTCGCAGTTCGTCCAACTCCGCGTCCACGCCCGCCGCAATCGCTCCGCCATCCACCATCGTCAGCGGAGGCTCTTCAACCAGCGTCGAGCTGATCCGCGCCGTCACATCTTCGAGCGTGTCCAGCCCCGTGGCCAGCTCTCGCCATCGCGCCGCACGCATCACGGCCAAAGCATTCTTAAGCCCCGGCAGACGGCTCAAACTACCGGCCAGCGCCCGCACGTCGCGCGGTCCCGCCGAATCCAAGCTCAGTCGCGCCAGCAGCCGCTCCAGGTCCATCAATCCAGAAAACGCGCGGCGAATCTCCTCGCGCCGCACCAAGTCACCATTCGCCTCGCCCACCGCCTCGTAGCGCGCCTCCAGGGTCTTGGCGTCCACCAGCGGCCGCAGAATTGTCGCTCGCAGCAGCCGCTTGCCCATCGCCGTCAGGCAAACATCCAGCGTGTGATAAAGCGTCGCCCGGTCGTCCTGCCCTTGAAAAAGCGGATCCACTAATTCGAGATTTCTCACCGTCACCTGGTCCAGCTCCAGTGCCGTCGAGTGCTCCTCAAAGCGCAGGCTGTCCACGTGCAGCGCGTCGTTCTTTTGCGTCGTGCGCACATAGTGCAAGACTGCTCCAGCCGCAATCGCCGCCGCTGGGTGATCGGTCAAACCAAATCCCTCCAGCGAACGCACATTCATCTGGCGCTCGACCAGTGGAACCGCAAAGTCGCGCTTCCAAACCCAGTCCTCAACGCGCGTCCGCGCCGGAATCCGCTCGAGCTGCGCCGGCAGCTCTGCGCTCGCGGCCAGCAATACCTCGCTCGATCCCGCCTTCAGAATCTCGTCCACCGCCTGCTGTCGTGCGGATGAACCTGTGAATTCGGCGGTGCGAAACTCGCCAGTGGAAAGGTCCAGTAGCGCCACCGCGCACACCGGGTTCCCCACACTTGCGCCTGTCATCCTGAGCGAGCGCAGCGAGTCGAAGGACCTGCTTGTTGTAGTTTTGCTGCTAGGGTAGGTGTCCTCAATATTGGCACTCGCCGAGGCCTTATTTTCGATGAAGGGTACGGGCTTTAGGGAGGGTACGGGCTTCAGGGAGGGTACGGGCTTCAGGGAGGGTACGGGCTTCAGGGAGGGTACGGGCTTCAGCCCGTACATCATCGAAGCCGAATCGGAGCGGGCTTTAGCCCCTGAGGGTACTTTTTTCTCGATTTCGCCCTCAACCTCGAAATACGCCGCCAGAAAATTGTTCTGCTCCTGCCCCAGCCCCGCATCCAGCGCGGTACCAGGCGAGAGCACCCGCGTCACCTCCCGGCGAACAATTTTCTTCGTGAGCTTGGGGTCTTCCATCTGATCGCAGATTGCAATGCGATAGCCCTTGCGCAGCAGGCGTGTCAGGTAGCTCTCGACGGCGTGATAGGGAACCCCGCACATCGGCTGCGAGCGTTCCCGGTCGCGCGCCGTCAGCGTCAGTTGCAACTCCCGGCTTGCGGTCACCGCATCGTCGTAGAACAGTTCGTAGAAATCTCCCATGCGGAAAAACAGCAGCGCGTCGGGATTCTCGCGCTTGGCCGCCGTCCACTGGCGCATGAACGGCGTCAGCTCCGCCGCAGCTTTCTCCTGGGGCGCGCGCTCCACAGCGGTTTCGGTTGAAGCCGTCTCGAACGAGCTTGGCAGCTCAGCGGGTTGATGGCCGTCCTGAATCATGCTGACTACCAGCTTATCGCGGCAACACGCGGGTCTGCTTGCATCGTGTGATCTGCAACCTCATTGATCTCTAGGCATTGACAGATTCGCCCCGCGCCGCCGAAAATCCTGGGAGCGCAGGCGTTCAGGCCCCTGGCGCCGTTGCCGACGATTTCATGGATGAATATAACCGCGGCAGCATACTCCGGCCTGAGAGAAATCAGGGGCGCGCATGAGTCAATCCACTCCGCAGAATCACAAGAACCACGGACGAATGGATCCACCCTATCATTACGTTCTGGGCCTGGTTCTGATTGCCAACCTGGTCTTTGCGATTATCCACATGGTCCGCCATCACGCCGATTCTTACTTCGCGGGGCCGTGGTTTGTGCTGCTTTCGCTGGCAGCGTTCATTGCCATCATCAAGCTGCGGACTTATCCGCTGAAGGTCCAGGACCGCGTGATTCGGCTTGAGGAGCGGCTGCGCCTGCAGGCGCTGGCTCCCGCCGCCTGGCATACGCAGATCTATCGCCTCAGCGAGGATCAGTTGATCGGCCTGCGCTTTGCCGCTGATGACGAGGTGGTCGAGCTGGCCAAGCAGGCGCTTGAAGGCAACCTGACCCGCAAGCAGATCAAGGAGCGCATCAAGAACTGGCGCGCTGACGACTGGCGGATCTGAAGCTCGGTTTATCCTGCTTTTGCAACGCGCGCCGGCTGCTCAGCCTGCTTCTGCGCGGATACATACTCGCGTAGCGCCGCATTGATGCGGCTTTGATACCGTCGCCCGGTCGAGCGAAAGAAGGCGATCAGGTCCGCATCCAGCCGTAGCGTGATTTGCTGCTTGTTCTCCGCAGGAACCAGCTCCGAGACGCGCCGCCAACCCGTGGTTGGCAGTGGCGGAATGTCGCTGTAGTTAATCCCCTCATCGCCCATCTCCAGAAGTTCCGTCCACGCCTGCCGCTCTTCAGCGGTCAAGACAGGAGGGTTGTCAGGATCAAGCCGATAGGTCACCAAGCCAGTAGCTTCGCTGTTCATTGTGATCTGCCCTTCGTGCGGAGATCAAGCGGGTCCGCTGCCCACGCTGTGTATAGACCACAGAAAGAAGCTTATCTCCGACGCACCCCAGAACAATCCATCGTTCCTCGCCGTAATCGCCGGAAACATCCGCGTGCTCAACCCGCTTCCGTCCTTGAAGACTTCACACGCCATGAGAAACGGAACCCTATGCTTGCGCAAGTTGGCTTGAGCCTTCGCCGGATCCCACTCGAACTCCACATTCAACATATTATACCAGAAATAACCCCAAATGAAGTCCTATTTGTAGCTACATAATGGCTATTTTTCAATAACCGTACTCACTTGCGATTCATTCATGTCGATACGTATCCGCAAAATTCCGCAACCACCGCTGCGGCGTCCGACTCCCATGATCGGTCGAAAGGTCCAGTCCTTCACGGATTCCACGACCGATTGCTGCATCATTGCGGGGCCGGAGATGACACTCACATCCGTCACCTTGCCCGTCTGCGAAAAACAGAGACAGGCCGCCATGGTTCCATGGCTGTTCATGTGAGGCTCGTTCATTCCAGGTGGGGCAATCGGTTTGCGGGTAGCAATGTGTGCTGCCAGTTGGCTTCCTGAGAGGCAAACGGCGTGGCACTGCGGCAGAGAATCCTCAGTCGGATTGGGGCAGCCTGAACACGGCGGTGCCTGCGCGTGAAAGAGCACACTCAGGAACAAACACGGTAACAAAGTAAACAAGAAACGCATCTGGGCCTCCAGTCTGCCTTGCAGCGCGATTCGTTCACGCTGGAACGAGACACCACAAGGCCAGGCACAAGCTACTACGAGTACCGCTTTCGATGCCAGCCCCACGCCGTGCGCACGATCTCGTCAAGCTGGGTGTAGCGCGGCTTCCAGCCAAGCTCCCGTATCGCTTTCTCAAAACTCGCGACCAGCACGGCGGGGTCGCCGGGGCGGCGGGGATGGATCTCGGCAGGGATGGGGTGGCCGGTGACGCGGCGTGCCGATTCAACCACTTCCAGAACGCTGAAGCCTCGCCCGTTGCCCAGATTGAAGATCAGCCGGGCCTCTGCGGCCTGCGGGCTTTCAAGAGCCTGGAGCGCCAGCAGGTGTGCATCGGCCAGATCGGAGACGTGGATGTAATCGCGGATGCAGGTGCCATCCGGGGTGGGATAGTCGTTGCCGAAGATCTTGATCGACGGGCGGCGTCCCAGCGCCACATCTAAAACCAGCGGAATCAGGTGTGACTCGGGATCGTGTGCCTCGCCGCGGATGATCCCGTTTGGCCCCTCCGGCGCTCCGGCCACATTGAAGTAGCGCAGCGAGGCTGAGCGCAGGCCGTGTATGCGCTGAAACCAGTCCAGCATCCGCTCAACCAGCAGCTTCGACTCGCCATACGCGTTGCTCGGCAGAAGACGAGCATCTTCTTTGATTGGAATGACTTCTGGTTCTCCGTAGACGGCCGCTGTCGAGCTGAAGACCAGCCGGCGCGGTCCATGTGCCAGGATGGCTTCGAGCAGCGAGAGGGTCGAGGCCGTGTTGTTGCGGAAAAACTGCTCGGGATGCAGCATGGACTCCCCTGCCTCGATCAATGCGGCAAAGTGGAGGACGCCGTCAAAGGGACATCCCTGGTCTTTGGCGGCAGTGAAAATCGCTTCTAAAGCGGAACGATCTGCCAGCTCGCCCTCGACAAACTCCACTCCAGAGGGCAAAAGGTCGCGCCGGCCATGGCTAAGGTTGTCAAAAATAACAGCATTATGTCCATTCTTAGACAGCAATTCCGCGACGGTACTACCGATGTACCCCGCCCCGCCTGCGACAAGAATCTTCACAAAAAAACTGTCCCTTCACAAACACTTTGGTATAGCCTAGAGTCTATTACAAGGGGCAGGGTGAACCGGTCGACGCCGGGCGCCTTCAGACCGTCCAGAGGCGGCTTGCCTTATCTGTTGTCGTTGTACTGTGCAGACCGTGCCGGCGCGGAGTTGGCCGATGCAATGCCACCTCGAGCAGGCCGGGCAATGGATGGCCTTTCGCCAAGCGTGGGATTGCAGTCTTGCTGGATGCCTTGGACGCGGATTGGAGCTAGCGAATGTCCAGGGTCCTCGAGGCCGGTAATCCGTATAGAGCGGAGCCTGACAAGCTTTGGTCCGGATGCCGTTGCTTCAGAGTTGCTGGTCCATCCACGATAAGTATGAACGGAGTTTCTCTACTTCTCTTCATCGACTATCCGCAGTTGCAAACTGGGAGGCGGGTTGCCCCTGCACCGCGATCGTGGACGGCAGTTAGTGCTTCATGCCTATCAGGAGATATATTTGTAGAGGTGTGCAAGGTCAATGCGGCGGAGAGTTGCTTTCCGCGCGCAGATGCACGGCGATTCTCCGTTTCCGCCGACCCTAGTACCGCGGAAGCAAGACCATGCGGCCCCTATGGCCGCGAGCGAGGACTGAGACTATGCCGGTGAACCCTTTTTCTGAACGGGCCACGATCGGATTGCTCCCCGAGCCCGAACGCAGCCCCGGCTCATTTATCGCCAGCGGAATAGTTAACGGTTTGATTCTTCTTCTGATCCTCATCATCGGAGCTACAGCCAAGAAGGCAATCGACCAGCACAGATACGAAGCGACGCTTCTGGTTTTGCCGGCCAAGCATGAGCCCCCTAAGCCCAAGGAGAAGCTCCCGCCGCCCCCAGAGCTGCCCAAGCTTCCAGAAGTGCGGTTTGATGCGCCCAAGATCACCATGCCCAAGCCGGAACCAAAGCCGGATATGAAACCGATCCAGATGGAAGCCAAAGTGACGATGCCGGCGATCAAAGAAGCCAAGCCGGCGGTGATCTTGGCGCCGCAGCCCAAGTCCGCGCTCTCCGGTGCGGCCATGCCGGCCCAGGACAACCACGTCAAATTCTCGACAAAACCCGTGCATTATGGACAGGAGTTCGGCGTCACCCCCAATCCCAACGCCAAAGGTCCGGCCACCGTGGCCGCTATCGGCAACCCCTACGGCGGTTCGCAGGGTCCTGCCATCGCGCCGCACGGAAAAGTCGGTTCGACTGGCTTCGGCGATGGAAGCCGGATTGGCTCCAGCTCCGGTGTTGTGGGCAAGGTAGCCTCGGCAGGAATTCGCGGCGCCACCACAGCTCCGGTCGCCGCTACGGGAAAAGTGGCTTCAGCCGGGGTCCCCACCGCGCCAACCGCGGTGGCGGAAATTCCCCGTGCGGTCTATGCACTGCCTCCTACCCAACCAGAGGTTTCCATACCCAAGCCGACGTACACTGATGAAGCCCGCAATTTGAAGATTCAAGGCGATGTGATCTTGCGCGTGACCTTTTTCGCTAGTGGACAGATCCAGGTGGTGGGCGTGGTACGAGGGCTTGGTCATGGTTTGGACGAGCAGGCCCGGCTCGCTGTGCAACATGGACGCGTTCTCCGTCCGGCCACCCGCAACGGCCAGGCGGTGGACATGACAACCAACGTTACAATTACGTTCCAGTTGGCGTAACATCGAAAGTGCATACAAGAACAACAGCTGCGCTCAGCCGCCCAATGCCGGATCGGCGCAAGCGGCCAGAGGAAGAGTTGAAGAACCACAGCTTAGGAGCCTGACATGACGTTTCGGAAGATCTCCCTCACCTTGTTGCTCATCATTATGAGCGTCACCTGCGCCTCCGCGAAAAAGAAGGAACCCAAGTATTCGCAGGCCCACCAGCTCACTCCCGAGCAGGCGGCGTTGGTGGAAAGAGCTATCGGTCGCGAGAAGCTGCTGATCAAGAGCATTCAACAGCGCACACCTCTGGTGGAGACCTACATTCAGAACACCAGGCCCGACCTCAAGCTCTACCAGGTGCCGGTCTCGGATGAGTACATGCTCAGCCGCATCGACTTCGGCAAGGTGTTTTTTGACAAGTCTTATGTGCCGAGAAATGATGCTAAGCACGGCTTCTTCAAGGGGTCCTCTTCTGCCTTTGCCAGCCTCAGCAGAGCAGTGGGCAGGGGTGGTCGAACACTCAATTACAACCCTTTGGGATTCTCTGAGATGATGTTCCTGGATCCTCATAGCTTTGACAACCAGCATTATGTCTTCAGCTATGTGCGCAGAGAGTTTCTCGGTTCCGTGCGCACCTGGGTCTACGACGTACATCCCAAGATTGCCGGTCAAGGCCGCTTCTACGGGCGCATCTGGGTCGAGGATGTGGATGGAAATATTGTCCGCTTCAACGGAACATACACCGATTCCAATTTCGAGGAAGACTCCACCCATAACTTCCATTTCGATAGTTGGCGGATGAACGTACAGCCCGGAATCTGGCTCCCGGTGGCCGTTTACGTGGAAGAGACCCATCAGATCAAGGGCGACGATAAGTCTATGGGGCTGAAAGCTCAGACGCACTTCTGGGGCTACTCGCTCAAGCTGCCCACCCGCGATAGCGAAAACGTCAGTGTGAAGGTGGATGACGCGATTGACAAGAGCGACGACTCGCAGGACGTGGGTCCCCTGCAAGCCGCGCGCGTTTGGGTTACAGAGGCGGAAAACAATGTGATCGACCGCCTGGTCGAAGCCGGCCTGGTGGCGCCGCTCAATCCCGGCGGCTATGAGAACACCGTGCTGGACCAGATCGTCATCAACCTGCAAGTGCCAAACAACCTGGCCTTTACCGACCAGGTGCATACCCGCATCCTGCTCTCGACCACGGTGGAAGCAACCACCGTCGGCAACACCATCCTGATCAGCAAGGGACTGGTCGACACCCTGCCCAGCGAGGAAGCCATCGCCTCCGTTGTCGCCATGGAACTGGCCCACATCGTGATGGGTCACCACATCGATACCCGCTACGCCTTCAACGACCGGCTGCTCTTTCCCGACGAGTCCACATTCAAGCAAATCGATATGTACCACTCGGAGCACGACAACGCAGAGGCCGCCAAACGCGCCATGGAGTATCTGCAGAACTCCATGTACAAGGACAGGCTGGCCTCGGCGGGCCTCTATTATTCGCAGTTATTTGAACGGGAGAAGGTACTGAAATCCTTGAACACGCCCAAGCTGGGCGACTCGCTGCTCAGGTCCGACGGAACCCCGTGGATGGCCGATCTGAAGAACATGGCGCCAAAGCTGAACTGGGATGACCTTACTCAGCGTCCGGCATTGCCCTTGGGCAGTTGGCTCAAAACCGATCCCTGGGATGACAAGGTGCATCAGCTCAACGCCAAGATCTACGCCTACATGAACCCCCGCGACAAGATGCCGCTGGAGTTGACGCCGATCTTCTACAAGCTGCAGCGTTATGATGCCTCCAAGCTGCTGCCGCCGGCTCCTTCTGCCGCTGCACCCACAACCGCTGCGCCAGCCGCCGCCGCGCCGCCGGCAAATCCAGCTCCTGCCGCCGCACCCGCGACCGACGCGCCAGCCGCTGGCACGCCGCCGGCAACCTCTGCTCCCGCTGCGGCTCCAGACGACACCACGCAGCCGCTTACCGGTACCTCGAATCCACCACAGCAGTAGCATCGATCAAACAACCCCGGACTGGAATCCGCCACTCGGCGCATTCCAGTCCGGGGTTTTCAAACCGCGCTCGACGCCAGCTCCTTTCCCCGCTGCGATCGTTCGACCCGACAGAACGGACTCTTTGACCATGAAGTTCTCTTGTGTGCTTTTTTCCTCGATCCTGCTCGCCGGATTTGTTCCCGCTCAAGCACAAGTAGTGCCCGCGGCTACCTCCCGCCAGTTTTCTATCACCGCCGGTGGGATGGCTTCCATCTTTCAACCGGATTTTGCGGATAATTCTTATTGCATACCTGCGTCCTGTGGACCTGGTTCCTACTCCCTTTACCCCGCCGCCGGAGGCAGCAACCAGCCGCTCTTCGGCGCGGGCGCCTATGTGGATGTCAAGCTGATGCGTTGGGTGCAGTTCGAGGCAGAAGGCCGCTGGCTGCGCTTCCATGCCTACCAAGGCATCACTCAGGACAACTACCTGATCGGCCCGAGGATTCCCGTATACCGCTTTTGGAAGGCAACCATCTATGCCAAGGTGCTCGCCGGCGACGCAAGGATGAACTTCGGACCAGCATGGCAATACCCCCAAGGCACTAACTTTCACGGCAATTACACTGACATCGCCTTCGGCGGCGGCGCGGACCTGAAGCTGACCAGGCGGCTCAGCCTCCGGCTCCCGGATTTCGAATACCAGTACTACCCTAAGTGGGCCAATAATTTGACACTCTCCCCTTACGGCGCCAGCGTGGGCGTTGGTTACAAGTTTTTCTAAGTGACCTCCGCTCTAGCCCACCTTTGTATCAGTCGTTCACCAGCTTCGCCGACCCACAGGGAATGACTGGCTTGCTCGCGAACGCCGTGGTGTTCCACGTCTCCAACTGCCAACACGATTGGGTGAGCCTTCTCCGGCGGGAAGGCGCAATGAATCAGACAAGCGATTGCAGGCTGATTTCCGCTTGCCGGATGCGGGCCAGGCAAAGCTCGCGGCCGAGCACAGCCATGGTTTCAAACAGCGGCGGCGCGTTTTTACGTCCGCAGACGGCGACGCGGATGGGCTGGAAGGCTTGTCCGGCCTTCAAACCAAGTTGCGCGGCAGCAGCACGCAGTGACTGGTCGAGCGAATCGTGATCGAAGGCCGTGCTGGCCAAAACTTCTTGAGCATATTTCAGGACACGCACGGCCGTGGCCGCATCACCACCCTTGGGCGGAATCAACTCGGCGGGATCATACGGCGTGAGTTCTTTGAGAAAGAAAAAGTCGGCGGCAGCGGGGGCTTCGCCGAGTAATTTGATGCGCTCGCGGATGAGCGGGGTGACGGCTAACAGCTTTTCGGGCGTGGGGTGGAAGCCCGCGGCCTCCAAGAAGGGTTTGAGCTGGCGGCTGAGTTCATCGACGCCGAGGGCGCGGATGTGTTCGGCGTTGAGCCAGACCGCCTTGGCATCGAAGGGGTCTTCCTCTGTGAAATTCACGACAGCGTTGGCGCGGTTGACGTTTTCCACTGTGAAGGCCGAGCGGATTTCGTCGATCGGCATGAACTCGCGGTCGTCTTTGGGCGACCAGCCAAGGAGGCATAGGAAGTTGATGAAAGCCTGGGGAAGGAAGCCGGCGTCGCGATAGGTGGTGACGCTGACGACGGGACCGTGTTTGCGCTTGGAGAGCTTGGCGCCATCCGGCGCAACCAGCAGCGGAAGATGCGCGAACTGAGGCGGCGGCCCGTCGAGAGCTTCGAATATCAGCAGATGCTTGAAGGTGTTGGTGAGGTGATCCTGGCCGCGAATGATGTGCGTGATGCCGAGATCGGCGTCGTCCACGCAAGAGGCCAGATGGTAAGTTGGCATTCCATCCGAGCGCAGCAGCGCGAAGTCTTCCACCTCGTCAGCGAGTTTGGATTGCTCGCCGTAAACGGCGTCTGTGAAGCTCAAGCTTCGGCCTTGGCCGCGGGGGACGCGATAGCGGAGGGCGAATAATTCCCCCGAGTTGGCGCGGCGATCGCTTTCTTCGCGTGATAATTCGCGCATACCGGGATTGAAGAGCCATGCGCCTAGCGAACTGGACTGCTCCCCTGCAGCCGCGTGGGCAGGGGTGAAGTCGCGATAAGCAAGGCCCTTGGCAAAGATCGCTTCGGCCTGACCCCGGTGCAGGGCGAGGCGTTCGGATTGCTTGTACTCTTCGTCCCACTCCAGACCCAACCAGCGCAGGCCCTCGAAGATGGACCGGACGCTGGCGTCGGTGTTGCGCTCGACGTCGGTGTCGTCCAGGCGCAACACCATGGTTCCGCCATTGTGGCGGGCGAAGAGCCAATTGAAGATAAAAGTGCGCGCGCTGCCTACGTGGAGAAAGCCGGTTGGCGAAGGTGCAAAACGAACGCGGGGTGTCATTTGTGAGGTGTGGGTCGAATCAGGCATCGTGATTGTAGTTTAACAATCGAGACGCGACCAGCCCTGCTTGACCAACTTGACCAACTGAGAGAATCGGCGCAGAATTAAAGGATAAGAGGCTTCCTCATGGCGAGCACACAGGTAAATCTCTACGAAGCGAAGACCCACCTCTCCAGCTTGGTGGAACGGGCGGCGAAGGGCGAGGAGATTGTGATTGCCAAGGGCGGCAAGGTGATGGCCAAGTTGGTGAAGTCCGATGAGAATACCGCCCCGTTGCGCATTCCATTTGGCCAGAATCTTCTGGGCATCAAGATTTTGTCCGCGGATTGGGAAGAAGATATTCCAATCGAACTTTTTGACGATGAAGCGAAAGATGAAGAACAGTGCTACCGGTAGGGCGGTCTATGAACGGCACTCGCTATCTTTTGGATTCAAATATTCTTGTCTGGCTAGATCTGGGAAACCCCAGACTCGTTCCTTCATTTCTGAGCATCCTGGAAGAAGCGGAGGAAATATTTTTGAGCGCGGCGACAGCTTGGGAGTTGAGCTTGAAGATAGCCAATGGAAAACTTCAAATTGACTCTTCCTTCGATTCACTTTTGAAAGTATTTCATTTGAAGGAATTGCCAGTATGTATCCGGCATGGCGATCACGCGGCGAGGCTGCCTTTGATCCATCGCGATCCATTTGATCGTCTGCTTGTGGCGCAGGCCTTCGTGGAAGGCCTAGTTCTGGTAACGAGCGACAAGAAGCTGGCGGAATATGGGGTTCCAGTTCTGCTGGCCTGACGGCTATTCTGTCGCTTTTGAACGCTTCGGCCAGATGCGCACCAACTTACCGATGAAATATCCTGCCGAAACGCACAAGAGCGATATCGCTGCATCCTTGATCTGATGAGTAATTAGATTTGAACCAGCGGGCATCTCCCACCATTTCCAGATCAACACAAGTCCAAAACAGCCCCAGAGCAACCCAACTCCCAAAATTTCACCTATTAAAGAGGCATGAGAGCCTTTCCACCACCGATGCGTCAGAGCCGATTGATCGTTCATGGTCACACCAATACGGTATTTCCTCAAGGGCTAAAGCCCAGTTTGTTTTGCGATATTTGCGGCACGACTGAAGTCGTGCCCTGTTACAAAGTGGGCTTGTCGCACCTTTTAGTACATCAACTCAATCCGAGATTCCTGTTGTGCAAGAAAGAGCCGAACGCTATTCCCTACTCCCTATTCCCTGATCGCTATTCCCTGATCCCTGCCTTACGTGATCTCCTCGGTGTCGTAGACCAGTCCGCCGCGCTTTTTGGGAGTGCCGTGGACCGAACTGATCAGGTCCTCGACCACGTCCTCAAGCTGGCGCTGGCTTTCGATTACGGCGCTCATGCTCTTCAACTCGTCTGGCTCGATGACGCGCTCGACCAGCGCAATGGCGTGGCACTGGGCGACGTGATCGAGGTTCAGCCCCTCGGGAGTCTTGGCTTTGATGCTGACCTGATCGGTGCCCAGGCCCAGCAGGTCGGCGACGCGGGCGCGCATCTCAGCGGCGACCGGGCCAATCTTGGGCGCTGCCAGAATCAGCGTGGTGTCGATATTCACAACGCGGTAGCCGGCGTGCTGCAGCAGATCGAGAGCCTGGCTGAGAAAAATTGTCGAATCGGCATCCTTCCAACGTGGATCGCTGGGCGGAAAGAAGCTGCCGATGTCGCCCGCTGCGATCGAACCGAGCAGTGCGTCGGTCAGAGCGTGCAGCAGCACATCGCCGTCAGAGTGGCCGGCCAGGCCCTCGGGGTGTTCGAGCGAGAGTCCGCCAATCCGCAAGGGCACGCCCGGTTTGAAGACGTGCGAGTCATAGCCAAATCCGATGCGTGTTTCCATGGTTACCATCCCTGTCATGAAGCGGTACTACCTGCGAATTCAGTTGCTCGATTGTCGGTAAGGTGATTTTATCCCGCTGTCCAATCTCCCCTGAAAATCTTCCTGTGCAGCAACAATCACCTGAACTGTGTTCACAACTGAGCTCTGATCTCTTGTGTCCATGCGAACCAGCCTCGCCACCCAATAGACGCCGATGGCATAAGGGACAGCGCAGAGAAGGTCAAAGAAGTAATGTTCGCCCAGTCCAAGCGTGGCTAATATGGTGAGCACCAGAAACACAATGCCGATGCAACGGCCGAGTCTCCACGGCCACAAATACCAAAGGATGAAGAGTGCGCTCGAAGTATGGACGGAAGGGACGCCGTTCGGCTCGGCGGTGAGCGCAAGCATCCGGGGAACAAGATGCTCCGGCTCTTGAAACGGATAGTGCGGAAAGGCAAATATTGGTCCACAGACTGGAAAAAGCAGATACAACGGCACTGCCGCCACCAGATTCAAGAGAAACGTTCGCAGGACGGCGAGCGATTCAGCGTAGGAGCGCAAGAAAAGATAGGTAGCGAACGTGGCAATGATCGCCCACGGAAGCACATTATAGGCAAAGTCAAGCAATATCCACAGTGATACGTTGTGTGCGACGAGTCTGCCTATCACGAAGCTCGGCTCTCCGAAGAGCTTGTCAATCTGGTAGACGTACAGGTCAATCTTCAGAGGTCGAATGACTGATGCTGTCTGAACGACAATGTTCGCGAGGATGAAGCACGGAATCACGAGCACACTGGCGCAAAAAAGCCACACTGCTTGCGGCCTGGAAGATGCGACCAACAGCCACCATATGCAACTGAGCAAGGCAAAAGCGAGCCAGAGGAAGATGCTGGGATCGTGGATTGCCAAGGCAACCAGAGGATTCATTGTGCAATTCCAATCTTCGAGCAACTCTCAGCGGGCGCGCTGACGCAGATAGAACTCGGCCAGCTCAAGATCGCCCTGCTGCGTAATCTTCAGATTCACCTGCGAGCCGTGGACGACGGCTACCGTGTGGCCGGCGCGCTCGACGACCGAAGCCTCGTCGGTGCCGATGAATCCGTCGGCCAGTGCCTCGGCAAAGGCGCTCTGCAAAAGGCCGTAGCGGAAGCCTTGCGGAGTCTGAGCCAGCACCACGAACTCGCGGGGAATGGTCGATGTAATCAGCGCGCCATGAGCGGTCCGCTCGACTTGCTTGATGGTATCCACGGCCGGCATTCCGACGATTGCCGCCCCGTGTTCAATCACCGCGTCGATCGTCCGGTCGATGGTGGCCGCGTCAATCAAGGGACGCACCGCGTCATGCACCAGGACAATATCATCAGGCTCCGCGGCCAATGCGGCCAGAGCGTGAGAGACTGACTCCTGGCGGTTGTTGCCGCCTTCCACAACTTGTACGCGGTTGGCCAAGCCGTACTCGGCAATCTGCGCCTGGACACGCTCCATCTCCGTCTTGCGCACGGCCACATAAATAACCGTAACCCGCTCGACAGACGCAAAGGCGCGCAACGAATGAATCAGGATGGGAATACCATCGAG
>JBEKDX010000052.1:0-14983 GCA_050014135.1 Occallatibacter sp.
GAACATGGCGCGGACTTTGCCGAAGGTGTTGCCGACGATGTAACTGTCGTTGAGGTGGAGGGTGCCGTCCTGGACGAGGACGGTGGCGACGGCGCCACGGCCGCGGTCGAGCTTGGCTTCGATGACGGAGCCGACGGCCTTGCGGCCCGGGGTCGCTTTGGGGGCGCGGAGGTCGGAGACCAGGCAGATCATCTCCAGCAGCAGGTCGAGGTTGATGCGCTTCTTGGCGGAGACTTCGACGAAGACGGTTCCCTCCCCGCCGCCGGCCCACTCTTCCGGAATCAGTCCGCGGTCGGCGAGCTGCTTCTTGACGCGCTCGGGGTTGGCTTCGGGCTTGTCGATCTTGTTGACGGCGACGATGATGGGGACGCCGGCGGCCTTGGCGTGGTCGATGGCCTCGAGGGTCTGGGGCATGACGCCGTCGTCGGCGGCGACTACGATGACGACGATGTCGGTGACCTTTGCGCCGCGGGCTCTCATGCGGGTAAAGGCTTCATGGCCGGGGGTGTCGAGGAAGACGATCTCGCGGCCGCTGGCGGGCGAGCCTTCCTTGGCGAATTTCACCTTGTATGCGCCGATGTGCTGGGTGATGCCGCCGGCTTCGCCAGCCGCTACGTCGGTTTCGCGGATGGCGTCGAGCAGCGAGGTCTTGCCGTGATCGACGTGGCCCATGACGGTGACGACAGGCGAACGTGGAACTTCGAGTTCGCCGGTATTTTCGGCTTCAAGAACTTCCTCGATGGCCTGGTTGGCGATCTCATCCTCGTAGCTGATGACGGTGGCCGCCGCGCCAAATTTGGCGGCTACGTCCTTGACCATCTCAGCGTCGAGCGACTGGTTGACGGTGACGAAGATGCCGCTCATGAGGAGTGTTGCGATGAGATCCTTGGCGCGGACCTCGAGCTTCTCGGCCAGGTCCTTGACGCTGATGCCTTCGGTGACGGTAATCTCGCGGGTGATGGGAAGCGGCTCGCCGCCGTATTGGACACCGCCGTAACGTGGCGGCGGCACAAAGCCCTTCATCGGGCCTTCCTTGGTCTTGGGATACTGCGGGCGGCCGCCGCGGCCACGAGATGGGGCGCGCTGCGGACGCGGAGCTTCGCCGGTTGGCGGCGCGCCGCTGCCGGGGCGAGGTGGTCCGCCGGGACGGGGTGCTCCAAAGCCGGGACGCGCGCCAAAGCCGGGACGGGCTCCGGGAGCACCGGTACCGCCTGGGCCGGCGTAACCGCCGGGAGTGGTGCGGGTGGGGTGCTTGGGACGTGGACCGCCGGCAGGAAGGCCCGCACCGGCAGGACCGCTGGAAGAGCGCTGTGAATAACTGCCGGAGCCGCCCGGGCGATTGCGGTCAAAGATGGGCCTGCCGCGCTGAATGCCGGCTGCGGTTCCGGTGTTGGCCTCGGGCGGAGGAACGACGACGGGGGGCGCGGTGTAAACCGGACGGGGTCCGGTCTGTGGCATCACCACGCGCCGAGCGGGAAGCGCCGCTGTGGGCGACGGGGTGTGAATATGGCCCTTGGTGCGGTGAGCGGGCTGACGCACGGCGGCCTCATCAGGGGCTGGAGCAACTTCTTCAATTGCGCTGGCGGCGGTTACGTCTACGGGCACGGCTGCAATCGCGGGCGCTTCATCGGCTTCCGCGACCGGAGCTAGAGCAACCGGGGTAGCGGGAGCTTCAATTGCGACAGCGGGCGCAGGGGCCTCAGAAGCTGGAACCGGCGGCGCGACTGGAGGCTTTACCACCACGGCAACAACGGGAGGCGTGGCAGCTGCTGCCGAACGCGGAGCAACCGCAGCGCCAGCGGGAGCCTTGGCGACAACCGCGCCTACGGGCGGGCGGGAGGCAATGGCAGGCGGTGCAGCCTGCGGATGGGCGACGATGGGCGGCGCGGAGCGAGGCTGAGGAACGATCCGGCGCGGCTCGACCTTGGGCGGCGGGGCCTTGGCGACTACCGGCGAAGAGGCCGGCTTGACCGGCGCGGGTGGGGCAACGGCGGCCGGCGGCTTCACCGGCGCATGTCTCTGCCGTGCTTCGGATTCCTCTTCTTGTCTCTTGGCCAGGATGGCCTTCATCACGTCGCCGGGCTTGGAGATATGCGAGAGATCAATTTTGGGCGCAATGCCCTGAGGGGCGCGAGACGACTGCGAGCTCGACTGGCTCGCGGGCCGCGATCCACGCTCAAAATGCGAGCGCACCTTATCGGCCTCATAATCCTCCAGGGAACTGGAGTGGGTTTTGCCGGCGCCCATGCCGAGTTCCGCCAAAATGTCAAGAATCTGCCGACTCTTGACTTCCATCTCGCGCGCGAGATCGTTGATACGAACCTTACTCATCCGCCTCTTTTCAAAAACTGCTACCCAAGCCCTTAGTCGCTCATAGCTACCTCATGGCATTGGCCGCACTGATAACTTCCGTGATTGCCTGAATGGCCTTGAAGGACGGGGCGCATCTTACGCGCCGTCCTCTTTGGCCGCCTGCTCATCCGCTGTTGCGTTTTCTGCTTCAATCTCTTCCGGCTCCGCCGCCTGATCGGCGTCGGGGACATCTTCAACCGCTGCTTCGGCGGCGCTGAGAATATCGGTCTCGGAGTCAGCCGCAGCTACGCTTTCAGCTTCTTCCAGAACGTCCGCGGCATTTTCCGCCTCGGTTTCCGCGCCGTCCACAACCGCATCGGCGTTCTCGATTTCCGCCTCGCCGGCTTCCGCGGCTTGTGGCGCGTGGCCCGTCTCGCCCTCTTCAAACTGGCCGAAGTAGTGGCGCACGGCGACGCTGATCTTTTCCAGAGTCTTTTCACCGATGCCGGGAATCTCTTCGAGCTGCTCGGGGGTCATATCCGCCAGCGCCTCGACGGTCGTGATGCCGGCCGTGACGAGCTTTTGAATGATGCCGTCGCCCAGCTCCGAGACCTGCTCGATGGGCGTCGAGGGACCGCCGGTGAGAGCTTGCATCTGCTGCTCGACCTCCTGGCGCTTCTCCTCTTCGCTCTTGATGTCGATCTTCCAGCCAAGCAGCTTGGCGGCTAGGCGCACGTTCTGCCCTTTTTTGCCGATGGCGAGCGAAAGTTGCGTATCGTCGACGATCACTTCAAGCTGCTTGTCGGTCAAGTCGGCGATGGAGACGCGGCTGACTTTGGCTGGCTGCAAGGCCTTCTCGGCAAAGGTGGTGATCTCGTCGGAAAATTCGATGATGTCGATCTTTTCGCCACGCAATTCGCGGATGATCGACTGCACTCGCATACCCTTCATGCCCACGCATGCGCCCACCGGGTCCACGTCCTTGTCGCGGGATTGAACGGCAATCTTGGTGCGCTCGCCAGCCTCGCGGGCGATGGCTTTGATGACCACGGTGTTGTCGTAGATTTCGGGGACTTCAGACTGAAAGAGATTGGAAACCAGCTCTGGCGCGGCGCGGCTGACGATGACCTGCGGACCCTTGGCAGCGCGGTCAACTTTCAGAAGGACCACGCGCACCCGCTCGCCGATGGAGAACTGTTCGAGGCGCGATTGCTCGCGCTTGGGGCAGCGGGCTTCGGCCTTGCCCAGATCGTAGATGATGTCCTGTCCCTCGATGCGTTTGACGGTGGCGTTCAGGACTTCCTTTTCGCGGTGGGCGTACTCCTGGAAAACGGTGTCGCGCTCGGCCTCGCGGACCTTCTGGAAGATGACCTGCTTGGCCAGTTGCGCGGCTATGCGGCCCAGCGGCGTGGTGTCGCGATAGAGCCGGATCTCGCTGCCAACCTCGACCTCCGGCGCCAGTATCTTGGCTTCAGTGAGCGTGATCTGATTCAGCGAGTCCTCAAGGGGATCATCATCAGCCACCACCGTTTTATAGATGTAGGCCAATATCTCGCCGGTCTCCCTGTTCAGCTCGCCGCGCATATTTTCCTGGGTCTTGTAGAACTTGCGCGTGGCCAGGGCAATGGCCTCCTCGACGGCGCCGACAACGATCGCGGGGTCAATGCTCTTTTCCTGGCTCAAGAGCTCGATGCTTTGATACAAAACGCTGGCCATACTTTTTCTAGCTCCTGGCTTTTAGCCTCTATCTTCCAGCTTGTTCTTGCAGTCGCCGCGATCCTCGCTTCGACTACTTAAAAGCTAGAAGCTAGGAGCTAGAAGCTGTCTTTCAAATCTCCGGCACAAGTTGCGCCTTCTCGATGTTATCGAGCGCAATCTCTACCGTGCTGACGCCGGCCTTCCGGCTCTTGCTGTTCTGCTTGACCGCGTTCAGGTCGAGCGTAATCGTCTCACTGGGTGCCCCAGGTCCCTCGCTTTTGGGGACCTGGGATCCAATACCCATCAAACGTCCCTGCCAGTGCCTGTTAGCGCGAATTGGCTCGAAGGTTTGAACCTTCACCAGACTTCCCGCAAAGCGTTGAAAATCCTCTGGCTTGACTAGCTTGCGATCCAGCCCTGGAGAGCTGGCTTCAAGCGTATACTCCGCGCCCGGAACCAGGTCTTCCACGTCCAGCAGCACACCAAAATCCCTGCTGAAGGCGGCGCAATCCTGGTGCGTGATGCCGGAGAGCTGCTCGATACTGAGCTTTCCCTCCGCCAGCCGCTCGGGCAAATCCTCGACCTTACCGGCGGCGATGGCGGCCTTCAGTAGCGCGCGCCCCGCGTCATTTTTCTCGAGGTAGACGCGCAGGATGCGTTCCTTTGAAGGGCCGACCAACTCAATCTCCACCAGCTCCAGCCCATGCGAGGCTGCCACGCGGGATGCCGCTGATCGAATTTCTTCCAGCTTGACTGCCATTATTTCCTACATCCCAGCGAGCAAAGATCGCTTTCCGGGAGCCTGTATCACACACCCCAGCAAGCAAAAATCGCTTGCCGGGGACCCCGTGTCACACACCCCAGCAAGCAAAAATCGCTTGCCGGGGACCCCGTGTCATGCCAAAATCGAGGAAAATACCCCTAAAAAGCGAAGAATTTTCCGCAAATAAAAAGTGGGCTGTAAGCCCACTCATCTCTCCGCCAGCCGGCGTGCTCACGGCAACTCAGGCGGACAAATTCGTCTGCATAGTTAGCATAGGCCAAAATGCGGGAAAATTCAACCACCTACTCTGGGGGAGACCGCCGGCGCGATACCGGGGTAAGGGCACGGTAGTTCCTGGATTCCTGCTTGGTTGGCCGCAGGTGGGCAGAAAATGCTCTTCGCCGCCAATGCGGCCCGAGGCAAATCGTCGCGCTTCACCTCAAAACTGCACCGTTGCGGAACAATCACCGCAATTGACCTAATGGCCGTCGTATCTGCTCCGATGAATGGAATATGCTGGTTGCGCGGAAACTGAGCGCGGTACTCTGCCGACGAAGAGGGTTTAGTGAATATCCGATGAGGCGCATTCTCAAGCAGCGCGTACTGCTGACGCTGATGGCCACGATCCTCGCGGCGGCGTGCGGCACCGGCGCCGGTGTTCTGGCGGGCCGGATCATTTCACTGAAGCTGGCCGAGCACAGGCTGATGCAGGACGCAACCCGCGCGGCGGCGGAGGCGGATCTCCATTTGGAGGAATCAGGCAATGTCCTGGCGGCCATGAAAGCCTCCATGCTTCCACCTTGTTCTGATGCCGAACTCACTTACTTTCGCGCCCTGGTATTCGATGCGAAGTATATGAAAGACGCCGGCCGCATGAGCGACGGCAAGATCGATTGCTCGGCTGCCCTGGCCCGTCCGGCGCAACCGGTGGCGCCGGCCATCCAGGACATTACTCTGCTGCACGGCATCAAGGTCTACAAAAATCTTGCACTCTATCAGAGTGAAGACCTGGCGATGATCACGCTGCAGTGGAACAATTTCTATGTGGTCTACATTCCTGTCGTGCAAGCGCATGATGGGCCGGACCACGAGCGCTACAGTGAAACGATGACGGATGCCCTGAGCGGGCAAGTCACCTGGCTGCTAGGCGAACCGCCCGCAGTGAATGCGGCGGTGTTGAACAAGGATGGAATTGCGCGGATGGGAGACAGCCTGTACGCCACCCGTTGCTCACGCAGGTATTCCAAATGCATCACAGCCTATCTATCGGTCCCCGATGCCTTGCAGGCCGATCACACGCAGTACCGCATTTACATCGCGCTGGGAGGCGGGGCGGGGGCATTTTTTGGTTTTTTCTGTTCGCTCCTCTATCGCCGCAGCCGGAAGATGGAGCAGCAGCTTCGCCGGGCGATTCGGAAAGACAAACTGCGCATGGCCTATCAGCCAATTGTCGATCTGGCCAGCAAACGCGTTGTGGGGGCTGAGGCGCTGGCGCGCTGGACGGACGAGGAAGGCGCCGCGGTGGGGCCGGATGTTTTTATCAAGATCGCCGAGGAGCACGGTTTTGTAGGAGAGATTACCAGGCTGGTGGTGCGGCACTGCTTGCGCGACTTTGGGGAAACGCTGCGCACCAATCATGGTTTTCGCCTGAGTATTAATGTGGCCGCGGCGGACTTGAGCGATCCCGGCTTTCTGCCGATGCTGGAGCAGAATCTTGATCGGGAGGGGGTTTCGGCAGAGAGCGTGGTGATCGAGATTACCGAAACTTCGACCGCACTGCACTTGGTGGCCATTGAGGCGATTCGTCATCTGCGCAGCCAGGGGCACAACGTCCACATCGACGACTTCGGGACAGGATATTCCAGCCTCTCTTACTTGCATGATCTTTGCGTCGATGCAATCAAGATCGATAGATCGTTTACCCAGACGATCGGCACGGAAGCGGTGACGGAGACGATTCTTCCACAGATTATGGCGATGGCCAAGGCGCTGCATCTGCAAGTGGTGGTGGAAGGGATCGAAACCAGCCAGCAGGCCAGCTATTTTTCGCCGGGCGAGCAGCCCATCTTGGGCCAGGGCTGGCTCTACGGACGCCCGGTCGCGGCAACGGAGTTTCAGCGGCTTTGGGGCGAGAGCGTGCAAAAGCCGCCGGATGCAACCAATCCAGAGTATCAGTAAGGCGGCGAACCAACTGCCGCGGGGCTTGACATACGCAGCTCTGTACCTGAGGCTGGTTGCATGGAGCGCGCGCCGATGCAACTGCGCGACTGAGGAAACTGTGGACCCGCGCGACGAGATCGAAGATGGCCCGGAACCCGGTCAGATGGAAGCACTGGCGCAGGTCTTCTGCGAGCAACTGATGGCTTGCCTGGATGAGTGCGCGCGGGGGCGCAAGGGGCTGTTTTCTGACGTTAAGCTGCTGAATGAAGGCGAGGGAGGCGCATGGCCGGAGGCGGCTCGGCTGCGCGAGCTGGCGCTGGCGTTGCAAAGTCTCTTTGCCCAACAGGATGAGCGCAATGCGCTCTGCGACGAGTTTCTCGATCTGTGCTCGATGCATGGGGAAAGCCATCCCGGAGAGCGGAAGCTGGCGCGGGCCTTTCTCGAACGGATCGAACGAGGCGAGGTGGGGGCGCAGCCGGAAGAGAAGGGCCGTCCATGGTGATTCTGCACGCATTTTTGGCGCTGACGGCCGGCTTTGCCGTCCTGGCGCTGCTGGCGGTCGGCTTCTCGAAGCTGGTCGCACGCCTGACGCCGGGCTGGGCCGTCGAGCAGCGCCGGATGCCAGCCGGTTATGCCTTCGTCAGCCTGGGATCGTCGTTTTTGGCCGCCGCGGCGGGCGGCTATGTGACCGCCTGGATTGCCGCAGCCAATCCGCTGATTCACGTGCTGGCGTTGGGAATCGTGGTGCTGGCGCTGACTGCACTGAGCGTGTTGCAATCGCGCGGCAAGCAGCCGATCTGGTTTGCGCTGGCGCTGGTGGCGCTTTCGCCGATCGGCGTGATGACCGGCGGGCTGGTACGACTCAGGGTGTTGGGGATTCTGTAGGGGAAGCTAATCGAGATTCAGGATTCGCACCATTGACACAAAACCAAGGCTGGGGTGCGTTGCGGTTAATTGGTGGGAATTTTATCTAATGTGCCACTTGTGTTATTTGTGACACCATGGCATAATAGTGCCATAAATAGAGCGAGGTGGGAATCATGGAAGTTTTAGAAGCTCAGGAGCAAGAGGCCGTTTGGCAGCGCCCCACGTTTGTCGAGAAGCCTCGTGTCCGGATGCGCATGGGGGCGAAAGGGCGCATTGTGATCCCGGCCCCGATGCGCGAAGCGCTGGGGATGGCGGAAGGCGAGATGCTCATCTTGCGCGTGGTGGACGGCGAACTGCGCATTGCAACGCGACGAGAGCGTTTGCGGCGCGCGCAAGAGTGGGCCAGACAAAATATCCCGCCGGGAGTCTCGCTTGCCGATGAGTTGAATGCTGAGCGGCGCGAGGCGGCCAAACATGAATGAGGTCGTGCTTGATGCCTCCGCCATGCTTGCTTGGATTCAACACGAACGAGGCGAGGAGAAACTGACGGATGAGATTCTGGACCGTGCGGTCGCCAGCACGGTCAATCTGGCCGAGGCGCAGTCCAAGCTCGTCAAGAAGGGGCGCGATTCCGATGAAGCCTGGGAGGAGATTCTGTCGCTCGTACAGGCGGAAGAGCCATTCACCAGCGATCAAGCCAAGATCGCCGGCGATCTGATAGCCAATACAGAGAAATACGGCCTGTCGCTGGGCGACCGGTCGTGCCTGGCGCTGGCGATTGCGCTCAATGCGCCGGTTTATACCACCGAACAGCTTTGGAAAAACCTCAAGCTGGGCGTGCCGGTTCATGTGATCCGGTAAATGGTTTGAAGTGCATGGAAACATCAAAGGCCGGAGCAATGCTCCGGCCTTCGGCGTTTGCTGCAGGTTGTGCGATCATCCCTGAATATCAAACTGCTCGGGATGCAGCGTTGCGTCGCTCTTGACGAGGATGTTCTTGCCGACCAGTTCCTCGAACTCCGTCAGCCAGCTTCCGTTGTTGGCCTTGAGAACCTTGACGGTCTCGGGGTTGACACGCAAAAGAACGTCGGCGCTCTCGAAGTGCTTCTTCATCTTGCGCAGTTCGGTGTAGATCTCGTTGCAGACCGTGGTCGGACTCTTGACCATGCCGGTGGCCTGGCAGGTGGGGCAAGGGACCGAAAGAGTCCGTTCGAGCGATTGCTTAACGCGCTTGCGGGTGATGGCGACCAGGCCAAAGTCGTTGAACTGGAGAACCTTGGTGGGGGCGCGGTCAGATTTAAGGGCTTCTTCGAGGGCGGCCATCACGCGGAAGCGGTTCTTGCGGTCGTCCATATCAATAAAATCAATCACGATGATGCCGCCCAGGTCGCGCAAGCGAATCTGGCGGACGATCTCCGGCACCGCATCGAGATTGGTCTTGACGATGGTGTCTTCAAGCCGCGCCGATTTGCCGACATATTTCCCGGTGTTGATGTCGATGGCTACCAGCGCCTCGGTCTGGTTGATGACAATCGAGCCGCCGCTCTTGAGCCAGACCTTGGAGCGCAAGGCTTTGGAGATTTCGTCCTGAATGCCGAAGTGCTCGAAGAGCGGAGTCTCTTTGGTGTAGAGCTTGACGCGGCGCACCAGAGTGGGCGAGAAGCGGTTGAGGAAGCGGACGATGCGCTCGTAGTCGGCCTCGGAGTCCACCCAGATCGAGGAGAAGTTGCTGCTGACCTGGTCGCGTAGAATGCGCTCGATCAGCCCCAGATCGTGATAAATCAGAGCCGGCGACTTGGATTCGTCAGAGCGCTTCTTGATCTCGGCCCACAAGTTCAGCAGCATGCGCAGGTCTGTGCGGAGTTCTTCTTCGGACGCGCCCTCAGCGGCGGTGCGGACGATGAATCCGCCAGAGGCTTCGCCGCGCTCGTGGACGAGAATGCGCTTCAGGCGCTGGCGTTCTTCATCGGATGCGATCTTGCGGCTGACGCCTATGTGAGTGACAGTAGGCATGAAGACCAGGAAGCGGCCAGGGAGGGCGATGTGCGAGGTGATGCGTGCGCCCTTCTTGGCGATAGGCTCCTTGGCGATCTGGACGAGAATCTCCTGGCCGGGCTTGAGCAGGTCGCTGATGATGGGCAGGTCAGAGAGTTGCGCGGAGCGGCGCGAGGGGCCGCGGCCTCGGCTGCCCTGGCCACCGGGCGCGGCTACTGCTCCGCGACCGCGGCGGCCGCGGGCGTTGCGATCATGGCGCGTCTGGCCTGCTCCTGCGGGCTGACCTTCGCCTGAACCCTCTTCGCCCTCGTCTTCATCACCGTCATCGTCGCCATTCTTTTCGTCGAAGTTCAACTGGATGCGGTGATCGAGGTGAGCCTCCTGCAGCATCTCGCCCAGGTCGCCGGTGCGCAGATGCTTGGGCAGCGTCTCCTCTTCAAAATCGTCCGACTCGTGGTCGCCGCCTTTGGCACGGTGAGAATGGCGGGGAGCGTCAAACTCCTCCTCCTCGATGGTCTCTTCCACGATGAGGCCGCGTCCGGGAGCGTAAGTCGAGACGGGCTTGGAGGGCTTCTTCGCTTCTTCTGCTTCGGGCTTCTTCTTGCCGATGCCAAAGAGCCGGAAGCCGGTTGGAGGCAGGGGGTCGAGATTATGGGAGGCGCTTCGATCGGCTTCAGGCTTGGAGGCATCCCAGCTCTCAGAATCGAGAGCTGAGGTACCCGCATTATCTTCGGAGTCAGAGGCTGTTTCCGATGTCTCCTCGAACTCATCTTCAGTCTCTTCTTCGGCCAGATCGTCATCGTCGATGGCAAATGCGTGAGTTTCCGGCACGGAAACAGCGGCTGCTTCCAGGATGGATTCCGGTTTCGACGCGACTGTATTGTCGAAGAAGTCTTGCTCTTCGACGGCATCCGTCGCCTGGTTGCCGACTTGCGGCTTACCGGTTTCACTGCTCTCAGCATGAAGCTCTGGGGCGGCTGGCTCGGCCTCCATTTCAACGGCTGGCTCGTTTCGGCGGCTGCCGTGCCGGGAGAGCGACTCGCCGGGCATCAGGCCGCTGCCGTCCCACTCGAGGGGTGAGTCGATCAGAGTCGCGGGCTTGAAGCTGCTCGCGGGGCGAACCGGCGTGGCAGGCTTGTGAACCTCATCCGCCGAAGCGCCGTCTGCCGGCGCGCCGCCGTACTTCGAGAGCGATTCGCCGGGCAGTACAAATGGGACGGGAGCAGCGGCTGGAGCGTACTCGCCACGAGATGAGGACGCGCTGGATGCGGCGGCTTGAATCTGCGGCGCATACTCTGTTTCGGTCTCGGGGATCTCTTCGCTGGAGGCAGCCGAAGTTTCACTGCTCTGCGGCTGGCTCTCGTGTGAACTCGACGCGCCCCGGCCACCGCGACGGCGGCGGCGTCCGCGCCAGCGCTTGGCGCCAGGCTCGCCGGAATCATCCTCGCGGGCTTCGGCCGGCTCAGAGAGGGACAAGGAGCCAGAGGCGGGCAGAGGAGCCTCGGCCTCGGGCAGGGCCTCGACCGTCCAGCGGCTGTCCTTGGCTGGGGCTGGACGTTCCTGTTTTTGTTCAGGTTTCTGGGCGGGCCGCGCGCCGCCGCGATCCTGAGACCCGGATGAACCGGAATCCTTCACGCCAGTGTGACGGACCTCGCGCGGAGGCTGATTGCCGCCGCTGATCGCGGCCTTTTCCAGCTCGTCGGTCTCTTCCTGGTCTTCCAGTTCGAGAAAGTCGGTTACATAGAGGAACGCATCGCGCTCCAGACCCACATCCACAAAAGCGGATTGCATACCGGGCAGGACACGGGTGACGCGCCCGTTGTAAATCGACCCGGCAAGGGTGTATTCGTTTTCGCGTTCGTAATATATTTCCGCGAGCTGATCGTCTTCAAGGATTGCAAGCCGTGTTTCATGCGGCGTGGAGGAGATGCAA
Organism: Occallatibacter sp.; assembly: GCA_050014135.1. GTDB lineage: Bacteria > Acidobacteriota > Terriglobia > Terriglobales > Acidobacteriaceae > Telmatobacter. The sequence goes on from JBEKDX010000052.1 coordinate 11,709, forward strand.
ATCTCTTTTGCCATCGTACCTTTCCGTCCAGCGGCTCTAGCCTGCCGGAACCCGCGGCAAGGAGGGATGGAAGGGCGCGTGGCCGGAAGGGAAGGGGATGCGCGGAAGGGGTGACCGGTGATTCGCTGATGTTCCGGTCGCCGTGCCAGAGCCTGCCCAAAGGGGCGGCGCAGAGCGGCGACTGTTTTGCAGAACAACCTGTACAACCTGAACAAGCAAAAACACCTGAACAAGCTGAACGATACGGTAACCCGATTGCAGAGAGTTTGTGGCCAACCTTACCGGGGTCCCCGGCGACAGGTCTACGTCGCTGGGGTGGAAGTTTGCCAAGAAAACTGGCGGGGCCGTTCCATCGCTGGCGTCAGCGCAGCCGATTCGTGCAATGGAAGCGGGAAAAACCTCTCCCGATACTCCCGCACGACTCGTGCAACTTGTACGCCGCCAACGGTACCGGGGTCCCCAGCGACTGGTCTTCGTCGCTGGGGTGGAGCGGCTTTCCCGTCTCTGCGTGCTCATGAACCCAATCCTGCCGGGCGCGGTCCATCTGGACCTGGCCGGCGAAATGCTTAAAAAACCAGTCTCTTGCGGGCCGGACATTTCCGGGGGGACGCAAGAGGTAAACCTGCGAGTCCGTCAGTTGACGAACCGGCGCATACGCACATTCATCGCAGTGCCCAGCGCCAGGAACGTAAACAACACCGAAGACCCTCCATAACTCATTAACGGTAAGGGGATTCCGGTGACGGGCATAAACCCAATGACCATGCCCACGTTGACCGCGATCTGAAAGGTCAACACAGCCACTACTCCCATGATAATGAGGGAGCCGGACAGGTCTGCGGCTGTTTGTGCGTTCTGAATCAAACGCATCAATATGAAAAAGTATAGCAGCAGGACGAAAATCGCGCCGACGAATCCATGTTCTTCGCCAAAAGCGGCAAAGATGAAGTCTGCATGGGGAATGGGCAGGAATGCGCCCTGAGTCTGGTCGCCCTTGCCCGCGCCTTTACCCCAGACGCCGCCCGAGCCGACAGCGATCAGCGATTGTTTGAGTTGGTAACCGTGGCCTTTAGGGTCGCTATTGGGATCGAGAAAGCTGGTCAAACGCGCCTTTTGAAAGGGTTTGATGATCTTGCCGCTGTTCCAGACGCCACCCACCAGAACCACGGAGCAGGTGATGAGAACCAGTGACTGGCGGATGTTGATGCCGCCCAAGAAGAGTCCGGCGACCAGGATGGGCACGTAGGTGAGCGATGTTCCCAGATCGGGCTGGATGAGCACCAATGCCAGTGGCAGGCCCACCAGCGCCAGCGCTTTGAAGATCTCCTTCCAGGTGAGCGAGCGTCCGCCGAGGTTGGCGAAGTAGCGGGCCATGAGCAGGATCAGGATCAGCTTGACCCACTCCGAGGGCTGGAATTGCAGGTGGCCGATGCTGATCCAGCGCCGCGCGCCGAGAACTTTGTGGCCGAAGAGCTTGACGATGACCAGCGAGACCAGGAAGACGCCGTAGGCCCAGGGAACCCAGTCCAGCAGGCGGTGATAGTCGATTTTGGAAAAGAGGAACATCGCGGCCAGGCCGCCGGCGATCCAGAAGATCTGCTTGGTGTGGGCACCGATGTACTTGGTGTGCAGCGTGGCCGAGTATATCTCGAAGACGGAAACGGTGCACAGCGCCAGCACCATTGCCAGCAACGCCCAATCAAAATCACGGAAGCTCAGAAAGCGGCGCATTACTGGCCTTCCTTGAACCGAAGAGGCACGGCGAAGAGCCAAGCCGGAAGGGAGGTCTGGCTGCTGGCCAAGGATTTGACTCCGGCCACTGGAGCAGGGGCAATGGGAAAATGTCCGCCGCGCAGTTGGGCGGCTTCGCCCTTGCGCTTGTTGCCGGAGGTCTGCTCCGTCCAAACCGCGCCCATCTCGACCGGGCTCGGGACTACGGTGCCCGCAATCAGGTTGCAGTCCTGCTTATTCTTCTTGCAGGTCTCCTCGCGCTGTTTGTTCACGTAGACGGTGGCCACCTGGGCGGCGAGCCGGGCGGCGTTCGAGCCCCAGTCGCCGTGCTCCCAGAGGACTGCGACGACGAACTCCGGGTTTCGCCGGGGAATGACGCCGACAAACCAGCCGTTGGGCCGCGTGTCTATGCCCTTCATCAGCTTGATGGCGGCGTGGCTGGCCACCTGGGCTGTTCCGGTCTTGCCGGCAAAGTCCACTCCCTCGAGGTGCGAGGCTCCCGCGGTTCCGCCCATGGTGGGATCGGTGGCCCCAGCCATGCCCTCGGTGATGGTCATCCAGTTATCCGGATCAAGGGGAATCGACGATTCACCTGAGCCGGGGAAGCTATCCTTGAGCGCCTGCTGAAACTCGGGCGGGAGTTTGTTTGCGATTGGATCAACCACGTGGGGACGGACAAAATGGCCGCCCGAGGCGATGCCGCTGATCATGCGCGCCAACTGGATGGGCGTGACCGTGACCGCGCCCTGGCCGATGCCCACCGAGATGGTCTCGCCCACGTACCATTTTTCGTGGTAGTTTTTCAGCTTCCAATCCGACGAAGGGACAATACCCACCGCCTCATTAGGCAGATCGACGCCGGTGCGCTGGCCCAGGCCCACGCTGTGCGCGTAGCGGGCGATGGTGTCGATGCCCAGCTTGTCGGCCAGCGTGTAATAGAAGGTATCGCAAGACCAGGGAATCGCATGTTCGATGTCCACCATGCCATGGTGCTTGTCGCAGGCGTGGAACTGACCGTAGAAGATGGCGCCGCCAGCGCAGAAGACGTGCATATTCTGCGCCACGCCCTCCTGCAGGCCGGCGACTGACATGAGAATCTTGAAGGTCGAACCGGGAGCCAGTTGCGCCTGGATGGCCTTGTTCATCAACGGGTGAGCGGGATCGAGCAGCAGCTTGTTCCAGTCGGTGCGGTTGATGCGAACGGAAAAGAGGTTGGGGTCGTAGCTGGGGTGGGAGACCATGGCGAGAATCTCGCCGTTGCGCGGATCCATCACCACCACTGCGCCGTCGCGGTCGCCTAGCGCCAGCTCGGCCGCGCGCTGGATGTCGATATCCATGGTCAGCTTGAGGTCCTGGCCGGGCTTGGCGTGCTGGATTCCCAGGTAGCCCACCTCGCGGCCATGGCTGTCCACAACCACATCGCGAGAACCGTCCTGGCCGCGCAGCAACTGGTCGTAGGTCTCCTCGACACCGGCCTTGCCCACTACGTCGCCGGGGTTGTTATAGATATAGCGGGGATCGTTGAGCATCTCTTCGCTCACCTC
>JBEKDX010000053.1:0-14945 GCA_050014135.1 Occallatibacter sp.
GTTGTTGACTCCGGTGACGATGGCGGGGAAGCTCTGGCCGATGCGCTTCGCTAGCACGACGGCGGCGATGCGCTTCTGCATCTCGCGCTCCACCTTGCGGGCATTGTCTTCCATCAGCGTGCAGTGGACGGCGATGGCGTTGAGATCGTCGGCGGAGTAGGGCTGCGGCGCCTTGGTGAGCCACGCCTTCATCAGCCGCTGCGTCACCATGTCGGGGAAGCGGCGGTTGGGGGCGGTCGAGTGGGTGTAGTCCTGCACGGCCAGACCGAAGTGGCCCGGTGAAACCTCATTCGGCTTCACCAGCACGTACTCGCCGGGGCCCATCAACTTAATGACCGTCAGTGACAGGTCGGGAAAGTGGTCGGGGTCCTTCTGCTTCTGCGCCAATAAAAAGTCATTGAGCGCCTTGGAGTCCGGCACGGCAGGCAGCGTGGTGCCCAGACCCTGGGCCAGCTCGACGATGCGATCCCAGCGCTTGGGCGTGCGCACAATGCGGCGAATCGAGGCGACACCGGCAGCCTCAAAGGTGCGTGCGATGACGCCGTTGGCCGCGACCATGAATTCTTCAATCAATGAAGTGGCGCGATTCTTCTCCAGGCGCGCGATATCGACCGCCTGATCGGCAAGCATAACGGGGCGAGTCTCCATGGTCTCCAAATCCAGCGCGCCGTGCTGGAAGCGCCCGCCGACCATGCGCTGCGCAGCCGTGTCTTGCAGCTTGAGCTGCGCCGCCAAATCGGCGTTGGCTGCCACCTTGGCTGGCGCAGGCCCGCGGCCCTCCAGCCACGCGCCCACGGCGTTATAGGCCAGTTGCGCGCGATTGCGAACCAGCGCCCGGTAACATCTTCCATCTGTCGCCGTGCCCGCCTGGTCCACCGAATACTCGATCACCAAGGCCACGCGATCTTCATTTTCATTCAGAGAGGTAATGCCCTCGGAAAGCTCAGCCGGCAGCATGGGAAAGACCTTGACGCCGGTGTAAACCGAGGTCGTTTCGCTCTTGGCGTGGCCGTCGAGAACCGTTCCCTCGGCAACACGCGCATCCACGTCAGCCACGCCGATCAGCACACGAATGCGGCCATCGGGCAGTTGCTCGGCCCACTCAATCTGATCTAAATCTCGTGAGGTATCGTTGTCGATCGAGGACCAGAGCAGGTTGCGCATATCCCGTGCGCCGGCTACGACGGGCAACGCGGGATGGGCCTGGATCGCGGCCAGTTCGGTAGCGGCGGCGGTGGGAAAATCCGGCTGGAAGCCGTGTTCGATCATCGCGGCATGGGCGGCAACAACAAGATTGAAGTGGATGGGCTGGCTAGAATGCATGAGAATGGCTCCTTCAAACTGAAAGCCAAGCCTACCACGCCAGACCACCTGCGGTGGAGCCAACCACCTGCGGTGGGGCCAACCACCTGCGGTGGGGCCAATCGCTCGCTTTTCGCTCGCAAGAGTCCTCTGGGATTTATTGAATGCCGAGATCGGTTAGCACTTTGGGCTTGGCCTCATCCTGAACCAGCAGGTTGTGGCAGGCCGAGCAGTCCTGCGTAATGCTCGCGCCGCCTTTGGCCGCGTGGTCGCCATCGTGGCAGCGCCAGCAGCCTGGATACTCCGTGTGGCCGATGTGGTTCGGATGCGTTCCCCAGGTCACCTTCATGAAGGGGAAGACATTCTGGCTGTAGAGGGTCACCAGCGCCTCGCCCGCCGAGTCGATCAGCGCGGCCTTGCTGCTGAGCACCTCGGGATGCTCGGAGCGATAGAAGGCTCGAAGCTCATCGGGTATCTTCACGCTCGCCTCAGCCTCGCTCGCGTAATTGGCCTTGAGCAGCTCCAGTCCCTTCTTGTGAACCCAAGGCAGGTCGGGACTTACCGCACCCTCGGCCATCGCCCGATTGAGCGCGTCTTCCGCGGTGACAAATGTGTGCGCCGCGCGATTGTGGCAGTCGATGCAATCCATCACCCGCCGCTCGCCCTGAGGAGGTGCGCTGCCCGCCGGCAAAGTGGTAAAGACCGTTTCGGAGCCATCTTCGTTGCGCTTCTGCACCCAGGGGATGGTGGTGCGCGTTGGATCGGTGGCAATGTACTCGATGTGGCCCAGGTGAACGCCGTGGATGCCGGTAAGATGCGAGAGCGAATCTCGCCCGCCCAGATGCAGCACCAGCACCGTTTGCGTCTCGGTATTCTTTTCGTCGTCGGCAAAGTTGGACTTCACCAGCAGCTTTTCGCCAATGAAGCGGGCCGGCGTGTGGCAGCCCTCGCAGATATAGCGCGCCGGGCGCAGGTTCATCACTGGCGAGGGAATCGGCGTGGGATAGTCGGGAATGAGCCGGGGAGCGATGGGCGCCAGGGGGTGAAGGCTGACCTCGATCAGTTGCTTGGTGCCGTTCACCTTGGCGGCAAAGTAAGAAGCCGCGCCCGAGCCGATGTGGCAATCCACGCAAGCCACATGAGAGTGCGCGGAGATTTTATAGGCCGTATACTCCGGGTGCATCACGTGGCAGCTCTGCCCGCAGAACTGCGGCGAATCCATGTAGGCCGCGCCGCGATAACTGGCCACCGAAACCACCAGGAAGTTGACAATGGTGGCCACCAGCACGATGTCCACGCCATGGCGAAAGATACGGTCGTTGAAATCGACCTTGGGAAACTCCGCCGGAATCAGCCCGGCTTTTAGCAGTTTTCGGCGGCGTAGCCACACACCCACCGGAATCAGCGCCAATCCCGCTACAAACAGAACGGGTAAAAACAGAAAGAAGATCAGTCCGAGATAGGGGTTGTCATTGGGCCGGCCGAGAATCTCTACCAGCCAATAGCCGATCATGGTCACGCCGGAGGCGGTGGTGATCGCTCCGCCGGCAAGACTGATAGGGTTGTTGCCAAAAAACAGCGCCGGCCGCAGCCAGCCTTCACGAAACCTCTGAAACGCTTGCACACTTTCCCCCACGTACAAAAATGGAGATAGCGGAGTTAGCCTGATTGGCATACGCGCAGCAAGGCCGACTCCGCTTCATATCCCAACTTCGCGGCCAGCCGCGGCCCTTACTGGCGGGGCGACAGCGGCTGCGGGTACATCTAGTGCGAACCGGAAGCGCAAGCGCGGTAGAAGTTAACCGCTTCCGTGATCTGTGCGTCGGTGAGTCCGGCCACTGGCTTCATCTTGCCCTTGCCGTTCTTGACCGCGGCAACCATTTGGGCCACGGTGAGGGCCTTGATCGCCGGATCGGAGACCGCCTTGACGCCCATATTCTTGGCCATTCCCGCGCTGGGGACGCCCGCGGCCCCATGGCACATCGCGCATTTGGCTTTGTAGGTTGCTTCGCCGCCGGATTGCGCAAAGCCCACGGCGCCGGCCAGCAACACTGTCGCCAACACCACCTGGAATCGAATCATCTTTGCCATTGACTCTCCTTTGTACTTCCACTCCGCCAGACTGCGGCAACGCGCACGGATTGTTCTTCGCCCCGGACTCCCGCGTCCGCAATTCGCCGCCTTAGCTAGCTCGGCAATAGAATACATCCCGCACACCCCAGCGCAAGCTCTTGGATCAGGTCAACAGTATCAAGCTCAGCTTACTTCATCAACGAGCGAAAATACTCCACCACTTCCTTGAACTGGGGGTCGGTGAGCTTGTCCTTGTATGCTGGCATTTTACCCGCGCCATTCTTGGTGATGTCAATCATCGCCGCCAAGCTCATCTTCTCGACCGCCGGATCGGTAACAGGCTTTACCTTCCATACCTTGCCGAGTCCGGAATCAGCAAGCCCGGTGGCGCCATGGCAGCCAGCGCATTTGGCTTTGTAAGTGCCTGCTCCGGCGGTTTGCGCAATGCCCGCAACGTTAGCCAAAAACGCCACAGCCGCCAGCACCAACATCGAACGAATCGTTTTGCTCATGTCGATCTCCTGCATCCGGTCCTCCCCGCTCGTCTTCAAAGGAGGCGGCTTCAATCAGAACTCGTAGTGCATTGAAATGGTCACGTTATTGGCATGGAAGTTACGCGGCGCGGTCAGGCCGGAAGACGGTTCGGTCAGGCCGGTCGGCCCGGTGAGCGTGGAAGAGGTACAAGGAACAATCCCTGCCTCTGCCGCGATCGAGGTTGCCGTACTGCAGAACGGCGAACCGGAGGGACCGCCCTCGCCATAGCCGTAGTAGTTGTAATCGGCCTTCACAATCCAGCCAGGATGAATCGTCCATGCCAGATTTACGAAGGGCGACTGATACTTGGAGACCAGCGAGCCGTTGACGTCGCGGGCATCGTTGAAGAACCGCGTGCCGTTCACATCGCTGATGCGATAGCCCAAATTGGCGTGAATGGATTTGACTGGGGACGCCGTGAGCGCCGCCGATACATACTGCGTTGGAGCCTTCATGAAATCCTTGGCATACCAATCCTCAAGCGCCGCGCCACTAAGCTCCGTAGCGGCCGTAGCGCCTCTTCCGAATATGTTCGGGCATACGGTGCTGGTGGCGGTTTGCACGGCTCCGGGCAATGCAGCACCCGCAGCGCCATTCAAGTAGCAGATGTTGGTCGACGCATATACCTCACTGTATGCGTAGTTGAGGTCGAGCCCGTAGTGCTCATTGGGAGACAACACCGTACCCACGCTGAAAACCCGGCTGTAATCGACATGCTGGAGCGGGCCTTCATACGGGGTACCGGCTGCGGCGGTTCCGTTGGGAGCCGGGCTTGCCGAAGGAGGGGTGAACAACGCCACCGTAGCCTGATTGTTGTTGGTGTTGTTGTGCCGCTCCAGGTCGTTATAGGCGCCCGTGATCGTCACCCAGGGCTTTGGCCTGTATAGCGTATGCACTCGGTAGTGCTTGGTTTGCCGCGGGCCGACCGGCGTGAATGCGTTGTCGTCGTACAGCACCTCAACCGTGCCGTTGACATTCCAATTGTTGGCGGGACGCACGGCTGCGTTGAAGATTGCGCCGTTTTCGTTGATGGTAACGGTGCCGTTTGTCGTTGCGCCCGGCGCCAAAGGACTGTTCCCTGGATTCCCGCCGGGATCAACAGGTGGACCGGCGCTAAACACATTCTCCGCAATCATGTGGGTGCGATAGCGGTAGGTGAGCGAGAGGGTGGCGCGCGACGAAGCATCCCAGCTCCCCGTCAGATTATTGGTCAGGAAGCGCTGGCCAAAGTAAGCTGGCATCGGAGTGCCGATGGCGGGGCTGCCTTCAAAGGTGGAGGCGCCAATGGCCGCGGTAGCAGTGATCAAAGTGGGGTAGTTGATACCTGCGTTGCCCGAGGAGATAGCTGTATCCGTGGGTGTCTTCAGGGTGATTCCGCTGGTGATGTCGGCCGTGCCCGGCTGGTGGACATTGGAGTAATCAATTTGATCGGAGAGACTGAATGTCTTCATTACCTGCCAGACAATGCCATAATCGGCGGATACGACCTCCCGCTTTGCGCTCGCGTTGCCCGTATAGCTAAGCGAGCGGACGCCATAGTAGCCCGTCGTCACACCAGCGGTTTTTACCGCCGTTTCATTCAGCCCCTGGTAGCTGTCGTAGTAGTTGGGCAGATTCATATTCGCGTTGGTGTAGCGGAAATCGCCGTTCATCGAGATGTTCTTGATGCTGGAACTCTGGAACCGGAAGATCTCCGTGGGATAGAGAATGCGAGTTGGCTGCGTACGCGTGTAGTTGGTCACAGCCGAACAGAAAGGGCTGATGACGGGCAGGCCACCGGAGGTTTGCGGCGCCGAGAAGACCGGACTCGAAGCTGCGGCGAAGGTGTCGCAGGAATCCCTGAGAGGCGTCAGGCTGTCGTAATTGTTCAGCGCCACCTTGGTTCCATCCAACTCCTGGGCGATGAAGCTGCCGGGGGTCAGATTGAAATAAGAGTCGGCCTTGTAGTGGTCGATCTGCTCTTCAAAGGTCAGCATCGTGCCCCGTACTGGCTTCCAGTCGATAGCCCCGGTGAAATCGTCGGTGCTGTTGCGCTGGTACTCAGCAAGAATGGCATCGCCTGTGGCGAACTGATACCCGCTGGGACTCAGGCTCGGTCCCTGGAAGATATTCTGCGAATACGCCACCCGGAACGTCACCTTCGAAAGCGGTAAGATCGTCAAGCTGGTGTCCGTCATGCGCCGCACGGTGTTGAACAGCACCGAAGACTGGTTTACCTGCGGCCATGCCAGTGGGGTGGTGGACCCGGTTACGGGAATCGACTGTCCCCCAGGGATATTCGGGTTGCCCAGCAGATCGTAGTCAAAATACTGGCGGTCGCGGCGGAAGACTCCCGTGAACTCGTAGAGCTTGCCCTTGGAGAAGTCCATCTTGGCAAAGTTGTTCGGATCGCCGCCAACGCCGTTGCTGAAGGCCTTGAGAACATCGAAAAGAGGATGCTTGTTGCCTGGCAGCGCGCGCATCTCGAAGCTCTCGCCCAGCACCCGCGGACCGGAATGCAGATTGACCAGAGTGTCGTACATCGCTCCGCTGCCCTTGATGCTGGCCATGCGCCCTCCCAGGTCCAGGGACTCATGGACGGTATACCCGTCCGGGGCAACCGTCTGCTGAGCCGGTGCCGGAAAGGGCGCGGCAGGCGTCGGATTCTGGGCGGCGGCGACGCCCGCCATCATCAACAAGGAGATCCCAATGCACCCAGCGATGCGCTGGATCAGTGCAAGAGTGGGCTGTGGACTGGACAGCCGGAAAAACCAGCCGATCTTCTTCATAAGAAGCCTCACCTGAAAAATCTGTCTTGCTGACATCGAAAACCTGAAAGTCTTGCGCCAAGCCGCTGCTGGATCAGGGCCGCGCTGTCCGATGGTTCCGGAGGACGCGGCCAGATCCTTTACCTGAGGAATGCGGCATTGAGGTTGGACCCATGAATAAAGGTGTGGCAGCTGATGCAGGGCGTAAGCTCCGCCGATCCTGCGTTCATCCCGTGAACCGTGCCCGCGGCGACAGGGCTATGGCACTGGTTGCACAACGTGTTGATATTCGGCATATTCAACAGCCGGGCATTCTGAGATCCATGCGGTGTGTGGCAGCCCAGGCAGCCCTCCGCCTTCACTGCGGCGTGCTCGTAAACGAACGGCCCGCGCGTCTCGGTATGGCACTTCGTGCAGATCGCGTTCTGATCCGCCGTCGACTTCAGGTTGTTGTTCCCGAAAGAGCCGTGAATGTCATGGCAGTCGTTGCACTTGATCAGGCCTTCATTCACGCGGTGGTGAAAGGGCATATCAAAGGCCGGCTTCACGTCGCTGTGGCACTGATAGCAGAGCTTGGGCTGCTCGGCTTTGAGCAGCTGATCTTCTTCCTTGCTGGCGTGAACGCTGTGGCAGCTCACGCAGCTTACGCCCGCCTTGGCATGAGGAGAACGGTCAAAGTTGGGATGCGCTCCCGCGTGGCAGCTCTGGCACTTTTCATCCACTTCCTTGGCCGTAGCCTTGGCAGGATTGAAGATCTTCGTCGTGTCGCCGCCGCCGTCAACGTGAGCCTTGCCCGCGCCGTGGCAGTTCTCGCAGGTAACCCCCGCGCTGCCATGCATCAGGGCCATCTTGACGTGAGGGTTGGTCGAAAACCCTTTGGCGATCGCTTCGTGGCAGGTTGCGCAGGTCTCCGCGCCCACAAAATCCGACGGTGCTGCCTCTTTGGCCGCCAGTTTGCCGCCGGAGGCCTGAGCTGTCACTACAGGGACGCACAGCATACCAGCGCCCAGAATCAACATCAAACAAGCTCGCAGCCCCGGCTTCTTGCCCAGAGCCGCACCAACCGGCAATTGCGTGACAGGCCAATCTCTATGCATCAAAATACCACCTTGGTTGTTCTTACAGCCACTTACGCAAACAATCTTACCGCCGTCCGGCAGAAGATACCCCCTGGGAAACTCCGGCCCACGGCAGCAGCACCGGCCATGCTGACGCTGAAGGAGCGCCTTGTGCGGAGCATCACTTCATGGGCAGAATCCTACTTTTTCGCTCATGGATCAAACTGTGATGTCTGTCACATACGATTGAAACGTGCATTCTCGAATGAGTTTCCTCATCCAAAGTGACCCAGAACTCATTTGCGCACAAATCTTCAACCGCCGCAAGGAAAATCACGTGGACCGGCTCTTGCGACCACTCCCACCCGAAACCGGCGATGCTCACTTGGGAAAGACACTTCCTTCGGCAGGAAAACAGAAGACAGCCTTCCACGCTGTGCAAAACAGTACACTTCCCCACTCTCGAAATCTGCAAAATGCGCTCCGCCCTCGGGTTATCTCCCACCACCGTATGCCTTTGCCTTCGATCCATGGCAACTCCAGCCCCCGAACAGGAGAAATTGCGCCGCGAAGAAAAGCTCAGAGTTGAATCCCCAGTGAATAGGAGGTTGCATGGACGTGAGGCCCATCACATCCATAGCCGCCTCCGTTCCTGCAAACTTCCTTCAGATATCAATCTCTTTTCCGGGGGGCTTGGAGCCTATTCGCCTCCTCACGTCGAGCCGGCCACTGCGGCAGAGTGCAGGGTTTGTCCGCCGTCTCAGGTGAGGAGATTGAACGGCAGCGGACGGCCGAAGATCATGATGAACGCGGAGAACCCGGCAGCAACACACTCACGGCTGAAACACATCGCCCGGCAAGTTCCAGTCGGATGCGCGGCCTGCTCCAATCGCCGCCCCGGCTGGTTCTGTTCCCTGGGCAGCACCGTATTGGCCGAACTCGAATTGGTCACCAGCACAATCTCTCTGCACGCGCAGTCTTCGCTCTTTACTCAGGGCGACGATGCCCGCTGCCTCTACCTGATCTGCGGCGGCTACCTCAAGCTCACCGCCGGACACCAGCAAGACCGTCAGATGATTGTCCGCGTCGCCGGACCCGGCTCCATGCTCGGCCTATACGCGGTGCTCTCCCACGGACTTTATGAGGTCTCTGCCGAGACGCTGACCGCCGCCCAACTCCGTCCCATCGAGCGAGACCGCTTCCTCGCCTTCCTGCGCAACCACAAAGAAGCACAGATGCGCGCCGTCCAGTGCATCTGCCAGGAGTATCGTTTCGCCCTGCAGGACGCCTGCCGAATCGCCCTGGCCGAGACCGTCGCCGCCCGCCTGGGACGCCTGCTCCTCGAGCTCGCCCATCAGATCGGCGAGCAGCTCGATAGCGGCGGATTCCGCTTCCCGCTCCTGCTCACCCACGAGGAGATGGCCTCGATGGCCTGCACCACCCGCGAAACCGTCACCCGCACCCTGGGACAGTTCCGCAAAGACGGTTGGATCTCCATCGAAGACTCCCTGATCACTATTCACGATCAGGAGCAGTTGCAAATGCTGAACTAATCCTCTGAATCTGAAATTCATGTCAATCCAACCGAACGGAATTGGGCGCGCGGCTGGGACCCACGGCGGATGTTTTGTGTCCAAACGGGCCGCCGATCGCTCCGCAGCGGCTGGACATTTCGAGATGACTAGTGATATGACTATATGGGCGGGGGTTTCCCATGGCATGGCAGGTTTACGACGCAAAGGCGCGATTCAGCGAATTCCTCGACGCCACACTCAAGGACGGCCCGCAAATACTCACGCGCCGCGGGGTGGAAACGGCCGTGCTGGTTCCTATCGACGAGTGGAAGCACTTGAAGGAGCGCGCCCGGCAATCCATCCCTGACCCTCTGCTTGATCCCAATGGCCAGCATGACACTCCCTTTGGCCCGCGCAGACCCTTCAAGCTCCGCCCTTTTGATTTCGGAGATGTTGAGTAGGCATGGTCTACCTTCTTGACAACAATGTCGTCTCGGAGCTGCGAAAGCCCCGTCCACGTGGTGCTGTCGTTGCCTGGCGACGCTCGATTCCGCTGCATCAGCTTGCCGTGCCTGCCGTTGTCGTCGCCGAAATACAGGCCGGAATCGAGATCACGCGCCTGCGAGATGCCGCAAAGGCCGATGAACTCGAAAAATGGTTGGACGGTGTGATGAGTTACTACACAATCCTCCCCGCGGATGGAATGATCTACCGTGAATGGGCGCGCTTGATGCACGGCAGATCAGAGAATCTGGCCGCCGACGCGATGATTGCGGCCACGGCGCGTGTGCTGCGGCTCATCGTCGCTACGCAAAACGTCAAGGACTTTAAACCGTTCAATGTAGAAATCTACAACCCCTTCGATTATGCGCGAGAGGAAGGAAATTGACTCAGCATACAAAGCCCCACATCGGGGTCCTGGCCATCCAGGGCAACTACGCCAGCCACGCTCAGGCTCTCACCGAAGCCGGCGCGCGCCCTTCCTTGGTGAAGACTCCGCAAGAACTTAGCCTCACCGGCCTGGATGGCCAGTCCCTGGATGGACTTGTCCTGCCCGGCGGCGAATCCACCACCATGCTCAAATTCCTCGATAAGCACGGCTTTTTCGAGGCCTTGCAGGAGTTCTGCTCGACCAAGCCCGTCTTCGGCACCTGCGCCGGAGCGATCCTGCTGGCGCGCGAAGTTCTTAACCCCGCTCAACGCTCATTAGGACTGCTCGACGCAGTCGTCGAGCGCAACGCCTATGGCCGCCAGATCGACTCGACCATCGTCACTGCCGAAACCACGCTCCCCGGCGGCCCGCTCGAGATGGTCTTCATCCGCGCCCCGCGCATCACGCAGACCGGCGCGGCCGTCCATGTTCTCGCCCGCCGCGATGGCTTCCCGGTGCTGGTTCGCCAAGGCCGCATCCTCGCCGCCACCTTCCATCCCGAGCTCTCCCATGACCGCCGCGTCCACCAGCTCTTCGTCGATTCCGTCATCGCAGCCCGGTGACAGGGGTCAGTGGGCAGTGGACAGTTTGGCTGGTTGAGACCCGTGGTCTCGCATCCTTGAATCAAAGAACGATTCAAGGATGGGGCACCCGGCTTGACGCGGTGCGTCAATTTTGCCATAGTTGCTCATGGTGGAGTTGGTCAAGCCCGCTGCTCCAATAAGTACCGCGACAAGCGCACCGAACGTTTTGCCGCAGGTGAGCGCATCCGAGAGTTTCAGGCTATCAAGGAACAGGCGGAGCGGCGACTGGATATTCTGGAGACAGCGGCGAATCGAAGCGATCTGATGTTATTGCCCAGCAATCGGTTCGAAGCGCTGGGCGAAGACCGCAAAGGGCAGTTCAGCATTCGCATCAACCAGCAATGGCGTGTGTGTTTCGAGTGGCCGGAGGATCAAGCCCGGCCTTGCAACATCGAGATTTGTGATTACCATTCGTGAGGAAAAAGCTATGGCGCGCGATCCAATCCATCCGGGCAGATTTCTGGCCGACGAACTTGATGCCCTGGGCATGAGTGTTCCTGAAGTGGCTGAGGTGCTGCACGTTCCGGCCAACCGGATTTATCAGCTCTTGAAGGGGCAGCGCGCCTTGACCGCCGACACTGCATTGCGCCTGAGCCAATGGCTGGGCACATCCGCGGAGATGTGGCTCAATCTGCAAAAACTCTACGAATTGCGCCTCGCCGAACAGAAGGCCGGCAAGAAGATCAAAAGCACAATCGTTCGCCGTGAGTCGGCGCAGGCGGCATAGCGTTCCCACCCTTCCGCAAAGAACGCGGAAGGATGGGGCACCCGGCAAAGACAGTAGACAGTGGTCCGTTGTCAGTAAAACGCTGGTTGGGTTGATGGTTTCCCAGGTCCGAAGATCTGGACCTGGGGCACCCAAATTTATGGATGGAAGCTGCGCCACCCGGGCATCTCTCCCAATGCAGGTAAAACGTTTCGCAGGGGACACCATGCACAATGGACTTAGTGCTTTTACGACTTCCGACCTAGTTCGGCGTCATCTTCGCGTTTTCATGTTGACGTTCTTCGCGTTGCTGGCCTGCGCCATCGCAGTCGCGCAACAAGCCTCCTCGGCAGCGATGGGCGACAATGATGTCAACCAGCGTGTCGACTCGTTGCTCAAGCAGATGACTTTGCAGGAGAAGATCGGCCAACTCACGCAGATCGGCCCCTCGTTACCTGAGGCCGGCGGCGAGCAACCGGAGGATCTGATCCGCAAGGGCAAGGCAGGGTCTGTGCTTTGGACCGCCGACTCGGCGCAGATCCAGAAACTGCAGGAGATCGCCGTCAAGGAAAGCCGGTTGAAGATTCCGCTTCTCTTCGGCCTTGATGTGATTCACGGCTATAAGAATGTCTTTCCAGTGCCCATCGCCATGGCCTCCAGTTGGGATCCCGGCCTGGTGGAGAGATCGCAGGCGATAGCCGCGCATGAGGCATCGGTTAGCGGCATCAACTGGACCTTTGGTCCGATGGTGGATATTGCACGCGATGCGCGCTGGGGACGCATGGTGGAAGGTGCGGGAGAAGATCCCTTTCTGGGCGCCGCGATGGCCCGCGCGCAGGTTCTGGGTTTTCAGGGGCCAGGGCTGGGCACGCCCAATCACGTACTGGCCAGCATGAAGCACTTTGCCGGCTACGGCGCGGCGGAGGGTGGCCGGGACTACGACTCCAGTTATATTCCCGAAGTGCTTTTTCGCAATGTTTATCTGCCCCCGTTTGCGGCCGCGGTCGATGCGGGTGTTGGCACGACGATGTCCGCTTACATGGACCTCAACGACGTTCCGGCCAGCGGCAGCAGTTGGCTGTTGCGGGACGTTCTGCGCCGAGATCTTGGTTTTCGCGGTTTTGTGATCAGCGATGCGTGGACGGTGAGGTCCCTGTCGATCCACGGCTACGCCCGCGACTTCCAGGATTCCGCTTATCGCGGCCTCATGGCTGGGGTCAACATGGACATGGACAGCCGCGTGTATTTGCAGTACGGCGCAGAACTGGTTGAATCCGGAAAGTTGCCCGTGGCTGTGGTGGACCAGTTGGTGCGCGAGGTTCTCGCCGTCAAGATCCGGATGCGGCTTTTTGAGAATCCCTATGGCGACCCGGCAAACCGAGACAAGGTGTTGAACGATCCTGAACATCGCGCCGCAACACGCGTGGCCGCAGTGCGCACCATGGTTCTTCTGCGCAACGAAAACGGCGCGCTGCCTCTGAAGAAGAGCCTTGGCTCCATCGCGGTCATCGGTCCGATCGCAGACTCCACGGAAGAGATCACGGGCTCATGGACGGTGGAGGGTGGCTCGTCGGCGGTCTCCGTGCTGGAGGGGCTGCGCAACAAACTGCCTAACGCCAAAATCGAGTTCGTGCGCGGCGGCGATATGCAGAGAGCCTTCCCTATGCCCTGGGACGGGCGGGACGGCAAGAAAGCCCCTCCACTGATGCCGGAGGCGGAGATGAAGAAGGAAGTCGAGAAGGCGGTGGACGCTGCTCAGAGGGCCGATACGGTGGTGCTGGTGCTGGGTGAACGCGCTTCCATGAGCGGCGAGGCCGCCTCCGCCGCATCGCTTGCCCTGAGGGGAAATCAGGAGCAATTGCTGGAGGCCGTGGTGGCGGCTGGCAAACCGGTTGTGCTGGTGCTTGTGAACGGCCGGCCACTGGAGATTCCATGGGCGGCGGAGCATGTGCCCGCCATTCTGGAAGCCTGGTTTCCCGGCTCGGAAGGGGGCAACGCTATCGCCGATGTGCTCTTTGGCGACGTCAATCCAGGGGGAAAGCTACCGGTTTCGTGGCCACGGGTTACCGGACAGTCGCCAACATACTATAACCACAATCTTACCCAGGATCCCGAGGGCGATCCTGGATTTACCTCGCGCTATGCGGACCAGACTTCGGCCCCCCTTTATCCATTCGGATTCGGGCTCAGTTATACATCCTTCGGTTTCTCAAACCTCAAGCTTGACCAGAAGTCGATCCATGCGGCGGAGACCTTGCATGTGTCCGTCGATGTCGAAAACACAGGCGGTGTGGCCGGAGACGAGGTTGTACAGCTCTACATCCACCAGCGGGCGGGCAGCGCATCGCGGCCGGTACGCGAGCTGAAGGGATTTGAGCGTGTTGCCCTTGCCGCCGGAGAGAAGAAGACCGTGCGCTTTTCGCTCGGCAAGGACGAGCTGAAGTTCTGGAGCCCTGAAACCAAGGCATGGGTTGTCGAGCCGGAGGCATTCGATGTCTGGGCCGGCGGAGACTCAAAGGCGCCTCTGCACGCCGAATTCAACGTGATCCCCTAGCGCAATTGCAGGCGCCAGGGATTGGAAAGCAGACTGCCATCCTTACTCCATCGCGTGCGGGTCGGGAACGGTCTTCAGGCTTTTGTGGTGGCGCACATCGGCGCCTTGCACCCAGAAGATCACGTCTTCGGCAATGTTGGTGGCGTGGTCGGCTACGCGCTCCAACGACCTGGCAATCATCAGCGCATTCAAGGCCTGAGGCGCCAGGTGGCCTTGCTCTTCCATCAATTTGGTCAGCGATTTGTAGGCGGCGCGATTCATCACGTCCACGGCGTCGTCCATGGTGAGCACGGTACGCGCCAGTTCCGCATCGCCCTCGATAAAGGCGTGCAGGCTCTTGCGTACCATCTCCGCGGCCAGAGAGGCCATGCGCGGAATGTCCACCGGCAGCTCGGCCTGCGCCATCTGCTCCATGCTGCGCACCCGCTCGCTGATGGCCTTGGCGGAGTCGCCCACGCGCTCCAGATCGGAGTTGATCTTGATCACGCTCAAGATAAAACGCAGGTCGATGGCCATCGGCTGCTCCATCGCCAGCAGATCAAACGCCGCCTGATCAATCTCGCGCTCCATGCGGTTGATCGCCAACTCACTGCGGCTCACCAAGTCGCAGATCGACAGGTCGCGGACGCGATAAGCCTCGATGGCGCGCTGAATGGCCTGCTCGGCCAAACCGGCCATCATTAGCAGTTGCTCCTTCAACTCTTCCAGATTTTGTTGAAAGCGTATGCGCGTCATCCGAACCTGCCTGTGATGTAATCCTCGGTGCGTTTGTCGCTGGGATTAGTGAAAATCTTGTGTGTCGAGTCGAATTCCACCATGCGTCCATTGAGAAAGAAGCCGGTATTCTCGGCGACGCGGGCGGCCTGCTGCATATTGTGAGTCACAATCACAATAGTGTACTGCGATTTCAACTGGAAGATAAGGTCTTCAATCTTGGAGGTC
>JBEKDX010000054.1:0-14842 GCA_050014135.1 Occallatibacter sp.
CACCAAGAAAGCGGGAATCAATGTGGACGGCTGGGCGATCAGCTCGACGTGGTTGGATTACGACAAGGACGGATGCGTCGATTTGTTTGTGGGACGCTACGTGAAGTTCGATCCCAAGTACCGCGCCTTCTACGCGGCGGATAACTATCCGGGGCCGCTGGATTACGAGGGCGAGACCAACAAGCTCTTTCACAATAACTGCGACGGGACCTTTACCGACGTTACCGATAAGTCAGGCATAGGCGCTTATGTTGGACGCACCATGGGTGTAACCGCGGCGGACTTCGACAACGACGGCTGGGATGACATTTACGTCGCCAACGACCGCACGGAAAATTTCCTCTTCCACAACAAGCACGATGGAACTTTTGAGGAGATTGCCAACGATACCGGCACAGCCTTCGGCCAGAATGGCGAATCCACTTCGTCGATGGGTCCGGTCTTTGCAGACTTGGAAGGCCGCGGAGTGCTCGATCTGTGGGTGACCGACGGCCATTACAACCGGCTCTTGCATAACACAGGCAAACTGAGCTTTGAGGACATCGGCGCGGAGACCGGTGTTTCGCAGACCAATGCGCAATACGTGAGCTGGGGCACGGGCATTTACGACTTTGCTAACGATGGGCAGTTAGACATTCTTATCTTTCACGGCGGACTTATTCATTTAATTCCGCAGGAACACACGCTTTTTCGCGGCATCGGTAATGGCAAATTCACCGATGTCTCACGCCAGGCCGGTCCGGTGCTGAGCGAGCGCACCACGGCGCGCGGCGCCTGCTTTGCCGACTACGACAACGACGGCAAGGTCGATGCATTTGTGGTGAATCTCGGCGGCAAGGGCACGCTGGTGCATAATGTCTCGACCAATACCGGCCATTGGATTGCGATCAAGCTGGTGGGGGCCAGGACTGGGAAGACCGAAGCGGGGAGTAATCGCGACGGCATCGGCGCGCGGGTTGAAGTATTCGCCGCAGGCAAACGTCAGACGGCAGAGCGCGTGGCCGGCTCGGGTTATCTATCGCAGAATGACGAGCGCCTGCACTTTGGGCTTGGCGCTGCTACGACCGTGGATAAGCTGATCGTCCACTGGCCCAGCGGGCGCGAGCAGACGCTGGAGAAGCTGAGCGTGGACCGTGTGCTGACAGTGGAAGAGCCGAAATCAGGGGACGCGAAATGAACCGGCACTTTCAAATTCGAGTGCGCGCGGGAGTCGCGGTACTGATTGCATCGCTGCTGGCGCTTGCATTTTGGCCGACGGTCAATCCTTCTGTGCGTGCTAGCGAGAAGGATGCGGACAACTACGCTTCGCCGCTTGAAGTTCTGCTCACGCCGGATGGGGCGCGGCTCTACGTGCTCTGTCAGCAAAGCGCAGAGGTGCGGGTGCTGGATGCGGCCAGTTATGCGGTGATCAAGAAGATCGCAGTGGGTCGCGAGCCGCGCGGTTTTTCACTTTCGCCAACTGGCGACCGTCTGTTTGTGACTAACTCGTGGGACGATACGCTCTCGGTGATCGACACGCGCACACTCGCGGTGACGGCAACGTGGGCGGTAGGCGCGGAGCCATCGAGCGTGGTGGAAGATCATGCAGGCAAGCATCTATTTGTTGCCAATCGCATCTCGAACGATGTGGCTGTGCTCGATGCGCAGAGCGGCGCGGAAGAGAAGCGTTTGGCGGCGGGCCGGGGGGCGAGTTATCTCGCGATCTCTCCGGATGGAAGACGAATCTACGCGACACACATCTATCCGAATCCGCCCCAGGTTCAAAGCGAAACCGATAATCGCAAGGCTCCCGAGTCGGAGATTACCGTGATCGACGCGACGCGCGCGGTGGTGGTTGATCGCATTCCGCTGCACCGGATTGCCGGCGTCTTTCATCTGGCGTTTTCCTTGGATGGCCGCTTGGGCGTGGTGGCCGAGTACCATCCCAAGAATCTTGTGACCTTGGCTCACCTGGAACACGGCGGAGCCTTTGCTTACACGCTGACGGTCTTTGGCGCGGATGTGGGCAAGCCGGTGGAAGTGCCGCTGGACGAGCTGGAACGCTATGCCGCGCGGCCCTTCGGTGTCGCCATTGCGCCGGATAAGTCGCGCATCTATGTGAGCTGCGGCGGCTCGGAGATGATAACAGTGATCGATGTGCCGCGGCTGTTGCGGTACATTCGCGCGCACCCAGGCTCCAACGCGCAAGACCTTTCCGCCAGCTCCAATTACGTTGTAGCGCGTATCCATGTGGGCCACGATCCGCGCGGGCTGACGCTCTCGCGCGATGGGCGCAGGCTCTTTGCGGCGAACCGGCTTGAAGATACGATCAGCGTGATCGACACGCACGTGAATCGCGTAGCCGCGACGATTACGCTCGATGGTCCGAAGACCATCTCCACGCTGCGCCACGGCGAACAGACATTCTATACCGCTCGCTACTCCTTCCAGGGTCAGATTGGCTGCGCCACTTGCCACATCGATTCCACCTTCGACGCTCTTACCTGGAACCTCGAGCCGGATGGCTTTGGCCGCAACACCGTGGACAACAAGATGCTCGAGGACATCAAGGATACCGGACCGTATAAGTGGAACGGCGGCAACCCGGATATTCCTACCGAGTGCGGCCCGCGAACGGAAAAGTATTTCTGGCGCTCGGAGAACTACGACAATCTCACGCTCACTGATCTTGCAGTTTTCATTCGCAATCTTCCGCCGCGGCCCAATCGTTATCGGCTGGCCAACGGCGAACAGACACCGGCGCAGGAGCGTGGTCAGGCGATCTTCGAGCGCGCAGTGGACAAGTTCGGCAAGCCGATTGCCGAATACAACCGCTGCTCTTATTGCCACAGCGGACCCAAGGGCACGAACCAAAAACTCTTCGATGTGGGAACGCGCAAGCCGAACGACAATAACACTCTCTTGAAGTCGCCGCCATTGACGAACATTGCGCTCACCGCGCCCTATCTGCACGATGGCTCGGCGCACACTCTGGAAGAGATTTGGACGGTCTACAATCCCGATGACAAGCACGGACGCACGAACGATCTGACCAAGGACGAACTCAACGATCTGATCGAGTATTTGAGGACGCGATGAAACAGATGGCTTGGAAAACGCTCTCGATCTGCGTGCTGCTCGCAGCCTTCGCGCCGCAGGCGCTTCATGCCGCGACAATGGCCGGCACGCAACAAACTCATGCCGCTGCCCCTCCGCAGGTGGTGCCACGATTCCGGTTTGAGAATTTCACCACCGCCAACGGTTTGCCTGATAATCATGTGTATTCGGTGCTGGTGGATGGCGACCGCATCTGGGCGGGCACGGACAACGGGCTTGCGGTTTACGAGAATCACGCTTGGAAGACTTATACTACCAAGGACGGACTGGCTCATCGCGCCGTGCTATCGCTGGCGCTGGACAAGCGCACCGGTGATGTGTGGGCGGGAACGATGGGCGGGTTGAGCCGCATCTCCGGCGGGCGCATTGACAGTTATACGCAGTTGACCTCCGGGCTGAGCAATGACGTGGTATACGGCGTCAGCGTGGAAGGTGAGAATGTCTGGGTGGCCACGGCCGCCGGCGCTTGCCGCTTCAATACCCGCACCGGCCAGTGGACGCCTTACAACGAGCGCAACACGCCGATGATCGAGATTTGGGTTTACGGCGTCTCCGCCGCGCGGGACAAGGTCTATTACGCAGTATGGGGCAGCGGACTTCTCGAATACACTCAGAAGACCGAGCGCTGGGACAAGTACGAGGACCCGGACGGTGAAAACGAAATTGTACTCTTCAAGGATCAAGGATTGATCCACGAGATTGTTACCTCAGTCAGTTATGTGGATAACATCGTTTGGGCGGCGACATATTTTGGCGCCAGCCGCTACGATGGACGCTACTGGCATAACTTTCTGACCAAGGACAGCGGTCTTCCCTCGAACTTCATCAACACGATCAAGGGCGTGGATGCCAATCACTGCTGGTTCGGCACCGACAAGGGGCTGGCCTACTACGACGGCGTCAACTGGGCCGTTTATACCCCCTCGCTCACCGACGGTAAGCCGGAGATGACGGTACGCGACGCGGCGGGCAAGGTAACTTCGGTCGCAGTCACCACAGCTCCGGCCCACAACTACATTCTCGGTATCGACTTTCAAGGCGACGACCTTTGGGTTGCAACCGCCAAGGGTTTAAGCCACGGAATTCATCAAAAACAATAAGAGCATCGGGAGGCAACACCATCATGAATGCATTTGCAGATATTCTGGAGACCATTGCCATGACACCAGCGCACACGCCGATAGAGCGGCACGCCATCACCAACCACGGCGTTCTCAATGAAGCCTTTCACTACGCCAAGCCGAGTTCCTTCTCGCGCGGCATCCGGATCGATTTGAATGGCATCGCGGTTCTGATCATCTCCGGCACGGCCTCGATTGACGAGAATGGCGTCAGCGTTCACGTCGGCGATTTCGCAGCTCAGCTCAAGCGCACCTTCGAGAACATCACCGGCCTGCTGGAGAGCGAGGGCGCAACGTGGAAGGACATCGTGAAGACCAGTTGCTATCTGCGCGACATTGATCGCGACTACGATGTCTTCAACAAGATTCGCACGGCCTTTTACAAGGAGCAGGGGCTTGATCCGGTGCCTGCCTCGATTGGCATTCAAGCGATTCTCTGCCGTCCCGAGCTGCTGGTCGAGATTGAAGCCGTCGCCATCTTTCGCACCGACAAGGCAGACAAGGGCAAGGAGTAGTTCTCATGCGCAGGGGATGGTTGCCAGTAGCGCTATGCGCGCTGATTTCGGTTTGCACGACGCTTGCCGCGCAGGATTCTAGTTCGTACTCGAAGCAGGATTCGGCTCTGGCCGCGGAGCAGAACGCGGCTCCAGCTACGGTCACTGGCAAGGGCACCTGCGAGTGCGGCGCGCATCCGCCAGCGCCACCGCGGAACCGCACGGTAACACCCTATGCGGGCGAGCCTGCCGACTTGAGTCCCTACGCGAAGTTTGCAGCGCCCTACGACCTCAACTACACCCATCCCAATATCTACTCCGGCGCGGGCCGCGATATTCCCGAGCCGCAAAACATCACCGATGTGCGCATTGGATTCATTGGGCCGATTGAGCACAATCCTGATTCGGTCTTTGGTTTGCGGATGCTGCACGGCGCGCAGTTGGCCATTGAAGAGGCCAACGCGCATGGAGGCTACGGCGGAAAGCCATTCCGCCTGATGCTGCACAACGACTATGACAACTGGCAGGCAAAGGCGGTATACGGCGACGACCGTCCCACCGATCCGACGATCTGGGGTTCGGCGTCGAATGAAGCCGTGAAGATGGTTTATGACGATCAGGATTGGGCGATCTTCGGCTCGATCAGCTCCGAGACCACGCACATTGCCCTGCGTGTTGCGTTGCGCGCCGAGATTCCCATCGTCAACTCGGCCTCGACCGATCCCACCATTCCCGAGACTTATATTCCGTGGTTCTTCGAGGTTCTGCAGGATGACCGCGTGCAGAGTCTCACGCTGGCGCGGCACATCTTCACCGAACTCGGCTTCAAGCGGGTGGCGATTCTGCGCGTGAATAATCGCTACGGACGCTTTGGCGTTCCCAAGTTTCGCGATGCGGCGCGGCGGCTGGGTCATCCGGTGGTGATCGAGCAGAAGTATCTCCCCGGCGATACCGATTTTTCGAAACAGTTGCAGGTGATCCGCTCCTCGCGTGCCGACGCCATCGTGCTATGGACCGATGAAGCGCAAGCGGCCCTGATCTTGAAACAGTTGCGAGCCGCGGGAATGAAGCAGCGCGTCTTCGGCGCGTATCGCACCTTGGGTCCGACGCTGCTGGCTGAGGCCGGCGATGCGGCCGAGGGCTTCGAGGCTGTCTTTCCCTATGATCCAACCCGCAAGGATGCAAAATGGATTGATTTCAACAGCCGCTTCGAGGCTCGCTTCCACGAGAAGCCGGAGCAGTTTGCCTCGCTGGCTTACGACGCGATGAACGCACTGCTGGATTCCATCTGCAAGGCGGGATTGAATCGCGCGCGGATTCACGACGCTCTGGCCGACATCGAAGAGTACGACGGCGTGACCGGGCACATGGTCTTCGATCCCAATCAGAAAAACGTTTCGCCGATGTATCTGGGAACAGTACATAACGGCACAATCACTTATCGCGTTGCAAAGATGGAGAAGCCACTTGCGGTTGGACAGACGCCGCTTGCGCGGCAGGAGATTCCTGCATTGCTTCCGCAGACGCCTTATGCGCGCGTGGGAGAGAATGGCGTGGAATATGTCGGGCCGCACCAGAAGGATGTGCCGACGGGACCAATGCGTGTGATTCTCTTCGGACAGAAGGCTGCTGAGATTGCGCAGTCTCTGGAGATGCAAGCACAGATTGAAGCCGGTGCCGCTCAAGGAAGTACATGGAAGCTCGTACCGATAGCCAGCGATCAGAATTGGGGCGCGGCTTCAACGCAACTGGTTCACGCGCTGATGGATGAACACGCGTTGGCCATCATCGCGCTGGATCGCGATGCAAGTCACCTGGCCGTGCAACTGGCGCTCAAGAGCTTTGTGCCGGTGGTTGCACTGAGCAGCGACAAGACTCTGACCTCGACCAACATTCCCTGGATCTTCCGTATGCAGCCAGAGACGACTCCGGCTGCCGCGCTGCGTCTGCTCGAAGCAGCCGAAGCCCGCAGTGGAGCCAATCCAGAGCGGCTGCGCGATGTACTGGCTTCCGGGGAGCTGGTCTCTGGAATTGTCTTCAAGCCTACCGGCGAGCCAAATTAATTTCTACTTTTCACCCAGCTCGTAAGGAACTCCGAAACGCCCAATCTGAATCAACGCCTTGTCGGTGGGAGGCCAGATGCGCAGGCTCGCCACGCGGCTCGACCCCGCAATGAGATGCGCCTCCGCGGTGCTCACCGGCGCGCCTGTCGCAGCCTCATAGAAGTGAACGTTGAGCGCGTCGCCCGACGGCGCGCGGTCCCATCCGAAGACATACTCCCCAGGTTTCAGCACGACGCCGCCAATGCGAATCGGCGTCTGCACAATCAGGTAGTGCGAATACTTTCCTTCCGCCGAGTACCCAGCCGTCAGCAGCACCACTCCGGCGATAAAATGCCCGCGCCGATCCACGATCCCCGACGCAGTGCGCTTCTCGGTCTCGATGTGTTCCTTCTCCACCTGCGCTCGCGCCGGCAGCAGCGCTGCAAGCTCCGCATCCGTGGCTTGCCGCCAGGCCGGTTTTTGCGCCTGCGCACACATCGAAAAAAACAATAGAACAATCGCGCAACTTGAAATTACTTTCATGGCTTCGGCTTTCTCAATGATTCCAGCGGAACAATGCCGCGTTGAATCGCGGCTGTTGCCGCCTGTGTTCTGTCTGTCACGCCCAGCTTGCTCAGCAAGCTGTTGATGTGCGTCTTCACCGTGGCTTCTGAAATCTCCAGCTCTGTGGCGATCTCCTTGTTAGGCTTGCCGCGTACTATCTGCTCCAGTACGTCGAACTCGCGCGGCGTCAGCTCCTCGGTGCCCATGCGCTCGGCCAGCCGCTGCGCAATCACCGGCGGAATATGCGATTTACCCGCATGAACCGCTTGGATGGTGGCAATCAATTCTTCTGAAGTCATGCCCTTCAGCAGATAGGCTTTCGCGCCTGCCTGCAATGCGCGATAGATGTCCTCGTCGCCGTCGTAGGTGGTCAGCACGATGAAGCGGGCCTGCGGCGTCTCCATGCGGATGCGCTCGATCACCTCGACACCGCTCAGCCTAGGCAGCCGCAGATCAACCAGCGTGATGGCCGGTTGGTGCTTGCGAAACTGTGCGATGGCCTCGACGCCGTCGGCCGCCTCGCCCACCACCTCCAGGCCGTCCACCACATTCAGCAGCGCCACCAGCCCCTGACGCACCACGTGGTGGTCTTCCACAACCAGCACGCGAATCGATTCCTTCGTCACCGTTGCTCTCCCGTATCAACCACCATGCTGAGTGCCCCAGGTCTCACTTTTGAGACCTGGGAATCCACAAACCTCAACTGCTTCGCGTCTCTTTGGCCACCGCCGTCCGCAGCCGTATAGTCGTTCCACTCCCCGGCTCACTTGTCACCTCAAGCCTCCCGCCAATCACCGCCGCACGCTCTCTCATTCCGGTCAATCCATAGTGGCCCGGCGGCGACTCCAATTCCTTGTTCACCGCAAAGCCGCATCCATCGTCCCGCACCTCCAGCGCAATCTCCTCCGGCCCATACTCCAACTGAACAAACAAATGCCGCGCCTTGGCGTGCTTCCTCACATTATGAATCGCTTCCTGAGCCACACGCAGAAATTCACGCTCCGTTTCCGAAGGCATGGGCCGGTATGCGCCAAAGAGGCTGAAATGATTGTCCAACTCGTGGCCGACTTCCGCCTCCACCAAACGGCGTAGACGCACTGGCAGCGTTGTCTCGCCCGAGTCCTGCGAGCGCAACGCCCAAATTGATTGCCGCGCGTCGGCCAGCCCCTCGCGCACATAACCCTTGGTCAGATCGAGATGCTTGGCCACGGCCTCCGTCTTGTGGTGGCGCAGCAGCTCGCTAAGCACCTCCAACTGCACCGAGATGCCCACGTAGCCCTGCGCCAGCGTATCGTGAATCTCGCGCGCAATGCGGTTGCGCTCGCCCAGCACAGCGCGGAACTCGCCTTCCGCCCGCCGCAACCGCAGCCGCAGCAGCAGCACCACGATGCCCGCCGCGGCGGCCAGCAGCAGTGCATAAAACCAGTAGGTCTGATAGTAGTGCGGCCGCAGCTCGAAGCTCAACGCCGCGCCCTCGGTGTTCCAAAGGCCGTCGTTGTTGGCCGCCTGTACGCGGAAGGTGTAGTGCCCAGGCCGGATGTTGGTGTAGTACGCCGAACGGCGCGCGCCAGCTTCGGTCCAATCGTGATCCACGCCCTCCAGCTTGAAACGGTAGCGCACTTTCTGCGGCGCACTGAAGCTCAATCCCGCGTAATCGAATTGAAAGTGAACGTGCCCGGCTGGTACTTGGATGGAAAAAGCAGCCCCATGCAATGCCTGAGCAACATCGTCCACGGCAAACCGCTCCAGCGCGACCGGCGGCGGCACCGTGTTCACCGGGAAGTGCGCCGGGTCCACCTCGACCAGCCCCTTCGGCGTCGCAAACCACAGGCGGCCATCGCCCGAGCGCCAGGCCGAAGGGTGGCTGTTTGTGGCCGTCTCGCGGCTGCGCAAGCCGTCCGCCGCGCCAAACTCGATCCAATGCGTGCAGCTGGGCGCTTGCATACCGGTACCGCCACAATCGCAGCGCGCGATTCCGTTTGCGGTGGCAAACCACAGATGGCCCAATGCATCCTCCAGAATCGCTCGGATCGATGTTGCATCCGGACTGA
Source organism: Occallatibacter sp. (assembly GCA_050014135.1). Lineage (GTDB taxonomy): Bacteria > Acidobacteriota > Terriglobia > Terriglobales > Acidobacteriaceae > Telmatobacter. The sequence continues at coordinate 9,369 of JBEKDX010000054.1, forward strand.
AGGACTTGTTAACAATGAAATTCTTCCCCTCCCATGTCGTCCAGCCGTGCTCCTGTGTGCCGATCAGCAGCGTCCCATTCGCGCGAGGCAAGAGAGCGGTAATCACATTGCTGGAAAGCCCGTTCGCGGTGGTGTAATTTGCAATCTTGCCTCCATGTCTCCCATCCAGCCGCGAGAGCCCGGCCAGCGTGGCCACCCACAGATCGCCGTGAGAGTCCCGCGCCATCGCGCCCACCAGATCGCTGCCCAGGCCGTTGGCTTGCGTAAAAGTCTCCATGCGCCCGCTCGAAGCAGCGTCTGTCTTCAATCCCATCCAGTGCGTCAGTCCACGCCGCGTGCCAATCCATAGCGACCCATCGGCGTCGGCCAATAGCGAGCGGATAAAATCATCTGGCAAACCGTCTGCCGAAGTGAAGGCGTCGATCCTGCTGCCGCGAATCCGATTCAGTCCATCCGGCGTGCCCACCCACAGGTCGCCGTTAGGCGCAGCGGCGAGCGAGAGAATCACCTCGCTCAACAGCCCGTCGCGCACCGTGTAATTCTTCACTTTGGGTGCCCCAGGTCCCTCGCTTTTGGGGACCTGGGAAATCTCAATTACCGAGTGCCCCACCCTCGCCACGTCTTTGTTTTTGTGGCTAGGGTGGGATAAATTGTTTTGAGATTGAATCGCATTCAACCCGCCGCCATTCGTTCCCACCCATAACGTGCCTGCTTTATCCTCGACCACCGCCGTCGTCGAGTCAGAAGAAAGCCCCTCCCTCGCGCCAATCGTGCGGAAGCGCTGATCGCGCAGAATGTGCAGCCCGCCAGTCTCGGTCCCCACCCAGAGATTGCCTTCATGGTCTTCCATCAGCGCCAGCACCGACGCAGTGGCCAGCGGATCAGTGACGGGCAGCAATTGCACCTTGCCCGCAAACCAACGCGCCAAGCCGGCGTTGGTGCCAATCCACAGCGATCCTTCGCGGTCGGCAAAGACAACTTGGATTCGGCTACCGGGAAGTTCCTTGCCGACGGTAAGCCGAATTCCTGTTCCAGGCGGTTTGGGACCTTTGATGAGAGTCAGAACATTTCTGGTGCCCAACACAAACACATCGCTCGGCAGACTTTCCTCGAATTCGACCTGATTCGGCGGTTCTCCTGAAGGTAGCGCTGTATGAGGCCACGCATCCACGTTTCTCGCTTTTACAAACTTCTCACCTGTCTGCATTGCAAGGCCCTGGTCTGTCCACAGCCAGAGCGCGCCTTTTTCATCTATTCCGTTCAGCTCAAGAATTCCATTTCCCGGCAACCCTTCCTTCGTCGTGAACGCCGTAATCACACCATCCTTCAACCGCGCCAGCCCTTCCGTTGTCCCAATCCACAGCGCCCCGTCTTTGGTCTCCAGCAAACAGCGCACATCGCTGCCCGGCAGCGCCGGCGTCGAATTCTTGTCGAAGACCGCGAAGCTGTTGCCGTCGAAGCGCAACAGCCCCACCTCGGTCCCCAGCCAGACAAAGCCATCGCGCGTCTGCGCCAGCGCCTGCACGGTGTTCTGCGGCAGGCCGTTCTCCATCACCCACGATTGGCGCGCGTAGCTGGCCAGCGGCGTAGTCGGCTCCAACGCCCGGCCAGCAAATCCGCAGCCCAAAATCCATGCGGCCAAAAAAAGCACACAGGACAAGCGCCATGCGCCCTGCGACACCTCATTCATCGTGTTGGCATGATTCCGTGCCACGAGATCGGCTTCCCTCAAGCAATGTATCCATCTGCGCAAAAACCGCGCACCTCAACAGTAATTGGTGGACGCGGAAATGCACAGGCGCATCAGCAGAGTATCGCAAGAAATCCCGGACTCCATCCCCATACCAGTCTCCATCTATTGAAGGAGACCGGACTCACTCGAATGGCTCAAGACACTCTGTCGTGCCTCCGATAATCTGTGAATGCCTCTTAAATTGCAAGACCAGTAAGTTTCAATCGGGTGGTTGCCTTCACGTGGGGCAGCGACCCGATTTCTTTTTCTGGCCGCGATTTCAGGGCTTCTCCGCCTTGGCTGGCTCCGCCGCACACGGCGCACCGCCGCACAGCGCACCGGTAACTCCCTGGCCTTCGGTGATTGTGTAGATGCGGTCCGCCGCGGGCAGCTTCACAGTTTCCTTGAAGCCGGAGGGCCAGTGAATCTCCGCCGTTCCCGCGTCGGTCGCATCGCCCAGCCCGAAGTGGACCCGAAAATCGTTGGAGGAAAGATAACTGCCGCCGCTCAAAACGTCTCCCCGTTGCCGCATACCGTCCGCCGCGAGATAAACCGTTGCTCCAACCGCATCGCGAGGGCTCTTGGCTCCTCCAATCAGTCGGAGTTCAACCCATTGGTGGTGATCTGGATTCACGTTGCTAAGCAGAACCGGCACGCCATCCATGTTATTGATGACTACGTCAATTTTGCCGTCATTGAAAAGATCACCAAATGCCGCGCCGCGCCCCACGCTGACCACCGCAAGCCCAGTTCCCTCCACTGCGGGAATCAATTCAAACTTGCCATTTTTCAGGTTGTGGTAGAGTAGCGGCTTCTCGGCATAGCTGGTCCCCCACTCGGGGTGCTTGTCCACCTCCGGGTAAACATGACCATTCACAATCAGCAGATCTTTCCATCCGTCATTGTCGTAATCGAGGAATCCATCGCCGAAGCTGACATAGGGAATGGAAGGCTCCGCAATGCCGGACTGATAGCTCACATCTGTAAAAGAACCTTTCCCGTCATTCTGAAACAAAACCTTGTAATCGTCGGAAAAAGTCGTACTCACAATCGATAGGTGCCCGTTGTTCTCGTAGTCCCCGGCAGCAAGACCCATGTTAGCGACTTCGCGGCCATCGCTATTGAGCGCAAATCCACTCTCGTAACTCTGATCCTCGAAGGTTCCGTCGCCCTTGTTCACGTATAGATAGTTAGGGGTGGAATCGTTCGCCACCAGCAGATCAGGCTTGCCATCTCCGTTCACATCCACGAATAAAACTCCCAGGCCGTAGTATCCGTTGGGATCGTCAACCCCCAGCTTCTTGCTGACATCCGAAAATGTTCCGTCTCCATTGTTATGAAAAAGATGATCATGTTCGCCCTTCAAACCGCGCGGCCCGCACATCACCGGCAGTCCACGGAACTCACAGTTAGAGAAGCTCACCTCCTTCGATCCGGAGATCGGAGGGTGAGCCAAATCAAGTTGAATATAGCCGTCCACGAATAGATCCAGCCGCCCGTCCCCGTCATAGTCGCCGAAGGTTGCGCCGGTAGACCACTTGCCGATTGTGACTCCGGCTTTCTCCGCGATATCCGTAAAGGTTCCATCGTGATTATTGTGGTACAGACGATTCGCTCCATAATTGGTCACATACAGATCCGGCCAGCCGTCATTGTCGTAATCGCCCACTGCGCACCCATAACCCCACCGGTCGTTGGCAACGCCGGCTGCTTGAGTTACATCTGTGAATGTACCATCATGATTGTTGTGAAACAATGCCGCGTGCGGCGCAGAAGCCTTCCCGGAAAGCGCATCGTAAGTCGAGCCGTTCACAAGATAGATATCCAGCCAGCCATCGTTATCGTAGTCCAACAAGCATACGCCCGGTCCTTTGGCTTCCAGAATGAGGCGCTTTTCCGGAGTGCCGGCCGTGTGATGCCAGCGAGTAAGTCCCGCCGCCGCGGCAGTATCCTGAAAGACGATTGGACCGGTTTTTACAAAGCCGCCGGCAGTTATAGGACGGTGCTGACTATCGTACTCCGCCTTATGTGGGCCCGCATTGGCCATTCCTCCTTGAGATTGCTGCATCTGGCCCGTTGGCCCCTGCTGTGAAGAAGCTGGATCGGAAACTAGAAGCGAACAAAAAACAAGTGCGGCTAGCAATCTAAACGTGTGCGGCAAGTGGATGTTCTCCATGGCATGAAGTATATCGTAATCGGAGCTTCTGCCCGGCGATGCAACTCAGTTCTGTTTGTCCCGGCACGAGCGCAGATAAGCAATCAGGTCGGCGAGTTCCGCGCCCTGCAGCGCATCTCTGAAGGACGGCATCAGCATTCCGCCTTGAAGAATCTGCCGCCGCAATTCGGCCTCTTTCAGTCTCCCGCCTACGCCGGAGAGGTCAGGTCCTTTGCGCCCGCCGGCATTACGGATGCTATGACAGTGTATGCATCCGCATTCGGCGAAGACCACCGCGCCGCGCTCGCGTTGGCTGCGCGAGGCCGCATAATTCGCTGGAATGCTAACTATTAGAACGGCAGCGACGAACACGCTCAACCTCATTGAGTAACTCCCTGTTTGCCGTCGGCGGGTTGCTCCGCCATGTCACGATGCGTGTGCCAGGGAACACTCTCCGAAGTTATCTCCGGATGCTTGCGCAGAAACTCAAGCGCATAAGTGCTCGCGGTAGGATCGTCCTTTTGATCCGCGAAGGCCGCTGACTCGCGCGCGGCTTGCTCCTTCATCCCCAGACGGCGATAAACGATCGAAAGAATGTAATGCGCTGCCAGGTCGTCAGGGTCTATGGATTGCAGCGTCTCATATTCACTTCGCGCCTCGTCGTACTTATGTTGTTGATAGAGTGAGAAGCCGAGTTCGCGGTGTGCGTCGCGCGACCGGGGAAACTGCGCCGTCACCTCGCGAAGATCGCTGATCGCCGCATCCAGATGTCCCTGCGTGCGTTCCACCAGCGCCAGGTAATAGAGCGCGCGGGCATTGTGCGGAGCAAGCTGGAGGGCCTTCTCTAGGCTGCCGCGCGCAGCATCGTAGCGTTCCCATTGGAAGTTGGCGATGGCCACATTGGTGTACCCATCGGCATAGTCGGGACGCAACTCGGTAACCCGCTCGAAAGCGCGCGCACTGTCGGCGTATTGCTGCGCATCCAGCAATCCAATGCCGTAGTTATTCCAGCGCATCCATTCTTTGTTGTCTTGTGGGTCGGGCGCCTCTGCCGGATTCGAGCCAATGGTCAAACTCCGCGTGCGTGCTACCATTTCCACCACCGGCATTTCATAGTGCTTGTCCAATCCGTAATCGATAAAATGCTGATTGAAGCGCCGATAATTCACCTTGGCTGTAACAGTAATTGGGCTGACGGCATCCGCAGGTGTTTTGAACTCGTACCGCACAATTTGCGAGCGCCCCGAAGCGATGGTGTTGTTATATGCAACGACCCGTGTATTCCAAACTTGATGCAAGTCATTCAGCCCGCCCTGCGCATTGACCAAGCGGTTCGTGAAGCTATGCGCGCTGGGGTCAAGCGATCCATCTGTTCGCAAGGCGCCGGAGTGCATCAGCATTCGGCCCGTCGCGTCTTTAGCCTCGAATTCCACCCAGCTTTCATAGAAGTCACGCTGTTCCGGCACAAAGCTATGGGCGATGCCCTTATTTTGAATCACAACAGAAACAGTAAGTAAGTCGCCCGGTGCAATATCAAAAGGCTGACTGCCAAGCGGAGCTATGACCTTGCCACCGTTACGTTCGATC
>JBEKDX010000055.1:0-14720 GCA_050014135.1 Occallatibacter sp.
GCATCGAGTCTTCGAGCGGCCGACCATTCACCACGTAGAGAGACTCCAGGCCGGAGTGGTTGTAGTCAAACCAGATGCAGCCCGCGCCGGTTCCTTCCAGCAGCGAACCTAACTGCCTTGAGCCGAAGCTATGCGTAAAGTCGATGCCCGCCTTGGCGCTGGCGTCCTCAAACCTAATCATTACCTGCGGTGGAACCAACTGCGCCTGCGGCGTGCCTGAGACTTGCGTTGCAACATCCTTCTGCCGCGCAAGCGGCGTCTGCCCCACCGCAGGTGGTTGGGCGGCGGCCATTGATACAGCGCTGAATAAAAGAAGATAGCGAATCATTTTTATTTGCCTCCCGGCGAGTTCTGCTTCGGAACTTCTGTTTGCAGCTCACCCGTTAGATCAACCGGCGTAGTAGTGCGTTGCAGCACGGCTGGGAGAGTATTTTCCGGCGCGCGCTCCGGTCCCACGTGACAGCCCACGCAGTAACGCTGTTCGCCGCGGCGAATCCAGAACCATCCGCGCTCCTGGTGCAACACCGCTCCTTGTTTGTCGAGCAGCGCAAAGCGAATTGGCCGGTCGGCGGGAACCTTCACAAAGAACGAACCATCCGGCTCGACCGGCGCTGTGCCATTGATGACCGTGTGCCCACCATCGTCCATCGTCTCGAGCCGTACTGACGCGGGCGCGGATTTGAGAGCGCCATCGCGCGATTGGCGCGCATCGATTGCAAGAAGGTTGGCGTAGTTCCAAGGATGAAGCCCGGATGGATGGCGCTTGGGCGTCGAGCGCGGCGCAAGCACAACCGGCTCGACAAGATTTTCGCCGCTCACGGCCAGAACCGTTTGTAACTCCGTCACGCCTGACTGCGATGTGTTGGGCTTCCATAACTTCAATGCATAATGCACGCCCGCCGAGGCCCGCGCGCTTACCAACCAAGCGCCCGAAGCCGTCTCGGCAATCGCGCCTGCATACTCGGAGCGGGGCGCACTGACTGGCGACTCGGTGGCCAGCGGCGAAGTGAAGCGCGCCAGTGAATCTCCATGCGTGAAGACCACCTCGCCCGAGGCCAACTGCCTGCCGCCCCAGCGCGCTTTGCCGTGATCGCAGCGGTACGACTCGACGCCAGAGCCGTCGGCATAGACCAGGAATAGCTCGGGGGTTGATCCTGAGCCGAAAGGGAAGCCGGCTTCAAACAAGATGCGCCCATCAGCCAGTACATCGGCAGGAAAGGCGCTGGCCGGCATATAAGTGAGAGGCAGCAGCCCCGGAGCAGCCGTCGGATTCAAAGGCGGGCGAGCCGGCGGATGACCGTCGTCCGCGGACTGCAATTGAAATCCCCACGGCGTGCGCTGCGCCCAGACCATCCGTCCGCCGGGAAGATAGAGCGGGCGCTCGGCATCGGTTGCGGTGGCGATTACTTTGCGCACCGAACGGTCGGCCAGCGTCAGTTCCCATATCTGCCACGGATCGCCGGCAGCCTGCTTGCCCGCGAAGAGCGCCGTTTTGCCATCAAAGGAAATAGTTGCGTCCGCGCTGGCCGCGAAGCCCGTGACCAGCGGCTCCGCCTTTCCGTCATGAATCAGCAGCAGTTGCGCGCCCTGGGGGAAGCGCTCCTTGCCGCCAAGCGCGGCCAGCGGCTCGTAGGCGGGCGCGGCGGTGACGATCACATCTTCTGCGACGATGCTCCGCGCCGCATTGGGAGCAAAGCCGCAAACCGGAATCAGCAACGCAATCGAGGCGGCCATCGCCAGCACTCTTGCTGGTGATTTCATCCCACAGCCTCCATCGCTCGCAACTCTTCCTTTTCGATCAGCGGCGGCCGGCACTGCAGGCCTCGCAGATTGATCCATGGATCGATGTCGGCCATCATCGCGTCGAAGCCAGCGAAGTCCAGCGATTGGTTGCCGTCGCTCCAGGCCTTGGCCGGGTTGGGATGCACCTCAACGAGCAGACCATCCGCGCCCGCGGCAACCGCAATGCGCGCCAGCGCGGGGACCAGTTCGCTACAGCCCGCCGCGTGGCTTGGATCGGCGATCACGGGCAGATGCGAAACCTGCTTGAGCAGCACGATGGCGGCCACGTCGAAGGTATTGCGCATCGCCGTCTCGAAGGTGCGAATACCGCGCTCGCAAAGGATCACGTTGGGGTTGCCATGGTCGAGAATCACTTGCGCCGAGCGCAGCAACTCCGCAATCGTGGCTGCCATGCCGCGCTTCAGCAACACCGGCCGGGCAGACCGCGCCGCCGCTTCCAGCAGGGCGTAGTTCTCCATGTTGCGCGTGCCAATCTGCAAAATGTCAGCGTACTCGGCGACCAGCGGCACATCTTCTTCCGACATCACTTCGGTCACGATGGCCAAGCCATTCTCTTCGCGGGCGCGTGAGAGCATCTTCAGCCCTTCCAGGCCAAGCCCTTGAAATGCGTAAGGAGAACTGCGTGGCTTGAAAGCGCCTCCGCGTAGAATGCGCGCTCCCGCGCGGCGAACATGATGGGCCGTGGCCATCAACTGGAACTCGGTTTCAACCGAGCAGGGACCGGCCATGGTGACAAATTCGTCGCCGCCGATCTCCAAATCCAGCACCGGCACCACGGTTTGCCGGAGCCGCGCGCTCTTCAGGCAGTCCGGGGCTTCGGCAAATTGCTTGCGCCAATCTTCACGCACCGTGCGCGCTCCATTCCGGGGAAAGACCAGAATACTGGAGTCGCACTAGACTCCGCCTCCACCTAAAGGTGGAGATGGCGTGAACGAGAAGGAGAAGAGAGAGCGAATCTATAGTGCCGCGCGGGCCATTGGCGGCGGACGGTAGCCAAAGGACGCATCCACAACCGCCGCGACGCCTAACGCCGTTTCGTCCTCGAAGGGCCGCGCGACAATCTGCACGCCGATGGGCATCCCCTCCGGCGAAGTTCCCACGGGAACCACCGCCGCCGGACAGGCCAGCGCGTTGAACCACTGCGTGGGTCGCACGGCGTCAAGATACTCCACGCGCTGGCCCTCGATGATCCACTGGCGCTCACCGTGGCGGAAGGCGGAAGTGCTGGCCACGGGGCAGAGCAGCACCGGATGCTCGCTCATCTCCACCAGAGTCTTCGAGCGCAGCAGGTCCAACTCCGCCCATGCGTCGAGCAATTGTGTGGCCGTCAACGGCGGGACTACTTCTGAAAATGTGAGAAACTCGCGGAAAATGGGACTGAGTTTGTCTTCTTTCCCGCGAATCTCCAGCGCATAAAACATCGCGCCGCACTGCACAAAAAAAGTCCACCACAACCGGCGCAGAGCTTCAAGCGTGCACGGACGAAAGGGTTCTACGCGAAAGCCTGCATCGCGCAACGCGGCGACGGCGGCATTCACAGCCGCGCGCGTCTCCGGTGTCACCGGAACCAGTCCGTCGTCCTCGAAAAAGCCGATTGTCTTTGCCCGCAATTCATCGTGACTCGGCTCGCGCAACACAATCGGAGGACTCACTGGATCGTGCGGGTCTTGACCGGCGAGCGCGCGAAAGAGCAGCGCAACGTCGCGGATTGTGCGCGCCATCGGTCCAATCGCGCCCAGTGTCGAGAAGGGTCCCACGCACGGCGGCAAATGGCCGCGCCCCGGAATCCGTCCCGGCGTCGGCTTCAACGAACAGATGCCGGTGAAGTGCGCGGGCACGCGTACCGAGCCGCCGCTATCGCTGCCCAGCCCCGCCGCCGAAAGCCCTGCTGCAATCGCCGCCGACTCGCCGCCGCTCGATCCGCCCGGCGTGCGTTCCACGTCCCAGGGGTTATTGGTTCGCCCGTGCAGAAGATTCGCGGTCTCGTAAGCCATCAGAAACTCCGGGCAATTTGTTGTGCCCAGAATCAACGCTCCCGCCGCGCGCAGCCGCGCGACCACCATCGCGTCTTCACTCGGCACGTCGCCCTCATGCAGCAGGCTGCCAATTTCGCACTTATACCCCGCCGTCGCAATCGAAGACTTCACCGTCACCGGCAATCCATGCAGAGGCCCGCGCGCTTCCTGCATCTCGTCGAGTCGTTTTGCTTCCGCGCGCACCCGCTCGGCATCGAAATCCGCGAATACATTCAGCAGCGGATTCAGCCGGGCAATTTGTTCCAGATGCGCCTCGGCCAACGCGACAACGGAAATCTCGCCGGAGCGCAGAAGCTCCAGTTGCCGCGTGGTTGATTCAAGTACTATGCCGCTCATGGCTCCAGCTCTCCGAATCCCGTTCCGCGATGGGGTTATAGTGCGGGTTGAATTGTTTCTTCTCTTCTTCGGCGCGCTTCTGCTTCTTCTTTGTATTGGTATGGAAGATGGGCCAGAATGTATGCACCAGACAGTACACAAAACCAAGCGCCCCGGACGAGATGCCCAGCCTCCGCGCAATCTCCTTTTGAAAAAAACCATCCAGCCAATGGTTTGCCCCCATCAGCCAATCGCGCGCCATCCAAAGAATAACCAGAATGCACACGACGTTGAGAGCCAGCCGAAGATGGTTCTTTTCGCGAGTCGCGCCGATCGCTCGCGGGCTTTCAGCCAGTTCTTGAATCTCCGATTCATCCATCGGTCTCATGGCCTCGAATCTTCGGCAGGCGTCGAAGGCATCGCCTGAAAATCGAAGCGATGCAACCGTACCGGCTCGCCTGAATCGAAGCGATCATTCCAATTCAACTGATACTCCATTGCATCCGCGTCGTCCGGAAATTTTTCGTTCGACGGATAGGGATACGCGCTCATCGAATGGAAGGGGAGTTGCGCCACCGTAAAGGGCGATGCATCCCACCAATCCATGTCTTTGACGAATCCGTTGGCGTAGAAGAAATAATCGCGCTTCCAGTGCGCGGGCAATGCGGGCAGCAACGTCGCATCGAACTCCGCTGCAATCTCCTCACCGCTGCCGAAGATCACATAGTGGTCGTCGATGCTGGTCAGCAGCGGCGTCACATCGCCCATGCGCGTATAACTTCCCCGTTGTCGCTGGAAAGGGCCGGTCAAACTCACGCGGTCGTAGTCGTAGTCGAGATCGCCGGGGCTTGCGCCTTCAATCTGTTTGGGGTAGCCGCGGAAGTGAAGCGTAGCAGCGGCCAGCGGTAGTTCCGCTGTTTTTGCCACCGCATCAGTGCTTTGATCAATCAGCACCTGGTCCCAATATATTTCGAGATTCGTCAGCAGTCGTATCTTGCGCGCGCCTGCGGGGAGCTTTCTTGTCAAGTCCACAACAATGGTGCGCTCCAGTCCCGCGGGAAAACCCGCATCGTCCGCAATGCGCTTCCAGCTTCCATCGGGCAACTGCGCCTCAACGTAAGGCGAGATCGGCTTCACGCCCGCCTCCCACGCGGCATAGAGCGAGGTCGCGCTGAAGTAATTCACATAGCCGGTCATCAGCAATCGCAGTTGGGCGCTCTGCTTTACCTCACCCAAATCCAAAGTCAGCGTATGGAGATTCGCAAAGCCGTCGTAAGGCAGCGGCTTGAATCCGCTGGCGAAGGAGTGATCGCGGCGGCTCACCTGATCGAGCACGTCTCGGCCGTTTCCGTCCCACGCGCCCACCGGAAGCCGCGCGCCACTGCTCGCGACTACGCGCCCCGATGCGAACGGCGGATCGTCGAGAAAGCGCTCGTCGGGATTGACTTCGACATTCTCTGGATGATCGACCGCAACCAGCCGCAACTGATCGATGTAGTTGACCTCCTCCATCGGCTCCATGAATCGCAAACTCAGCTTGCCATTGACCGGCGCAAGCGCGTCGCCGTCAACCTTAATCCACTCGCCAGGGTTGGGCGTGTTGCGCCGCGTGGGCGTGAACCAGTGGCCCACGACAGCCGCGCCAATCACATCCGTGACTAACTTGTATTTGTGCCCGTCCCACGCGAAGAGCACCGGGCACGAACTGCCTCGGCGGTCCACTTCCTTCATCGCAATCACAGGCTGATGAGGGAGATCGATCTCGTCCTGCAGCACGCCGGTGGGCCAGAGAATGCGCAGCAGGTCGATCCCCTCCGCGTCGCCCAAGCCAACCAGAATCTGCGGCGGCCCTTGCGTCTGGTGGCCCGAAGCGCCGGCCAGCTCCCACTTCTGCCAGTGTCCACTCGCGAAGATCTCCACCTTCACGCCAAGCGCCGTCTTGTTGTCCGCATAGCCGGTCAGGTCAAGCCGGACAGAGTGATTGGGTCCGGTGCCGCTGTTGCGCAGCAAAATCGGCGGCGCGTTCAACTGCGTCACGATGAGGCTGGCCGCGCCCCTTCCATCGACATCGGCGGCAATGAGGCCGCGCGGCGCGACGAGTTTGACCGCATCCAGCCCCAGTGCATGGCTCACGTCTTCAAAGCTGCCATCGCCGCGATTGCGGAAGACGCGCACCTGCGGGCCAGCCTTGGTCTCGACAATCGCCGCCAGATCGATCCATCCGTCGTTATCAATATCAATGGGCGTAAGGCCCCATCCGCGCAATGCGCCATGCAGAGGCAATGCTACTCGTTCAAATCGCCGGCCAACATTATCCGGCCCCGCAACATTGCGCCACAGCGTCAACCCCGGCGTGCCCGCGTGAGTGACGGCAATGTCCATCCAGCCGTCCTTGTTGTAGTCGAGCACGGTAATGCCTGTGGTAGGTGGCAACTTCGCATTCTCATAGAGCGTCTGCGTCGGATACTTTCCCTCGCGTGGATTCACATATAACAGCGGTGCTGCTCCATCGCCCGTTACTGCGATATCCACTGCGCGATCATTGTTAAAGTCAGTGAGAATCGCAGCCGTTGTCGCGCCGCTGCCGCCCAGTCCCGTCGGCTCGGTCCGCTCCGTAAATGTCTTGTCGCCGTTATTGCGCCACAGAACATTTGATTCCTGGCCTGATTTGAGAGGAGCGCCGGTCAACAGCAGATCGAGATTGCCGTCGTGGTCGTAGTCGATGAATGTAATTCCCGTGGGCCGATTGCGCGGCGCAAGGCCAGCAGAGGCGGTCACATCTTCAAACTTGCCTTTGCCCAAATTGTGAAAGAGCAGTATGCGATCTTCTAGCGCGACAGCCAGGTCGTTCAATCCATCGCCGTCGTAATCACCCACGGCGCAAGCCACGCCGCGGCCCGATGCCTTCAGCCCCGCCGCTGCCGCGTTCCACTCATCGAAGCTTCCGTCGCCCTTGTTGTGCAGCACGAGAATCGCCTGCGCGCCCGACTGCATCAGTACCAGGTCCATCGCTCCCGAGCCGGTTGCGTCCATCATGCAGGCCCCGCCGTTCGTCGTCCAAGCGCTCGACATTCCAAAAAACTTGTCATCCTGAGTGGAGCGAAGCGAAGTCGAAGGACCTGCGTTTTGTCTTTGTGCCACAACAACCGATTTTGAAACCTGGGAAAGTAATGCCTGCGCGGTCAGCTTCACCGCAACCATCTCCTTCCTGCCCGCCTCCGGCTCCTCGACCGGCGTAACGGTGGAGTAATGGCCCTGTTCGCCGTAGGAGAGTCCAATCGGCGCGCCAATCTTGGTGTCGGAGAGATGCTTGAAGCGCTTGAAGTACTCGCCCACTTCGTCCTTGTGCCCCGAGCGCTGCAACGATCGCGCCAAGGCAAACTCCGCCGAGGCGTGCTGCGGATTGATCTCCAGAGCCTTGTGCAGGATTTCGATGGCCTTGTCGAACTGCTTCATATCCTGGTAGCAGACTCCCTGAAAGTAAAAGGAATCGGCATCGCGGGGATCGATCTTCGACGCTTGCTGAAAGCTCGCGAGCGCCGGCTCCAATTCGTTGCCCGCGTGCTGGACGAGGCCCAGGTTGTACCACGCCTGCGCATTGTTCGGGTTCAAGGCGAGAGCTGCCTGCAAGGCCTTCTTGGCCTCGTCGAGCTTTTGCAGCGTGAGCAACGCGATGCCTTCGTTGATCGCCGCCTGCGCCAGCTTGGGATCTTTCTGAAAGGCTGCGGTAAAGCTGTCCGCAGCCTTTTCGGTGAACTGCTGGCCCATCTGCGCCACGCCGCGATTGTTCAGCCGCACCGCCTCGGCGTCAAAGCGCGCCTGCGCTCCAGCCGCTGCCGTGACGGCCACAAAAAGACCAGCAACCATTGCCCCGATCATTCGCATAACCCTCTTCTCCAACGCGGCTGAAACAGCTAGACCACGATGCCGCCCAAACCATTAGTGTATGCGAGGGGACAAGCGCGCCGCACCGTGCAAATGAAACCTCCAGAGAGCGCACACGAGGAGAACCGCGCGGCCAATTATACTTTTGGTGTGCTTCCATCACTGCAAAATCTCGATTGGTGCGGTTTTCTTGCACGTCCGAAGTTGCCGCAACCTCCGCCACTGGCGCTCGATGCGCTGCGCGGGCAGCCGATTCTGATTACTGGCGCGGGCGGCTCGATCGGTTCCGCGCTGGCTCTTCGGTTGGGCGCGCTGATGCCGTCGAGGATGATTTTGCTGGAGGCCTCAGAGAGCAACCTCTACGCGCTGGAGCGCGATTGGGCCGCTGCCTTTTCCTCGAATTCCAACGCGGCAAGCCGCATGACGACTGTGCTTGGCAGTGTCGCCGACGAGGCGCTGCTCAAAGAGATCTTTGCAATGTACGCACCGAGCATCGTTTTTCATGCCGCTGCCTTCAAGCACGTGCCGCTGCTCGAGCAGCAACCCCTGGCAGCCATCGAGAACAACATCTTCGCCACCGAAATGCTGACCCGCATGGCTTCGGCGCACGGCGCGCGCGTGGTGCTGCTCTCTACCGACAAAGCCGTCCAGCCGGCTTCGGTGATGGGCGCAACCAAGCGAGTCGCCGAGCAAATCGTGCTCTCTTCCGGCGGCACGGTGTTGCGGCTGGGTAACGTGCTGGCCTCGCGCGACAGCGTGGCCGAGGTCTTTACGCGACAGATCGTGCAAGGCGGACCGATCACAGTGACTGATCCTGAGGCGCGACGCTACTTCCTCACGCTCGACGAAGCCGTAAATCTGCTGTTGTCGGCTGCGCTCCTCGATCCGTCGGCCTTGTTCGCTCCCGTGCTTTCGGTCACGCATAACATTGCCGATCTGGCTCGCTTTCTCGCCGACAAGTTTGCGCCGAACCGGAGAATAGCAATTCAACTCACCGGCCTTCGTCCCGGCGACAAGGAAACCGAAATTCTGTGGCCCGCCGGGGATCGAACTATGGCGGCTAATCTCGACGGATTGGTCTTGGTCGAGGCTTCTCTACCAAACGAAGTGCAACTCGATGTTGGACTAGTTGCCTTGCGTTCAGCCCTCGATGCCCGCGACCTCGACAGCGCGCTCGATCATCTGCGCGCGCTGGTTCCCGATTACACGCCTAGCCAGGCCGTGCTGGCGCTTGCCGCGCAGCGCGGAACTCAGGTCTGCTTATGAACGAAATCAAAATCAAGCGGTGCATTGGCGTTGTCACCACCTCCCGCGCTGACTACAGCCACCTATACTGGCCGCTGCGTGAGTTGGCTGCGCACCCGGATGTCGAACTGGGCCTCTTTACCTTGGGCGCGCATCTCTCGCCGGAGTTTGGCGGCACTATTCACGATATTGAGCGCGATGGATTTCCCATTCTCGCGCGCATCGAGTGCCTGCTCAGTTCCGACACCGACACCGGTATGGCTAAGACGATCGGTATCGCGATTCTCGGTTTGGCCGATGCGCTCACAGCATGGCGGCCCGACCTGCTGCTGCTGATCGCCGACCGCTACGAGATGCTCGCGCCCGCCTCCGTTGCGCTTGCGCTTCGTATTCCCATCGCTCACATTGAAGGCGGCGAAATCTCGCAGGGTGCCATCGACGACCAGGTGCGCAACGCGCTCACCAAGCTGGCCCACATTCACTTCACTTCGACGCCAACCGCGTGCCGGCGCGTAATCGCGATGGGCGAGGAGCCATGGCGCGTTCATCATGCCGGCGCGCCCTCGCTCGACCACCTGCGTCGTTCACCACTGCTTGCTCGCGCCGCGCTGGAAGCCAAGCTCGGCCTCAAGCTCACGCCGCCTACGCTGCTCGCTACGTGGCATCCGGTCACGATTCTGCGCGACACCAACGCTGAGGCTGACGCCCTCTTTGCCGCACTGGCTCAGACTCCCGGCAAACTCATTTTTGTCTATCCCAACGCCGACGCCGGGAGCCTGGCGCTGATTGAACGCACTCGCGCCCTTGCCGATACCCGCCCACAGACACACATCTTCGTCAACCTCGACGCTGTTACGTACTGGAGCTTGCTCGGCCAAGTGGACGCGCTTGTCGGCAACTCGTCCAGCGGCATTATGGAAGCGGCCTCTTTCGCTCTGCCCACGGTCAATGTGGGAATGCGCCAGCAGGGTCGCGAACGTGCCCGCAACGTGATCGACACTCCTGCTGAAACCACTGCAATTCAAGCAGCAATCCGCCAAGCTCTCACTCCTGAATTCCGGAATTCCCTGCGCGGCATGGCAAATCCCTACGGCAATGGAACGGCCGCAGAGACCATTGTCCGCGTCCTCACTACCGTTTCGCTCGACGGACTGCTGATCAAGCAGCCCACGCCGCTGCCCGATGAAACCGAGTTGCCCCATGAGCCTTGATCCGAATGCGCCGTTAGCCGCATCACCGGTGGTTCCGCGCCTTTTTTCTGGCGCGGACGTGCCAAAGGCGGCTGCAGCACCGCAGGTGCCTGCCGCATTGCAGGTGCCGCTTTCTTCGCCCGACATCACTCAAGCCGAGATCGACGCCGTTACGGCTGTTCTGCGCACACCGCACCTGAGCCTTGGTCCCGAATTGATAACCTTTGAAGCAGCGCTGGCCGAGTATCACTGCGTGCCTCACGCTGTCTGTGTCAGCTCCGGCACAGCGGGCCTGCACCTGGCGCTGCTCACGCTGGGCATCGGCGAAGGCGACGAGGTGATCGTACCATCTTTTGCTTTTGTCGCCGTGGCCAATGCGGTCCTCCAGGTCCGCGCTACGCCGGTCTATGCGGAGATTGATCCCGTCACGCTGAACCTTGACGCAGCCAGCGTCGAGCAGGCCATTACATCGCGCACGCGGGCAATCTTAGTGGTCCATACCTTCGGTGTTCCAGCACAGATGGATGCGCTCGAAGTTATTGCCCGTCTTCACGATTTAGCTTTGATCGAGGACGCCTGCGAAGCCATCGGCGCGGAGTTCCAAGGCAAGCGGGTGGGCAGTTTCGGCGATCTGGCCGTACTCGGTTTTTATCCCAACAAGCAGCTCACTACTGGCGAGGGCGGTGCGGTTCTCGTGCGCGATCAGGCTCATGCCGCGCGCCTGGGTTGCTTGCGTAATCAAGGCCGGAAGCCTTCGGGCGATTGGCTTGACCACGCCGAGGTCGGTTATAACTACCGCCTCTCCGAGTTGGCTTGCGCGCTGGGCCGGGCACAGCTGAGCCGCATCGGCGAGATGCTCGCCCTGCGCCGTGAAGCCGCGGAGCGTTACGATGCGCTGCTCGGCGGTATTCGCGGCCTCGAACTTCCGCCGCTCGCGCTTCTCAATCGCGTTATCAGTTGGTTCGTTTATGTCGTCCGCTTGCCGGAACGAATTAGTCGCGACCGTGTGCAGTCTGCTCTTGTTCAGCGCGGCATCTCCACCGGGCGTTACTTTGCTCCCATTCATCTGCAACCGGCATGGCGCAGTCATTCGAGCGCCGCATCCGCCACGCTTCCTCTTACCGAATCCATTGCACGGCGCACTCTCGCCCTGCCGTTCTTCAACCGCATCACTGCCGGCCAGCAGCAAGCAGTCGCCGCCGCTCTTCGGGAAGCAATCGAGAACGAATTCTGAGCAATGAAAACATCGCCCGACAGCAGGTCATAGAATTCATACAGCAGAGACGAAGGTCGTTGCGTGATTCATCTTTCGCGAGGAAGGAAAGGCCATGAGCTTGAAGATAGCAATTGTCGGATGCGGCAAGATCGCCGATGCGCACGTCGAGGAGATCCGAAAGATTCCCTCCGTGCATCTCTCGGCCGTCTGCGATCTGGAGCCGGTCATGGCCGAGCAGTTAGCCGTGCGTTACTCCGTTCCGCAATGGTACTCGGATGTAGCGCGAATGCTCGATGTGGAAAAGCCAGACGTGCTGCACATTACCACGCCGCCGCAATCGCATCTCGCGCTCACTTGCCAAGCCGTCGCGGCTGGATGTCATGTCTTTCTCGAGAAGCCCGTTGCGCTGCATCATTGCGATGCTGAAGCGATTATCACAACGGCTCTCGCAGCGAGACGCAAGCTGGCGGTGAATTACTGGCCCCGTTTCGAGGCTCCCGCACTCGAGTTGCGACGCTTGCAGGAGACTGGCGTGCTCGGCTCTCCGGTTCACGTGGAAAGTTATACCGGTTATGACTTGCAAGGCGAATTTGGAATGTCCTTCCGGCGCGATCTCGACCATTGGGTGCATCGCCTGCCCGGCAAGTTATTTCATAACATGATGGATCATGTGCTGAATAAGATCACGCCATTTCTGCCGGACGACCATCCATTTATTCAAACCATCGCCTATCGCGGCGGGAAAGGAGTAATCGAAACTGGCTCCGCTGAAATTCTTGATGAGCTGCGCGTGATGATACGCGGAGAGCGGACAAGCGCCTATGCGACCTTCTGCGCTCATGCCCGCCCAGTCGGGCAAACCCTTCGCGTTTACGGAACCAAAAACACTGCTCATGTCGATTACACGGCGCGCACGGTTGTCCTGGAGCGCAAGCAGGCATTCCCGTCCGCGCTGGGCCGCTTGTTTCCTCCGTTCCTTACCGCCAAGGATTACCTGCGTCAAGGTCTGAAAAATGTGAATCGCTTCTCGCATTCTCGTTTTCATTTTTTTGATGGAATGCGCCGCCTGCTGGAGGAGTTTTATCTGAGCATCGACCAAGATTTAGAGCCGCCAATTGCATATGCCGAGATACTTCGAGTTACCGCGATGATGGAGAGTATCTTCGAGCAGGTTTATCCGGAGGTGCGGCCATGAAGGTGTTAGTTACAGGCGCGGGAGGCTTCCTTGGAACGAGTGCCGTTGAACGCCTGCTCTCTCATGGCCATCAGGATATTCGCTGCTTTCTTCGTGATCGCGGCAAGGCTGAGCGGCTTCTGGCTTTGCAAGAGAGTTATCCCGGCGCGCAACTGGAGTTATGCTTTGGCAATCTGCGCTCGAAGGCCGACTGTGCCCGAGCTGTAGCGGATGTCTCGCTGGTCATTCATCTGGCCGCTGCTCTGAAGGGCGCGGCAGCAGAGATCTTTGCCGACTCAGTCGTTGCCTCGCGCAACTTGCTTGAAGCTCTTGAAGCGCGCGGCAATATGCCAATAGAAAAGACACGCGTGGTTCTGGTAAGTTCCTTCGGCGTCTATGGAGTTGTAGCGTTGGGACGGGGCGCGCGCATCGACGAATCGACGCCGCTCGAAACTCATCCCGAGCTGCGCGACACTTACTCTTATTCCAAGCTGATGCAAGAGCAGTTATTCCGCGACCATCAGCAGAAGGCCGGCTTTGAACTCGTAGTTTTGCGGCCCGGAGTTATCTACGGACCAGGCGGCGGCGCAATCTCCAATCGTGTAGGCTTGCAGATCGGACCGGTATTTTTTCATTTAGGAGGGCGCAATCTGCTGCCTTTGTCCTATGTCGTCAACTGCGCGGAGGCAATCGTGGTCACGGCCATTCAACCTGATTCCGCTGGACAAGTCTATAACGTGCATGATGACAACTTGCCGACGGCCGCGCGCTATCTGCGTGAGTACAAGAAGCAAGTTAAACGCATCCGTTCGATCCGTCTGCCGTACTTTGTCACCCGTATGCTGGCTCACAGATTGGAAATTTATCATTATTATTCGCAAGGCCAGTTACCGGCAATTCTCACCCGCTACAAAGTAGCGGCGGCCTGGGGCGGGAGCCGGTTTGACAACGCCAAGCTGCACGCGCTTGGTTGGCAGCCGTTGGTCGCGACGAACGATGCCATGGCGAAGTCCTTCGCGTATCTGCGCAAGCTGGATGATCAATCGTAAGACTTTTCCAGCGTCCGGGATGAAACAGGTACCCAGTGCGCAATCTGGATCAAAGTGTCCAGATTCTTTCCATACACTGCGCAAATTGTTGCGTATTCATATCCGTGTCTTCTCATAACACCGGAGTTTCTGGCAATTCATTTGGCATTGCGATTGCTACTCTGCCCTGCGTAACCAGTTCTCAGGACTGCGGTAACCGGAACGGACGACACCTTCGTGCCGCGGCGCTGCCCCTGGTCTTACAGCCAGAGAGATACTGGCGCGTACACGGCTAAGTGCCGCGATCTTTGTTTTCCCGTATGCGCAACCTCTCGGAGAGCGGAATTGAATTCGGATAGGGGAGTTATGACTCGATCAGTGGAGGCGGTAGACGACCGTAGGGAAGGGCATCGATTTACGATCAGCGCGCCTCTCACTGTGATGCTCGCAGCGCGAAAGATTTCTGGATTTACCCGCGACTTGAGCAACCGGGGCGTCTATTTCTATATTGACTTGGCCGATAGCGCCGCAATCAGCGGCGATGTTGATTTTCTTGTCGCATTGCCTCCGGAGATTACTCTTTCACCCTGTTGCTCGATTCGATGTCAGGGCCGCGTTCTCCGCACGGACAATACCTCGAATCAGATGACAGGAATTGCCGCGGAAATTTTACATTATTCGATGTACCGGGAGGACGCGGCCAGCGCCTAAGAACTTGTTGAAATTCGATTAGATTTCCGCGTCATGTGGGTCTTCCGATTCATCGAATAGTTATGCGTGGAGATGAGCGAGTACAAGATGGGATGTTCAGCTATGTTTCGTTGGAGC